>NZ_JBELFI010000195.1:0-2513 GCF_042093035.1 Yoonia sp. | reverse complement strand
AGCCGGAGACTTTGGCGCCCAAAGCCTCTGCCCGGGCCTTGGCCTCAGCGCGGGTCATACGTTCGAGCGTCCCGGTAAAGACGACCGTTTTGCCGGCGACGGGACTGTCAGTTGCGACGGCCGCGGCGTCTTGCACATCAAGCGCTGCGACCAGGCGGTCAATCGAAGCGCGCTCCGCCTCTTGGCGAAATGTCGTCACGAGGGAGGTCGCCATCACTTCGCCAACCCCGTCGATCCCGGTCAGTTCGTCCCACACGGGGCCCGCGCCAATTGTGGCACTGCGCATGGCGTCCTCAAAAACGGTCCATGATGTGTAATGATTGGCCAAAAGTGCCGCACTATTTTCGCCCACGTGCCGGATGCCGAGGGAAAAAATCAGTCGCGCCAGAGGTATCCGGCGTTTCTTATCGATGGCATCAAACAGCTTGTTGGCACTTTTTTCGCCCCAACCTTCGCGGTCTCTGAGTTGT
Organism: Yoonia sp.; assembly: GCF_042093035.1. Classification (GTDB taxonomy): domain Bacteria; phylum Pseudomonadota; class Alphaproteobacteria; order Rhodobacterales; family Rhodobacteraceae; genus Yoonia. The sequence goes on along the minus strand of NZ_JBELFI010000195.1, from coordinate 2,043 downwards.
TGCATACCTGCTCCGAACCGGTCGCGCAGCGTGAAGATGTCGGCAGGGGTTGCGATCCACGTGTCGCGGTAGAATTGCTCAATCTGTTTCGCGCCCAGACCGTCAATGTCGAATGCGGAGCGAGACACGAAATGCTTCAGTTTTTCAACGGCTTGCGCGGGGCAAATGATGCCGCCGGAACAGCGGCGGACCGCGTCTCCATCTTCGCGGATCGCATCCGACCCGCATTCGGGGCAAATGATGGGAAAATCATAAGCCACCGCATCTTCGGGCCGACGTGCCAGATCGACATCAGCGATTTTGGGAATGACATCGCCTGCGCGGTAAACCTGCAGCCAATCGCCAACCCGTATGTCCTTTCCATCACGAATCGGCGCGCCGTTGCCGTCACGCCCGGCGATATAATCCTCATTATGCAAAGTCGCATTCGAAACAACGACGCCGCCAACAGTGACCGGCTTCAAACGCGCCACGGGAGAAAGCGCACCGGTACGGCCGACCTGGATATCAATCGACTCAAGGACCGTCCACGCGAGTTCGGCCGGGAATTTATGCGCAATTGCCCATCGTGGTGTGGTTGACCTGAAGCCAAGCCGCGCCTGCAATGCGAGGTCATCGACCTTGTACACCACCCCATCGATGTCATAGCCCAGCTTGGCCCGACGGGCTTCTATTTGTCTGTAATGCGCAATCATCTCTTCCGGGGATGCGCACACCACCGTCAGATCATTGGTGCAGAACCCGAGCGCGGCAAGCTGTGCTATGGCGCGCGATTGTGTCTGGCCCAGCGGTTCTGAAATTTCTCCCCAGGCGTAGGCAAAGAACCGCAACGGGCGTACTTTGGTGATTTCGGGGTCCAATTGCCGCAAGGACCCCGCAGCTGCATTGCGCGGATTGGCAAAAACCTTGCCACCTTTTTCCGCCTGCCGCATGTTCAAAGCGGCAAAGTCATCATGGCTCATGTAGACTTCGCCTCTGACTTCAAGCAGATCAGGCGCGTTTTCGAGGTTTCGCGGAATGTCGCTGATAGTGCGCGCGTTGGCGGTGACGTTCTCACCAATCGATCCATCGCCGCGTGTGGCAGCTTGAATCAACACGCCGCTTTCATATCGCAATGACAGCGACAAGCCGTCTATTTTTGGTTCTGCGGTGTATGAAAGCGGTGAAGCTTTATCCAAGCCGAGGTATTTGCGGATGCTGGCATCAAAAGCGAGGACATCTTCATCGTCAAATGCGTTCCCCAGTGACAACATGCGCACCGCGTGCAGGACCTTGCCAAAACCTTCGGCGATTTGCCCGCCAATAACCTCTGATGGGCTATCATCTCGTTTGAGTTCTGGAAAACGCGCCTCAATCGCCGCATTACGCTGCTTGAGCGCATCATAATCTGCATCAGTTATCTCTGGTGCATCATCGCGATGGTAGGCCGTGTTGGCCTGAACAAGCCGCGCGGCTAGCCGCGCAAGTTCCGCCTTTGCCTGCGCTTGCGAAAGCGTGTCAACGGCAAGATATTCTAAATCGCCTGATTGTCCGTTTCGCTGATCCGACACGTTCTGCACCTAATTACCATATTGCAGCCCATAACATTGGGACCGCACATCATAACTAGGCTGGAGAGCCAAAAGCGTCCAGCGCAGATAGCGATTTCAGGTAAAGCGAAGGCGACGATGACCGCGGCGCGGCTATGCACCGATCGCAATATGTTGCGGATGAGACACGGACTCAGGCTCCCGCAGAACGTAGCCGCGGCCCCAAACCGTTTCGATGTGGTTTTCACCGCCGGTTGCTTCACTGAGTTTCTTGCGGAGCTTGCAGATGAAGACATCAATGATCTTCAACTCAGGCTCGTCCATTCCGCCATAAAGGTGGTTGAGGAACATCTCCTTGGTCAACGTTGTCCCCTTGCGCAGGCTGAGCAATTCGAACATCTGGTATTCCTTGCCCGTCAAATGCACAGTATTTCCTTCAACCTCTACGGTCTTTGCATCAAGGTTCACGGCGATTTGTCCAGTTTTGATAACAGATTGCGCGTGGCCCTGTGAT
>NZ_JBELFI010000194.1:0-2553 GCF_042093035.1 Yoonia sp. | reverse complement strand
TGCGATCGCCGCTGCGTTTCGTACGGTCGCGGCAGGCAGACTTTGCCGGACGAACCGCAACAGCCAAGGCGCCAATGAAACGATGGCCGCGTGTCTGATCGCCAGTGGCGAGCTGCGGTCAAACAGCAGGCGCGGCAGGTCACGCAAAACAGCGGGGCTTCCTACCGGCATCACGGCGTAATCGGCGATTGTGCCTGCATTGCCGTAGGAGGCACCCGATCCGGCGTCTTGCGGATCCACAAGGATCACTTCATGCCCGGCCTGGGCAAGTCTGAATGCACAACTAAGCCCGATAATGCCTGCGCCGATCACTGCGATCTCGACCCGTTCAACCATGTGGTGGCCCTTCGTTGGTCATACTTTCCAGACTTTGTTATCTCTCGATCGCGTGTACACCATTTGATCGGTTGTTGACTGAATTTGAACAAGGCGTCGAATTGCTCGGTCCGTGTTTGATCGTTGTCGTGTCACAAGTCTGGCAGGGACAGAAAACCGGCATCGAATAACCGATCAGCGTCGCAATATCCCACGGATTCAACGACGCAAGCCCTGCGATTTAGGAAGTAAATTGTTGCATTTTCAAATCAGTACGAACAGTCCTGTCCCGTCTTTGTATATGGTCTACGATGGTGGCAAGGCGCATAATTTCCGCACTGTCCGCTTACCTTCAGGAAAAATTATGACTTCAACATACTACGCACCCCAAGGTGGTCAACCTGGCCAGAATCAACTGCTTACAGATCGCGCTGTTTTCACAAACGCCTATGCTGTGATCCCAAAGGGGACCATGCGCGACATCGTAACCAGCTTTCTGCCATTCTGGTCGCAAACCCGTCTATGGGTGCTTTCAAGACCGCTCAGCGGGTTCGCGGAAACGTTTTCTCAGTATATCATGGAAGTTCAACACGGAGGCGGTTCAGATAACCCTGAGACTGACCCCCGCGCCCAAACTGTGCTGTTCGTGGTTGAGGGGACGGCAACGCTCGAGGTAAATGGCGCAATCTACGAATTAACGCCCGGTGGCTATGCGTATCTACCTGCGGGCCGCAAGTGGCGTCTGCACAATCAGCACCAGCAAACCCTTCGGTTTCATTGGATCAGAAAAGCTTATGAGGCGGTCAGCGGCCTTGATGCGCCAGATGTGCTAATATTGAACGAGAACGATATTGTGCCAACGCCAATGGCCGGGACAGATGGAAAATGGGCGACAACGCGGTTCGTTGATCCGTCGGACATGCGCCACGATATGCACGTCACGATCGTCACATTTGAACCGGGTGCTGTCATTCCCTTCCTTGAGACACATGTCATGGAGCACGGGCTTTATGTCTTAGAGGGCAAGGCGGTCTATCGTTTGAACAGTGACTGGGTCGAAGTCGAAGCAGGTGATTACATGTGGTTGCGCGCGTTCTGTCCTCAGGCTTGCTATGCAGGTGGGCCGGGTCAGTTTCGCTATCTGCTTTACAAGGATGTGAACCGCCATATGACTTTGTGACGTTCGGCGGCGATTTTGTCGGAAGACAGAATTGGGACGCGGCGATTTAGGTAATAGCGAGATTTTTTCGGATTGTGGTGTCGCGTTTGATATTGGCTCGGTGTGATGCGCGTCAAATGCAGCCTTGGAATAGAAAAGCGGCGTGTTTCGACACGCCGCTTTTGCTTATCTTGGCTGACGCCATTTTACGCAAGGTGCTACATCAGTCCTGCTTGAGCGATCCCGTGCCTTTGCCGGCCATGCCACCAGAGACTTCTTCGGTCGCTTCATTTGCGAGTGTTTGTGGCAGCACAAGGTTCAGGAAAATGGCGATCACTGCAGCAGGCAGAATGCCCGAGGTCGCAAGGACCAATACTGTCTCTGGCAGATGTTGCAATGCGCCCGGCTCCAGCTGCAAGCCAAGGCCCAATGAAATCGCGACTGCAAAGATAACCATATTGCGCCGGTTCCAGTGCACATCCGAAAGCATGGATATGCCAGCGGCGGTCACCATCCCGAACATGACAATCACGCCACCGCCCAGAACCTGAATTGGGATCGATGAGATGATCGCACCGACTTTTGGCAACAACCCGCACGCAATCAAAAAGATCGCACCGATTGTGACGACGCCGCGGCTCATCACGCCTGTCATAGCGATCAAGCCGACATTCTGGCTGAACGAGGTGTTTGGTAAAGCGCCAAACAATCCTGACACGGCGGTTCCAAGCCCGTCTGCATAGGTTGCGCCTTGGATTTCTTTATCCGTCGCTTCACGGCCTGCGCCGCCCTTTGTGATTCCTGAAACATCGCCCACTGTTTCAACCGCCGACACGAATGCCATTGCGCAGAAACCGATGATTGACGCCATCGTAAACTCTAGACCGAAATGCAAAGGATTTGGGAACGCAAAATTCGCTGCACGCCCGATATTGCCAAGGTTTACCTGACCCAATGCGAATGCCAATGCATATCCGGCCAAGAGGCCGAGCAAGACCGCAGAGACCGATAGCATGCCACGGGCAAAGAACTTAAGTCCCAACGTCACGAAGATGACCGTCGCCGCCATCAGCCAGCTT
>NZ_JBELFI010000193.1:0-2785 GCF_042093035.1 Yoonia sp. | reverse complement strand
AAAAGTTGTTAGCCTTGACCAACTCTGCCTCTCGCCGCAATGCGGGTTCTCATCCCGTGTGGCTGGTGTGCTGAACTTCATGGGTGTCGATTTCAGTGATGTAAACGTGCTGGCGGACGACGCCATACGTCAAGGCATCAAAGACTATTCCGACTGGCCCACAATCCCGCAGCTCTACGTTAAAGGAGAATTCGTGGGCGGTTGCGACATCATCACAGAGATGACCCTCTCGGGCGAGCTTGATACGCTGTTCGCGGAAAATGACGTGACATTCGACAAGGATGCCGCTGACAAAATTCGCGAAGCCAACGCCTAAAGCGATCGGGGCCGCGGTGCAGCGGCCCTATCTGACTATTTCGCCTCGATCTGGTCGGCCAGGGCTTCTGCCCGGGCAGCAAGCTCAGCAAAACCTTCGGTCACATGGGCAGGTACCACTGGCACCTCGACGCGGATCGGATCAGGGGCAGGCTGCGCATTCAACTTCTCAACATAATCGCGTGCTTCGTCCATTTCCGCCTCAAGCGTTCGGACCCTGTCCTCCAGCCCTGCGGTCTTGTCGGCAAGCATCAGACCCGCCATCAATAACATGCGCGCCTCAGGCAGACGCCCGATCTGGTCAGCCAGATGTTTGGCTTCCACATCAAGCATTGCAGCCGCTGAATGCAGGTAATGCTCTTCACCGTCCTGACAGGCGACATCAAATGTGCGGCCCGCGATGACAATCTCAACCTGTGGCATTGGCGCTCTCCGAGATGAGGGGTTTGAGTTCGGCAATGATCGCGTCTATTTCAGCAGCATCCGCGTTGCGCTGCGCCGCAAGCGATGCGACTTCGGCTGCCACAGCTTCATCATGCAGCTCCGGTGCCAGACCGTCGGTGACTGCCTGGCGCAGCTTTGTGTTCATCTCGCGCAATGCAACGTTTGCCGCCCGAAGTGACTGTAATTCGGCGTCGAGTTTTGAAAGCTGGTTGCGCTGGCTCTCAACGCGTTGGGTCAAGGATGTGACTTGCGTATCCTGCCGGTCTTTCAGTGCGGAGACGCGTGCCTCCAATTCGGCATTCTTTACCCGCTCCTTTTCGAGAGCGGATCCAAGTGCAGCATCACCACCCTCGGCCGTCACTCGGGCATCGAGGCCCTTGCGGATGCGGTCGAGCGCTTGCGCGAGCCGCTCCTCTAATACACCGATATCACTCATCCTCATGTCCTTTCGAAGCAGCCTATGCGCCGCCTTCGGATCCTGCCATCAGTGGCCCTTGCGGCCTAATGCTGCATCAAGCGCACCGAATCGCGATCTGTTTGGAGCAGCGTATGCCATCCCTACGGTCCTCGCAAACAGCCGCTCCCCTGAAATAAGAAGAACTTAGCCGTCACGCTTGATCTATGCAGGTGGCCTGATATGAGGCTTGGCAAAGATGACGCTCTTCATGAAGAATAGGACCTGACCACCTTGGATATTGCAGCCCTCCGCTCCGCCCACCCCGATCACTGGAACAAAGCAACCGCCATTCGGACCCTGACGTTGGATGCTGTTGCGGCCGCCAACTCCGGCCACTCAGGTATGCCGATGGGCATGGCTGACGTCGCCACGGTTCTTTTTGAAAAGCACCTCAAGTTTGATCCGAAGGCGCCTGACTGGGCGGACCGTGATCGCTTCATTCTTTCCGCTGGTCATGGCTCCATGTTGCTTTATGCGCTGATGTATCTGACCGGATATGAAGATATGCCACTGCAGCAGATCAAAGACTTCCGGCAATGGGGTGCGAAAACCGCAGGCCACCCCGAATTCGGCCATGCACGCGGTATCGAAACAACAACTGGTCCGCTTGGTCAGGGTCTAGCAAATTCTGTTGGATTTGCCATCGCAGAGGAAATCCAGCGCGCCACTTGGGGCAAAAAGATCGTCGATCACAATACTTATGTTATGGCCGGTGACGGCTGCCTGATGGAAGGCATCAGCCACGAAGCAATCGCGCTTGCGGGGATGCAGAAGCTGCGCAACCTAATTGTCTTCTGGGACAACAACAACATCACAATCGACGGCACCGTTGATATCGCCGACATCACCAATCAGCAGATGCGCTTTGAGGCCTGTGGCTGGCACGTTCAGTCCATCGACGGCCACGATCCCGAAGCGATTGATACCGCAATCATCGCGGCCAAGGCAGACCCGCGCCCGTCCATGATTGCCTGCAAAACCCACATTGCTCTGGGTCACGCCGCGCAGGATACCTCAAAGGGTCACGGCGCATTGACGGATGCGGACCAACTCAAAGCCGCCAAGCAAGCTTACGGCGCACCTATGGGTGCGTTTGAAGTCGCGGCGGACGTCAAGGCACAATGGGAAGCCATCGGTGCGCGCGGTGCGACGGCCCACGCGGAATGGGACGCGCGGTTTGAAAAGCTGTCCAACAGCAAGAAAAACGAGTTCACCCGTATCTACGCGGGCGAAGCACCCAGGCGTCTGGCGTCCACGATCCGTGCGCTGAAAAAACAAATCAGTGAAACCGCGCCGAAAGTCGCGACCCGCAAATCATCCGAGAACGTGCTGGCCGCGATTAACCCGATCATGCAGGAAACCATCGGGGGTTCTGCTGACTTAACGGGTTCGAATAACACGCTGACCTCTGATATGGGCGTTTTCCACCCTGACAGGCGCAAGGGCCGCTACATCTACTACGGTGTGCGCGAACATGGCATGGCCGCTGCGATGAACGGCATGGCACTGCATGGCGGCGCACGGCCTTATGGCGGCACGTTCATGTGCTTTACGGACTACGCACGTGGT
>NZ_JBELFI010000192.1:0-2852 GCF_042093035.1 Yoonia sp. | reverse complement strand
ATGACGAAGTTGTTTGCCTTGATCCCGTCGATCAGCCGCGACATCAGACGCCTTTCCGTTGCTTGTGGCGTGAGGATTCCCAATCAATATGGGCGTCGCGCACCTTGTCAGAGCCGGTCACATGCGGCGTGCCGACTTCCCACCACGCATGGCCTTCGGTTGTCCAACCTTCATAGGGATCCACCTTCATGCAGATCACATAGGTTCTGTCAGCGGCCTTTGCACGACCAAAGGCCGCTTCAAGCTCTGCGGGAGAACTCACAGTCTCTGACAAAGCCCCCATCGCACGCGCATGGACTTCAAAATCGACGCCAACTTGGGTTGTAGCCGTTGGTGTGTCGGCAATTAGATTGTTGAAGCTTTCATTTCCGGTGTTGTTCTGCAACTTGTTGATGACCGCAAAGCCGCCGTTGTCCAGCACTAGAATAATTAGTTTTTTATCAGTTAGAACAGATGAATAGATATCGGAGTTCATCAACATATAGGAGCCATCACCAGTAAAGACGATGGTATCGCGATCTGGTTCCATCTGCATCTGCGCGATACGCGCGCCCCAACCACCCGCAATCTCATAGCCCATGCACGAGAACCCGAATTCGACATCAACGGTCCCGATATCCAGCGTTTTCCAGTTGGCTGTCACCTCTGCGGGAAGCCCGCCAGCGGCAGCAACAACGCGGTCGCGCGGGTCGCACAGACGGTTCACCTCACCAATAGCTTGCGCATAAGATGCAGGACCGTTGCCGACGCGGGTATTTTCGGCCACGTAGGCGTTCCATTTCGCACGCTTGTCTTGGGCTTTCGCCGTCCAAGAGGCCGGTGCGGTATGGCCCGCCATTTCAGCGTTCAACGCCTCAAGGCCCAGCTTTGCGTCACCCACAACCGTGGCTGACATATGCTTTGCCGCGTCATGGCGGGCGGCATTCAAGCCGATGATTTTGGCGTCATGGGCAAATGCCGTCCATGATCCTGTCGTGAAATCCTGCAGACGGGTGCCCACGGCTAGGATGACATCGGCTTCTTCCGCAGTGCTATTGGCGCAATCAGAGCCGGTGACACCAATCGGGCCGATATTCAGCGGATGATCGTGGACCATATTCGCGCGACCTGCGATCGTCTCAACAACCGGGATGCCGGTCGCTTCAGCAAAGGCCGTCAGCTCCGCCACAGCACCCGCATACTGCACACCGCCACCTGCAATAATCATCGGTCGCGCCGCATTGCGAAGCAGAGCCACAGCGTCGGCGATTTCAAACATATCAGGGGTTTGGCGGCGAATGCGGTGCACGCGCTTGGCAAAAAAGCTCAGTGGATAATCATATGTCCAGCCTTGCACATCCTGCGGCAGGCCAATGAAAGCAGGTCCGCAATCAGCTGGGTCAAGCATTGTGGCCAGAGCCGCTGGCAGCGACTGAATAACCTGCGTGGGATGCGTGATGCGGTCCCAATAACGGCTGACCGCCTTGAACGCATCATTGACGCCAAACGAAGGGTTCCCGAAATGCTCCAACTGTTGCAGCACCGGGTCAGGCAGTCGCGTCAGGAACGCATCACCACACAGCATCAACATCGGCAACCGGTTCGCATGCGCGAGGGCGGCAGATGTCAAAAGGTTCGCCGTGCCCGGGCCCGCAGAGGCGGAACAGAACATAAAGCGGCGGCGCTTCCATGCTTTCGCGTAAGCAGCGGCGGCAAACCCCATGCCTTGCTCATTCTGGCCACGATAGAGCGGCAAGTCCTCTCTATGGTGGTAGAACGCCTCGCCCAGACAGGTCACATTACCATGCCCGAAAATGCCGAAACCGCCCCCGCAAATGCGGTGCTCCTCGCCGTCGATTTCGATGTATTGATTGGCCAAATAACGCACAATCGCCTGCGCTGTCGTCAGCGTGACAGTTTGCTGTCCCTGCATTAACTTGTTCCCCCCAATTGAGACCAATTGCAGCCAACGCGCGATTGGATGTTGACCTGCGGCCTAAAAGAACGATACCAAAATTGCAACCGGTTGCAACCGGTTTCTGGGAGGAGCATCAGCTATGACTGAGATTGGCATCGGGATCATTGGTGGCGGCTATATGGGTAAGGCCCATGCCGCGGCTTACGGGTCTGTGGGGGCACTTTTTGAAACTGCGTTGCGGCCACGGCTGGAAATGGTCTGTGCGTCTTCGGATGCGTCAGCAGAACGGTATCGCGCGGGCTTCGGATTTGCGCGCGGCACATCCGATTGGCAGGTCTTGGTAAACGACCCAAAGGTCGAGGCCATCGTGATCGCCTCACCCCAAGAAACCCACCGCGCGATAGCACTGGCGGCTTTTGCGCTTGGCAAACCTGTATTTTGCGAAAAGCCGTTGGGTGCGTCATTGGACGATTCCATCGCAATGAACGACGCGGCTGTTGAAAGCGGCGCGATCAACATGATCGGCTTCAATTACATCCGCACGCCCGCATCGCAATATGCGCGACAATTGATTGCTGAGGGCCGGATCGGGGATGTCACATGGTTTCGCGGCGAGCATACCGAAGACTTTTTGGCCGACCCTGCCCTGCCCGGCAACTGGCGCACCCAAGGCGACGCGAACGGGACAATGGGCGATCTCGCCCCACATATGATCAATGGTGCGCGTGCTTTGATTGGGCCAATCACGGCGCTGTCGGCACAGGTGGAAACAGTTCACAAAACACGTGGTCAGGATCAGGTGACCAATGACGATCAGGCGCAGTTCATGTGTCGTTTTGAAAACGGCGCGCAAGGGCATCTGTTCTTCAGTCGTGTCGCAACCGGGCGCAAGATGGGCTATGCCTATGAAATTCACGGCACCAAGGGATCAATCCGTTTCGATCAAGAAGATCAA
>NZ_JBELFI010000191.1:0-2869 GCF_042093035.1 Yoonia sp. | reverse complement strand
AAAACGCGCTGCACCTTTACACAATGGATGGCCCAGAGGCCGAACGCGGCTTTCGTAAGATCCTGACTGGTCCCGCCCACCCAGATTATTTGTCCTTTTGCCAAGGTCCCGGACATGGCACAGGCTACCAAGATCAAATCATCATCGAGGCCAAAGATTTCCTGACCGCCATCGACACCAAAACCAACATATGGCCGACCTTCGCCGAAGGGCTTGAGGTCAACCGCATCGTCACAGCCGCACTCGATTCCAGCGCCAAGAACGCTTGGGTCAACATCGCAGATTACTAAAGAAAGTACGCTATCATGATCAAAATCGGGAACGCGCCCTGTTCATGGGGTATCGAATTCGCATCCGACCCCGCCTACCCCACATGGCAATCGGTCCTCAGCCAATGCGCCGGTGCGGGCTATAAGGGCATCGAGCTGGGGCCGATTGGCTATATGCCAGAAGACCCCGCCATCTTGTCCGATGAATTGGCGAAGAACGACCTCAGCATCATCGGTGGCGTGGTGTTTCGCCCGTTCCATGATGCGGCGAAATGGGATGAGGTCATGGATGCCTCTGTACGGACCTGCAAGGCGCTCGTGGCACACGGCGCACAGCATCTGGTGCTGATTGACAGCATCTCTGCGCGGCGCGCACCCACCGCGGGCCGTGCGGATGAGGCCGAACAGATGGACACCGCCGAATGGACCGCGTTCCGCGACCGGATCGCGACAATCGCGAAGATGGGTACGGAAGAATTTGGGTTAACCGTTGGGATGCACGCCCATGCCGCAGGCTTCATCGATTTTGAACCGGAGCTGGAACGCCTGCTTGAAGAAGTCGACGAAAGCATCCTGAAAATCTGCTTTGACACTGGCCACCATTCCTATGCCGGATATGACCCCGTGGCCTTCATGACGCGTCACATCGACCGGATCAGCTACATGCACTTCAAAGATATCGACCCAGTTGTAAAAGCTGACGTGGTGGCCAAGCGCACAGACTTCTACAAAGCATGTGGGCAAGGCATCTTCTGCAACTTGGGCCAAGGCGATGTGGACTTCCCCGGTGTGCGGCAAGTCTTGTTGGACGCTGGTTTTGAAGGCTGGTGTACTGTTGAGCAAGACTGCGATCCATCCATGCCCGGCACCCCGCTTGAGGATGCCGAAAGCAACCGTAAATATCTGGAATCAATCGGCTTCTAAGCCTCTGTTACGAAAGAAAACGTCATGGCAAAACTACAATGGGGCATGATTGGCGGCGGCGAAGGCAGCCAGATCGGACCGGCACACCGTTTGGGTGCAGGCTTGGATAGCTTGTTCGAGTTCTCAGCCGGCGCACTCGACCACCGGCCCGATTACGGGATCGACTACGGCCAACGTCTGGGCTTGGGCGACCGCGCCTATGGCGGCTGGGAAGAAATGCTTGCGGCGGAAAAAAAGCGCGATGACCGCGTTGATCTGGTGACTGTGGCGACGCCAAATTCGACGCACTTTGAGATCACGAAAGCCTTCCTTGAAAACGGCTTTCATGTGCTGTGCGAAAAGCCGATGACGATGACCGTGGAAGAGGGCGAAGAGATCGTCGAGATCGCCAAAAAGACAGGCAATATCTGCGCGGTGAATTACGGCTACACCGGCTATTCGCTGGTCCGTCACATGCGGGCGATGATCGCGCGCGGTGACATTGGACAGGTGCGTCTTGTGAATGCCGAATTCGCGCATGGGCACCACGCCGATGCCACTGACGCCGACAACCCCCGCGTCCGCTGGCGTTATGACCCGGCGCAGGCGGGTGTTTCCGCCCAGTTTGCCGATTGCGGTATTCACGCGATGCATATGGCGAGCTTTGTGACAGGTCAGGAGGTAACAAAGCTCTCCGCGGATACCGTGTCTTGCATCGATGTGCGCACACTTGAAGACGATGCGATGGTGAATTTCCGCATGGACGGTGGTGCTGTTGGGCGGCTTTGGACCAGCTCCATCGCGATCGGGCGCCAGCACGGGCTTGGCATTCAGGTCTTTGGTGAAACGGGTGGTCTGCGCTGGTCGCAAGAGCAACCCAACCAGCTTTACTACATGCCACTTGGCGAAAGGCTGCAAGTGATTGAGCGTGGCGAGGCGAACCTGTCACCCGAGGCTGACCGCACATCCCGCGTCACCATCGGCCACGCCGAAGGGATGCCGCTGGCCTTCGCCAACATCTATTGCGATCTCGCAGAGGCGATTTCCGCCCGCAAAGAAGGGCGCACGATGGACCCGGCGGCCAATCTTTATCCACGCGCAGAGGATGGGTTGCGGTCGATGGCGGCGGTCTATGCAGTGGCCGCATCTGGGAAGGCCGACGGCAAGTGGCTGGACGCAAGACCGCCCATGTTTCGTTAGGTACTCCCGACTGTGCGGCTGCGTTGCGCTTTGCGCTCAATATTCGCGCTGTTGCGCCTTGTGTTGGTCAGGCAATCATCCAGGCAGATACTTACTTTGGCTGGGCCCATGAGAAGCATGATTGGCGATGTGTGATTACCATAGTGTCGGTGTCAACGCCTTGTGTCATCAGACCCTCATCTGCCATCCCGCGCTTAAACCCGTTTGCCGGTCAATCATATTGCGATTGCAGCGCTTTTGACAGTTAACATCACGAGCAGTAAACCCGCGCTGATCTTTCACCGTAGTTGACACAATGTTATTCAGACTAGGATTATTAAACATAATCAACCGCACCCCTACCCCAACGGCCTTAACGTCCCCCGCTCCACAATTGTGCAGCCAAAGAGCCGCGCCTCCGGGTAGCGGTTCTCGTTTTTCAATGATGCCTCTATCAACTCGATTGACGAGGCGATGATCTGTTTGATCGGGTTGTGGATTGTCGTCAGGTTGATGTT
>NZ_JBELFI010000190.1:0-2874 GCF_042093035.1 Yoonia sp. | reverse complement strand
CAAGTTTGGCATCGCGCGCCTTACGCATTTCGACAAATTCATCCATCGGGCGTCCGGCGCCGACATGCACGTTCAGAGCCTTTTGTTCGCCGACCGTCGTCTCCCACGCGAAATCATCGCGCCCCGGAGCCTTGTAGTCGTGGCCGACAAAAATGCGGGTTTCATCCGGCAACGCGAGAATCTTTTGGATGGACTGAAAAAGATCCTCCGCCGATCCGCCGGGGAAATCACAGCGGGCTGTGCCGAAGTCAGGCATGAAGAGCGTATCCCCCACAAAGGCCGCGTCGCCGATCACATAGGTCAGACAAGCAGGCGTGTGGCCGGGCGTGTGCAGGACATCAGCGCGCAATTGTCCGATATGAAAGCTGTCGCCTTCATCGAACAACGCGTCAAATTGCGACCCGTCACGTTGGAATTCAGTCCCCTCATTGAACACCTTCCCGAATGTGTTCTGGATCACGGTGATATTCCGCCCGATTCCAATTTTTCCGCCCAACGCCTCTTGTAGATAAGGCGCAGCAGAGAGGTGATCGGCATGAACATGGCTTTCCAATATCCAGGCGACCTGCAATCCCTCTGCCTTGATCCAGGCAATGATTTCATCCGCTGATGACGTATCCGTCCGCCCGGCCGCCTGGTCATAATCCAATACGCTGTCGACAATCGCACAGGCATGTCCTTCGGGATCCCGTGCAACATAGGACACAGTGTTGGTATTTTCGTCAAAGAAAGCTTTAACCTGTGGTGTCATTTCCTGTCTCCTTTGCTATCCTTCTTTGAAAGCAAATATATTCTAAAAGTAAAATGTATCAAGGGCGCGCGTAACATTATGCAAAACTCTGACCTGCTACTTAACAATATGGACGCGGCCGCCAAAGAGGCCGCAGACGTTCTGAAGGCTTTATCCAATCCAGGACGCCTGCGGATTCTATGCGCGCTGGCTCCCGGGCCGCTGACTGTGACAGAGATTGAGACAGCAATTGACGCAAGTCAATCATATGTATCTGGGCAATTGCTGAAGCTCCGAGGCGAGGGGTTGGTGCGTTGCGAACGCGACGGGCGGGCAATGTATTACCAACTCTCTGATCCGCGGGTGCGGCCACTGCTGGAAAAAATCTATCAGCTGTTCTGCTCAGAGGACTAAGCAGTATCTTTGCCTTAGCCAAGCATGATGCCGATTACGACGGCCATCAGGCCCAGCATCGAAAGGAACAGCGCGCCCAGATTGAACGGAAGGATTTTCGACAAGCGCATGCGCAGCTCTTCGTCTGAAACCCCTGCGCGCCGGGCTTTTGTCACGCCGATGATGCTCACAATAATCCCGACCAGACCCAAAAGGGTCAATGCCGCACCAATCCAAACAACAACTTCCATAGCGACCTCGCTTTTGAGGTGCACCTAACGCTGTCTTCGGGCCGGTGCAAGGGTTGCGGGGGGCAATGGCAGCGGCTAGTCACGGGGCAAATCTATGGAGAGCTTTGATGAACGATTCCGTTACCGACACCGCCAGCACCGTCGCAGGCCAGGAGCTTCGCCAATTCGTCGAGCGTTACGAACGGCTGGAGGCCGAGAAGAAAGACATTGCCGACGCACAAAAAGAAGTGATGGCAGAGGCCAAGGGCCGTGGTTATGACACCAAAGTGCTGCGCAAGATTGTCGCATTGCGCAAACGTGACGCAAATGATCTGGCCGAAGAAGAAGCGGTTCTCGATATGTATAAGGCCGCGTTGGGGATGTAGCGTTCAGGTGAACGGCAGGATCATCTCCACGCCGTCCATCGCTGCAATCACATCAATGTCGTCTTCATAGGCTTCGGACATCGCGCCGATAAGTTCCGGCGTGAATTCTTCCATTGTAATCTGTTCCTCGACCAGATCGGGGGCGGCAAAATCCTCGATCAGATCACCGATCAGTGCGTGACGTGCAATGCGGTCCCGGGGCATCTCAAGGGCCTTGATTTGCTCAAGTCCCGCCGGTGTCAGAACACGCCGGACCATGTCGAACCCCCCTTGCACAGGATCATCAGGCGGTATCCCTGTCTGCAGGCGGATCAGATCCTCCCAAATGAGGGGGGCGTCTTCGGTACACCAAACATTCAGCCGGGCACGGGGTGCTGCGCGTTTGATTTTTTTGACTACGTCGGACCAGCGCACATCCATCGGGGACAACAGCCCCAGATATTCACGCAACGATGTCGGCTCAGCCAGTCTAGCGGCATCTTGTAAAAAGGTAACGGGATTGCGGATTGCGAAAAAGAGCGACAATTCATCTTCGGGAAAAAGCCGTTGCAAACCGCACAACTTGGGTTCGGTCTGTGCGTAGAACACACCGCGATCGAAGATGCGTTTTGGGATCGCGATGAAGTTGTCATTGGTCAGGATGACGCGTGTCGCGTCGTCTTGCGCGATAATGGCATCGAGCAGGATTTCACGCGTGTCGGCCGCAGGCTGCGCGCCATTGAGACCATCAATCGTTTCGCGCAGAAGCGCGCGATATTTGTCGGACCCGGGGATGACGATACCTTGCTGCAAAAGAGCGGCCGCATTTCGCAAAACCGATTTCCGCAGTTGGTCTGCATCCGTGCAATTTGCGCCGATATGAAATGCGATCTGCATGAAACTTTGACCTGATCTCTCTTGGGGGTCTCATCCGTCGGGTTAGTGTTTTCTGGCTGAAAACGCAAATCATGCGGGAGGCCGCGTTTGCCTATATTTTCGGTGCAAGAATTTTGTAATCTTGGTGTGAAAATGGCATTGCCATGGCGCATTGTCTGCTGCTATACGCCGCGCACTCGGGTCAGCCGAGACATCGCAAGATGCACCAGTGCCCCTATAGCTCAGCTGGTAGAGCAACTGATTTGTAATCAGTAGGTCC
>NZ_JBELFI010000189.1:0-2962 GCF_042093035.1 Yoonia sp. | reverse complement strand
TTGAAGGCGGCATTATCCGCCCCTAATGGTAATACAGACGATAATTACTTTCATTCATTACAGAGCAGCGGCTTGTCGGTTGGACGACCGAAAGCGGAACGGTGCATTCCGCCATTCAGGCCGCTGCTCATCGTCCGGCGTTCTTCGTTGCGGCATCAAGCCGCTTTGCAGTCGCAATCCAGCCAGCCATCCACCGGACAGGTCCGGCTTATCGATGCGGGACAGCTGATATTTCTGGTCAATAGTCATAATACACCTTTGTAGATAGGACGCTGAAACGGCAAAAACCTTACATCGCGGCGGAGCGACATTTACGGCGCGCGATCTGCGGTTTTCGCCAGACGGCCCAATTGTAATCATTTCTCTGGCGCTAATATCAGTTAAGAAATGCCACATAAAGAATTGATATAAAACACTTATACGAATGACACGCCGCGATATAAATGGTTCGCGGCCAAAGCTGGTTTTAACTTCCTCAACGATGATAATACGATCAATTTGGTCAAAATTCCAGATTGCAGTACAACCAATGAATGCGCCGTGTTTTAGGGCACCTCTTATTGGGTGACAGTACAAACTGTTTTTTTGATGCAGGCAGGCATTGAATATGTAGGCGGAGATAGTCAGGTTTAGGTCTGTTCGACGCGCAATTTGGCGGTCGGTCATTCAATTGTGAAGGTCAGCAACATCATGGCAACTCAAGACAAGCGACGTTCGCAGGTGTCCAGCGCATCGCCTGAGCGCACGCTACTGGATGAACGCGGTGCATTTCTGGGTTTTCTGGTCAAACGGCTAGGCAATCGCGCAGATGCAGAAGATGTCCTGCAAGATTTCTGCATTCGAGTGCTGGCGCGCAAGGAACAACTCAGAGATGTTGAACGGATGGATGCGTGGCTTTATGCGATCCTGCGCTCCACTTTGAATGATTATTATCGCAAAGGCGCCAAGCGTCGCCGACTGGTTGCTGCTGCGGCGCGCGAGCCGGAGGAATGGATAGATGATGCGCCAACACAGATGGCGCGACTGTGTACCTGCCACGGCGGGCTGATTTCCCAACTGCGTCCCGCAGACGCCACGTTGATCCGGCGGATTGATTTCGGCGAAGAGGACCGCGAGACCGTCGCGCGTGATCTTGACTTGAGCCGCAACGCGCTTGGTGTACGGCTTCACCGTGCGCGGACCGCGTTGCGCGAGGCTCTGATAGGCCATTGCGGCGAATGCTGCAGAGATGATCGTGACGATTGTTCTTGCCCGCCTGAGGGCTGCGCGAATGAGGCGCATGAGACGGATTGCGTCGAAGAGGGGCAAGCCTCCTGAGTATCTTGACGTCGGATGTGTAACGTTTTGCGCGAAACAACGTCTACTTCTGTGAGTGTGCCCTCAGGCACCGCCGCAGGAGTAATCGTACCATGTCACCTATCACGACGCATTTGAGTTCTTCGGCAAGCCGCCAATCTGCATCAGACGCAGACCTGCAGGACTTGTTATCCCAGATGACCTGCGCATGTGCTCAGACCTCGGCACATGCGGATGCCCCGTTGGCGCAGGCATTGTTCCACCGCGTCGACGTCAAGAAATACCCCATGGGCCAAGCGGCGCGTGCATTGGGCATTGCACCAGGCGATGCGGCCTACCTCCTTGCCGGTTTGCGCAAGGAAATCGCAAAGGATTTCGCGACGGTGATGCTCACTGGGCACCCATGCGCGCAGCGCACCGATGAAGTCGGGTCCGCCGATGTATAGGATCCTGCACATTGCCCCCGGCGCGATGTGCCGCAACGCTTTCGACACTTTGACATCCACTTTCGCGGACGATCAACGCGCCGCATCAAACAAGGAGTAGACGACCATGGATTGGCTAATTGAAAACTGGGTTCTGGTTCTGTTGTTCGGGGGAATGGCGGCAATGCACCTCTTCGGGCACGGGCATGGTGGGCACAAGCATGACAAATCGGGCACGCCCCAGGAGGTGGATAAGAAAACGGCCGATGCGACCAGCGACAACGATGCTGCGCCAAAAGAAGATGCCTAAATACGAAGAATGCTGCGATCCTGCGGAATTGCTTGATTTGTCCGGTCGCATAGGCCTTGTGATCGGCATCGCGAATGATCTCAGTCTGGCGTGGCCTGCGGCCTTGCATTTCAGGCAAGCCGGCGCCGAACTCGCCATCACCTATGTTAATGCGCGCACCAAGCCGCACGTGGCACCTTTGGCCGCGCGGCTGCAAGCCCCGCTCGTGCTGCCGTGCAATGTGAATAAACCGCGGGAACTCGACGCTGTTTTCGACACAATAACGGCGCACTGGGGAAGGCTGGATTTTATCCTTCATGCGGTGGGCAGCGTTCCGCCCGCTGATCTGCATGGCCGTCTGACGGACTGTTCGGCTGAAGGGTTTTCCGCCGCGATGAACGTGTCGGTCCATTCGCTGATCCGCCTTGCACAACTTGCCGAACCATTGATGCCCAGCGGGGGCAGCTTGATAACGCTCAGCTATCTCGGCGGTGAACGTGTGGTGCAGAACTACAACGTGATGGGACCTGTGAAAGCGGCGCTGGAAGCGACGGTACGTTATCTGGCCCACGAACTTGGCCCCAACAATATTCGCGTCAACGCTATTTCAGCGGGGCCGGTCGCCACGCGGGCTGCGTCGGGCTTGACCGGTTTTGCGTCCCTTCTGGACGCCACTGCAATTGCCGCGCCCTTGCGGCGCAATATCGAGGCCGACGAGGTGGGTCGCGCCGCATTGCTATTCGCCAGCGACTATACCAGCGGGATCACCGGAGAAGTGCTGCACGTTGATGCGGGCGTTCATATCGAAAGTCCCGTCCTGCGCATGCAGGCATGATGAACACGAAACTGGAGAAAATAAAATGGACCATACCAAAGACGGCGGAAAACCGGCCCCCAAAAAAGAGCGCCGCGATTTCCTCCGCGATCGTCTCTCCCCGCGCCAGCAGCGCCG
>NZ_JBELFI010000188.1:0-3046 GCF_042093035.1 Yoonia sp. | reverse complement strand
AAATTGGCACGCGTATCGCACCGACACCTGCCCCCAACCCTGTTCCGGCGGAGTAAGCGAGATGAACTATTTTGGCGATCCCACTGTCTGGCTGCCGTTCGCCTTTGCGGGCCTGATGGGTCTCTCAATCCTGATCTATGTGGTCCTGGATGGTTTCGATCTTGGTGTTGGGGTACTGTTTCCTTTCGCCGAGGACGACGAAAAAGACCGGATGATTGCGTCAATCGGGCCGTTCTGGGACGCGAATGAAACATGGCTGGTCTTGGCAGTCGGCCTGTTGCTGGTCGCATTTCCAGCCGCGCACGGGGCGATCCTGACGGCACTTTATCTGCCCGTGGCGATCATGCTGATCGGTCTGATCCTGCGCGGTGTCGCATTCGAATTCCGCGCCAAGGCACCGGCCCCGCACAAACGGCTTTGGAACAATGCGTTTTTCACCGGGTCATTGATGACCTCACTCAGCCAAGGTTTCATGCTGGGGATGTACGTCATGGGGCTGGAATGGACATGGACGAACTTTGCGTTTGCAATGCTCACAGCGGTGTTTTTGACCGTAGGCTATAGCTTTATCGGGGCGACGTGGGTGATCCACAAGACAGCGCACTCACTGCAATACAAGGCCGTGAAATGGGCGCAGGGCGGTATCTGGGGGCTTGCGCTGGGGATCGGCGCGATCTCTCTGGCGACACCCTTCGTCAGCACGCGGATCTTTGAAAAATGGTTCAGCTTGCCAGAGGCGCTCTACTTGTCGCCGCTGCCAATCCTATCGGCTTTGCTGGTTTACTGGCTTTGGGCGATGCTGCGCAGAATGCCGTTTTCGGAGGACCGCTATTCCTGGCTGCCATTCGCGGCAGCGACAGCGCTTTGGGTAATGGCATTCGGCGGGATGGCTTATAGCTTCTACCCATATGTTGTGCCGGAACAGATCACGATCTATGAGGCAGCAAGCGCGCCAGAAAGCCTGTTCATCATCCTGATCGGCACCAGTATCGTGCTTCCGACAATCATTGCCTACACAGTGTTGAGCTACTTCATCTTTCGTGGAAAGGCGACGGAACTGCGGTATGATTAAAGCATGGTGGGTTTAAACCCGCGTTACAGTCAGAATCGGTTTGACACCTGACTCCCCATTGCGTAATCGGTCGCTCGTGGTACGGCGCGGTAGCTCAGTTGGTTAGAGCGAACGACTCATAATCGTTAGGTCGGGAGTTCAAGTCTCCCCCACGCCACCACCATGCTTTCTTTCATTTGGCGGTCGCGCATCGCGTGCAGATGGCCCGACTTACGGGTTGCACAAAACAGACCGTCCTTAGGCTTTCGCAACCTTTTAATTCCGGCTAGCTTGCACGAATACTTGCGCATGAGGCCCCATGACCATCCTGTCCCAAATCGAAGCGGCCATAGGCGCCGCGAATGTCCTGACAGGCGCAGATGCCGCGCCCTACGGCAAGGACTGGACAGGGGCCTATACGTCAACGCCTCTGGGCGTTCTGCGCCCCGGCAACACCGCTGATGTGTCCGCGATCCTGAAAATCGCAAGTGACACAAAAACGCCAGTCGTCCCAGCCTCTGGCCGTACCGGACTGACGGGCGCGACACTGGCCGATGGCGCATTGCTGCTTTCGTTAGAGCGGCTCAACCAGATTACCGAAATCAATCCCGACGCACGCACGGCCACAGTCGGCGCAGGGGTGATCCTATCCAATCTGCACGATGCCGCAGAAGCCCATGACCTGATCTTCCCTTTGACACTGGGGGCACGTGGCTCTGCCATGATCGGCGGCTTGCTGTCGACCAATGCAGGTGGGTCAAACGTCGTGCGCTATGGCAGCACACGCGGACTTTGCCTCGGGCTGGAGGTGGTCATGGCCGATGGGCGCGTGATGAACTTGATGAACGCGCTGCACAAAGACAACTCCGGCCTTGATTTGCGCAATCTGGTGATCGGGGCAGAAGGCACGCTGGGGATCATTACAGCAGCAGTTCTCAAACTGCACAGCAAGCCGCGCGCCTACGTGACGGCAATGGTCGCGGTGTCGTCGCTGCCTGATGCGTTGTCATTGCTGCACCGACTACAGGACGAAACCGGCGGTGGCGTTGAGGCATTTGAGTACATGCCGCGCAGCTACATCGACAAGCATATGGAACTGTTCCCGGATGCCCCGGCCCCGTTTGACGCCGCTTATGACATAAACATCATGGTCGAAGTTGCAGCGACGAAAGCCCATGACGCAGTGCCCGACACGGACGGTAGCCTGCCCGTGGTCCGCGCGCTCACGGAAACCCTGGAGAAAGAGCTTGAGACGGGGACAGTCCTTGACGCAGTCATCGCCCAAAATGATACCCAGCGCCGCACAATGTGGAAACGGCGCGAAGACGCCGGCGAAGTTGCCTTTTTCGGCGGCGTGTTCGTGAACACGGACGTGGCCTTGCCACTCGACAAGATTGCCGCATTTGAGACTGCGCTGACCCCGCGTATCAAAGCGATTGATGCAAACGCATGCGAAGTCATCGTGGCCCATTTGGGTGATGGCAACATCCACCACACAAGCTACGTCAGTCGCAATGATCCCGGAGTGATGGACGCGCTTGTGCAAGCCGTCGAGGATGTGGTGCAAGAGCTGGGAGGGTCTTTCAGCGCAGAACATGGGATTGGGGTCTCGAAGCTCGACACGATGAAACGGCGCAAGGACCCCGTTGCACTGGATGCGATGCGGGCGATCAAGGCGGCTCTTGATCCAAATAACATTCTGAACCCCGGCAAAGTCATCCCACCAAAATGACGTGAGAATTCTAGAATTCGCGCGTCACGGGAATTTCCGGAAAATCCTGCCATTCAGACGATTAGAAAAAATCAGGCCCTGCCTGCGCAAGCAGTTTCTCTGCCATCATACGGCCCATTTCAGCGCCATCTTCGACAAGTCCGGTGGACTCATCTGCAAACACTTCAGTGCCATCGGTGCGCAAAATCTCCCCGCGCAGCCGCAAATTGCCGCCGTCCAATTCCGCCAAACCTCCAATCGGTGTTTCGCAAGACCCATCAAGA
>NZ_JBELFI010000187.1:0-2995 GCF_042093035.1 Yoonia sp. | reverse complement strand
AGATTATGACGCCGTGCGCCAGCTGCGTCTGACCGGGATTGACCCGTTTCAGCGCAGCTCCATTGTTGCTCTCGTGAGGCCGGAAAAGGCCAACCAGGGCGGTGGAAAGATGCGGATGATGCTGCCCGATACCACGCACAGCAGTTTTGGCATGCCTGCGACCGCGAATACGGCAGCCGCCGAACAAAACGCCTCAGAGATCCGGCAGATCCAGGTTGATATTGCGCGCCGCCGTCGCCGCAAACTGGTGCTTTTGTTCACCCGGCTTGCGGTGTTTATCTTCCTGCCGACCTTTATGGTTGGCTGGTATTTCTACAATCTTGCCACCCCGATGTATGCCACCAACTCTGAGATCGTGATCCAGCAAGCCCAACCACAAGGCGGCGGGGCGACCGGTTTGGCCACGATGTTTCAGGGCACCTCCATGGCGACCCAGCAGGACAGCATCGCGGTGCAATCCTACCTCGCCTCGCGTGAGGCGATGTTGCGGCTGGATGCCGATCACGGGTTCAGGGAAGCATTCAGCGATCCAGGTGTGGATGCGCTTCAGCGCTTGCCAGAAGATGCAAGCAACGAGGACGCTTTCAAGGTTTATGGGGATCGCGTGCGTATCAGCTATGATCCGACCGAGGGGATCATCCGCATGGAAGTCATCGCACCCGACCCAGAAAAGAGCTTCCAATTCTCACATGCTCTGATTGGGTATGCGGAAGAACAGGTTGACCAATTGACCAGCCGTTTGCGTGCCGATCAGATGTTTGGCGCGCAGGCAAGCTATGAAGAAGCAGAGGCGCGACGTGCGGCGGCTCTGGCGGAATGGCTGTCTTTGCAGCAAAGCCTGCGCCAAATCGACCAGGCGAGCGAAACATCAGCCCGCATGGGACAGATCACAGGGCTTGAGAATGAACGCCAGCGCCTTGATTTAATCCTGCAATCACGACTGAATGTGGATCGCCCGAGCGAAGTGCAGGTGCAGGCCCTGCGCGACCAGATCAGCATCATCGACGCAGAGATCATCCAGCTGCGCGATCAGTTGACAGGTGGCAGTGACACGCAGGTGTCCTTGGCCGCGCGCAATACAGAGCTGCGCACCGCCGAAGAAAACTATAATTTCCAAACGATTATGGTGCAGCAGGCGCTTACGCAGATGGAAACCGCGCGCATTGAAGCCAACAGGCAAGTTCGTTATCTGTCGCAAAGCGTGCGCCCCGTGACCCCCGATGCCGCGGCCTATCCCCGCGCTTTTGAAAACACGATCTTGGCCTTTTTGATCTTTTCAGGCGTGTACCTGATGATTTCTCTGACCGCCTCGATCCTTCGTGAACAGGTAAGCTCTTGATGCATGAATTTGATATTGGCAATGTGACCGTCAGCAATGATCTGCCTCTTCTGGTCATCGCAGGCCCCTGCCAGCTTGAAAGTATCGAACACGCGCAAATGATTGCGGGCAAAATGGCCGAAATCTGTGCCGCTCATGGCGCGCAATTTGTGTTCAAAGGCTCCTACGACAAGGCCAACCGCACATCGCTTGGGGGCAAGCGCGGCCTTGGCATGGACGAAGGGCTCAAGGTCATGCAGTCCATCAAGGACAGCATTGGGTGTCCGGTGCTGACAGATATTCACGCGCCCGATCAATGCGCAACGGTTGCGGCGGTCTGCGATATTATGCAAATCCCGGCTTTCTTGTGCCGTCAAACCGACCTGCTGTTCGCCGCTGGTGAAACGAGTGTCGCGATCAACGTTAAGAAAGGTCAGTTTCTGGCCCCCTGGGATATGCCGAACGTGGTTTCCAAAATCGAAAGCACTGGAAACAAACGTATCTTGCTAACCGAACGCGGTTCCTCTTTCGGTTACAATACCTTGGTTGCAGACATGCGCGCGTTGCCCACGATGGCAAAGACCGGCTATCCTGTTGTGATGGACGCGACGCATTCGGTACAGCAACCGGGCGGCATGGGTGGCTCATCCGGCGGACAGCGTGAATTTGCGCCTGTGATGGCGCGTGCGGCGGTTTCGCTGGGGATTGCTGCCGTCTTCATCGAGACCCATGAAGACCCCGACAACGCGCCCTCAGACGGGCCGAATATGATTCCGTTGGATCAGATGGACAGGGTCGTCAAAAGCCTGATGAACTTCGATAAACTCGCCAAGGCCGACCCGCTGCGCGTCTAGGCGGCGGACGCCTCTTTCGCGCGGGGATGCCGACGGCAATAATAGCAACTTTTCTTTGAAAACGGGGCTTGAACCGCTGGTCGCGACGCAGTATCACCCGCTTCGCTGCTGGGATGTAGCCAAGTGGTAAGGCAACTGTTTTTGGTACAGTGTACCGTAGGTTCGAATCCTACCATCCCAGCCAGCCATTCCTCCGATTTGCTTACGCTAAGAGCCTGCCGGCTTTTTGTGCCGCGTTAGCGCGCCTTTAGTACGGTTGGTTTCCGACAGAGACGCAGGGACAAGCACAAAGCTGCCCAGTTTAGGCCCACAGTCTCCGTTACCGATTTCGGCGGTACGCGTTTGGACCGCTGTTTGAACTTTTGGCCTACAGCATAGCGAGGTCAATAACATCTTGCACCCGGCGCTTTGAGGTGCCTTTGGCTTCCGCGATCGCGGCAAAGGTCTTTCCCTCAAGCATCATCGCCATCCAGCGTTGCGCCTTCACAATGTTCTGTTCGAGTGTCCGGTCAACCTCTGGCGGCGCATCACACAGATGCAGTTTGAGTTCTACACCCCGCCTCCGCATGCGGAACGGTGCTTCAAGAAGCAGAGCTGTCCGATCAATTTGATCTGGCGTACATCCTTGGGAGACAGCCATTTCGTCCATGCTGAGATGAACTGTCAATGTGCCCGGCCGCAGATCAGATATCGTTCACACCATTTAAAAGTCCGTGCTGTTGGTTCCGAAGCACCGCCAAGTCTATCTAGCTTGGGCGTAAAAGCAGAGAGCGCCGATACAAACCGCGAACCAACATAGTGGCGCAAAGGCATTGCCGTTTAG
>NZ_JBELFI010000186.1:0-3044 GCF_042093035.1 Yoonia sp. | reverse complement strand
GTCTTTGTCTTTGATCGCGGCGTTGATAAGGCGAAGGGTCGATAAACGGTCGGCCTCTTTGGCGCGCATCGCGTCTTTCAAAGCCGCATTCACTTTATCACGCATCAGCATAACTGCATCCTATCGCATTTTCACATTTCGAATGGGTCATATAGTCGGACCGGGACCAACTGACAAGCGCATCTTGCCGCTTGTTTCTAAGGGTTGATCCGGTCTTGACCACGGCCCGCCGCCCCCGTAAACCCTGCTCAATCTGACAGTGGAGAGTTGCTCATGACGCAGAAACCGACAGCCTGTTTGGCACTTGCGGATGGGACTGTCTTTTATGGGATGGGCTTTGGAGCGACCGGCGAAACGGTGGCAGAGCTTTGCTTCAACACCGCAATGACCGGCTATCAGGAAATCATGACCGATCCGTCTTACGCGGGTCAGGTCGTGACATTCACCTTCCCCCACATCGGCAACACAGGCGTGAACCCCGAAGATGACGAAACTGCCGATCCGGTCGCGGAAGGCATGGTTGTCAAATGGGATCCGACAAAATCCTCAAACTGGCGGGCGACCGAAGAACTGGCCGCTTGGCTGGCAAAGCGCAACCGGATTGGCATGGGCGGCGTTGATACGCGCCGTTTGACCCGCGCGATCCGGCATCAAGGCGCCCCGCATGTCGCCTTGGCGCATGACCCAGAGGGTAATTTCGATATCGCGGCACTGGTCCAGAAAGCACGCGCCTTTTCCGGCCTCGAAGGTCTGGATTTGGCTAAGGATGTGACCTGTGCGCAATCCTACCAGTGGAATGAAATGCGGTGGGCTTGGCCGGAGGGCTATAGGCCACAGACGGTGCCGAAACACAAAGTCGTCGCCATTGATTTCGGCGCAAAACGCAATATTTTGCGATGTCTGGCAAGTGCTGGCTGCAACGTAACGGTACTGCCCGCGACCGCGACCGCTGCGGAGGTGCTGGCGCTCAACCCTGATGGTGTTTTCCTGTCCAACGGTCCTGGCGATCCGGCAGCGACCGGCGCATATGCGGTGCCGATGATTAAGGGCGTTCTTGCAGCAGACCTGCCCGTCTTTGGCATCTGCCTGGGGCACCAAATGCTTGCTTTGGCGCTGGGGGCGACGACGATCAAGATGAACCACGGCCACCACGGCGCAAACCACCCCGTCAAGGATATGGAAACTGGCAAGGTTGAAATTACCTCCATGAACCATGGCTTTACTGTCGATAGCCAGACATTGCCTGATGGTGTGGAAGAAACGCATGTCTCATTGTTTGACGGCAGTAACTGCGGCATCCGCATGTCCGGACGGCCTGTGTTCAGCGTCCAATACCACCCCGAAGCAAGCCCCGGACCACAAGACAGCTACTATCTGTTTGAGCGTTTCGCGGAGGCGATGAGCGCCTGATTATTCCGCCGCTTCGACGGCCTGCGCGTCAAGTTTCAGGCGGGTGACAAAGGCTTCGGAGATGTGATCGCGCAGCGCTTGATAGGCGGCATCTCCATCGCCTGCCTCGATCGCGTTCACGATGGCTTCATGTTCT
This sequence comes from Yoonia sp., assembly GCF_042093035.1. Lineage (GTDB taxonomy): Bacteria > Pseudomonadota > Alphaproteobacteria > Rhodobacterales > Rhodobacteraceae > Yoonia. The sequence continues at coordinate 1,498 of NZ_JBELFI010000186.1, read as the reverse complement.
TCCAATGTCTCGCGTCCACGGCCTTCTGCGGCAATCGATGTCGTTGCTAATAGCGCCATGGAACGGTGGACCAGATCCAGTTGCTGCACCAAAAACCGGTTGTGCGACGCATGGTGGATTTGCTTGTGGAAGCGCCTGTTGGCCCGGCTCATTGCTTTGGGATCATCAACCAGCTTGGCATCTGCGGCCATCAATTCGCGCAACACCTTTATTTCCTCGGGCGTGGCATGGCGGGCCGCCAAACGTGCGGCAAGCCCCTCCAACTCGCCACGGACAACATAAAGTTCAGAGAGCTGCGAATGATCGAGCGATGCCACAATCAGCGATCTGCCGTCACGCGTCAGGAGCGATTGTGTCTCCAACCGCTGCAACGCCTCGCGGATAGGCGTGCGTGAAACGCCAAACCTTTCAGCCAACTCGCTTTCAACCAGCCGATCACCCGGCTGATAGATATGACTGTCAATCGCCTCTAGGATCATGGCGTAGGCGTCTTTGTTGGATCCGCGCGCATCTTGCATGAGGTCGTCCTTCATGAGGTTTCTTTAACATAGGCCCCACGGGGGTTGAACATCAAGCCAAAGCGATTGCGCAAAGAGCAGGGTCTGCATAGTCTGGGGCCATGGTTGCACGGCATTTTTCGCATGTGGAGACGTGGGTTTTTGACCTCGACAACACGCTTTACCCGCCCTCTGCCGATCTTTTTGGGCAGATGGATGGACGGTTTTCAGCTTATGTGGCCCGCCTCACCGGGCTGGACCATGCCCGCGCTCTGGCGCTTTGCGGTGAATACTGGGTTGAATATGGGTCAACGCTCACCGGCTTGATGGCGCACTACGACGTGGACCCGCATCATTTTCTGGCCGATGTGCATGATATCGATATCTCGCACCTGCAAGAAGACGATGTGCTGCGTGACCATATCGGAAACTTGAAGGGGCGGCGGATTGTCTACACGAACGGATCGGAAAACCACGCGAAGCGGGTGCTGGATGCACGCGGGTTGAGCCGTGTTTTTGACGCGGTTTACGGCGTGGAACACGCTGATTTCAAACCGAAACCAACGCAAGCAGCCTTTGCACGTGTGTTTGACCGGGACGGGGTCGATCCCAAAGTCGCCGCCATGTTCGAGGATGAGGCGCGCAATCTGGCCGTCCCGCACGCATTGGGAATGCGCACCGTTTTGGTCCATCCCGACCACACAAAAGACGCCCATATCCATCATCACACCGATGATCTGGCGGATTTTTTGTCGCAGCTTGTCCGGTGACCCTTTCCGGCCCGACGGAAGCGAACTATGTCTCGCGTATGGACCGTAGCATAACAGATATCCTGATCTCCGGTGGCGGCGTCGCCGGACTAACAGCGGCTGCGGCTTTCGGAACGGCAGGGTTTGGTGTTACGATCGTTGATCCGACACCACCCGTGACAACGGGTGACGCAAAAGCATCGGACCTGCGCACGACGGCCTTTTTGCAACCTGCAAAGCAGTTTCTGCAAG
>NZ_JBELFI010000185.1:0-3183 GCF_042093035.1 Yoonia sp. | reverse complement strand
ACATTTTGATATGTGCGCTCATAGGTGGCGCCCAGACGTTCTGCCAGTTTGATCGAGCGCGTGTTGCCGGGGACGATGTTTGAGGTGATCGTCGTCAACCCCAGATCGCGGTAGGCGTATTGGCGCACGCGGGTTGCGGCCTCGTAAGCGATGCCTTTACCCTCGGAGCCTTCGAACACAACCCAACCGATTTCCGGCTCTGGCCAGCCTTCGGGGTTCCATACGCCGCAAAGGCCGACGGCTTTGTCTGTCTCTTTGTCGGCGATGATGAAATAGCCGTAGCCATGAATGTGCCAGTGGCCGACCATTAATGCAAACCAGCGCCATGCGTCGGCTCGGGTGTCGCAATGGCCGAAGAACTCTGCGCGCGCCTTGTCCAGAAGAAACGCGATCACGGCTTCGGTGTCGCGGGTCTCGGGACCACACAACGTCAAGCGTTCGGTTTCAAGGACAGGGGCAGCGGTGAGGGTCATGCGGTGCGCATCCCCTGCGGCGTTGTGCGCACTGAGGTGTTGTGTTGTGAGTATTTGGACAAAGATAAAGACATTATTTCTTTTTACCAAAACCAGAGAGACCAGACGGCAGCCCACCCATGCCGCCAAGGCCGGGCAGTTTGCCACCCATGCCCATTTGTTTGGCGGCCGCTTCTAGGGCCTTTGGGTCCATTTGAGCGGGGTCCATGCCTGCGGGCATTCCGCCCGGAAGACCGCCTTTGCCCATCATCGACTTCATGGCTTGTTTCATCATGCCACCTTTGCCTTTGCCGAGCTTTTTCATCATGTCCGCCATCTGGCGCTGCATTTTCAGCAGTTTGTTCAACTCGCTGACCTCAAGCCCTGCGCCCTTGGCGATGCGCTTTTTGCGGCTGGCCTGCAGGATTTGCGGATTGGCGCGTTCACGTTTGGTCATCGACTGGATCAGCGCGATCTGGCGTTTGAGGACTTTATCGTCCATGCCAGCGGCCTCCATCTGCTTGGACATTTTCCCCATGCCCGGCATCATGCCCATGACGCCTTCCATGCCGCCCATTTTCATCATTTGCTCAAGCTGCATTTTGAGGTCGTTCATATTGAACTGACCTTTGGCCATGCGCTTCATCATGCGCTCGGCTTGCTCGGCTTCGATGGTTTCCTGGGCTTTTTCGACAAGCGCGACGATGTCGCCCATCCCGAGGATGCGGCCCGCGATACGGTCGGGCTCAAACGTCTCAAGCGCGTCCATCTTTTCGCCAAGGCCGACAAAGCGGATCGGTTTACCGGTGACAGCCCGCATCGAAAGCGCGGCACCACCGCGGCCGTCGCCGTCCATGCGGGTCAGGACGACGCCCGAGATGCCGATCTTGGCGTCAAATTCCTCGGCCACTTCAACCGCGACCTGACCGGTCAGACCGTCGACGACCAGAAGCGTCTCGCGTGGGTTGACCACGTCGCGGACGTCCTCGACCTCTTTCATCAGGACTTCGTCGATTTGCAGCCGTCCAGCGGTGTCGAGCATATAGACGTCATAGCCGCCCATGGTCGCCTGTTGCTTGGCGCGTTTGGCGATATCGACCGGTTTTTGGCCCGCGACGATGGGCAGGGTGTCAACGCCGATCTGCTGGCCGAGCATGGCCAGTTGGTCCATTGCGGCGGGGCGGTAGACGTCGAGCGAGGCGAGAAGGACGCGTTTGCCTTCTTTTTCCTTCAGACGTTTTGCCAGCTTACCGGTGGTGGTGGTTTTACCGCCCCCCTGAAGGCCGACCATCAGCATCGGCGCAGGCGGGTTGTCGATTTTCAGCGTACCGGGGTCTTCTTCGCCGGTCAGCGTATCAACCAGCGCATCGTGGACGATCTTGACGACCTGTTGGCCGGGGGTCACGGATTTGGTGACGGCCTGGCCGGTGGCCTTTTCCTGAACCTTTTTGACAAACTCGCGGGCGACGGGCAGGGAGACGTCGGCCTCAAGAAGGGCAACGCGGACTTCGCGCAGGGCGGTCTTGACGTCCTCTTCCGACAGGGCGCCCTGTTTGGTGAGACGGTCAAAGACGCCAGAGAGGCGTTCGGACAGATTTTCAAACATACGCGCGGTATCCTTTACCGTTTCAACTATGGCCCTTCACTTATGAACGACCGGCCCAAATGCAATTGCCCCCGTGGGCGCAACGCGCTGACGGAGGGCGATCCCTGTATCTAACAAGGACCGGAAGTTTTGGCACTTCCGGAGTTTGGGCGGGATTTAGGCGTTTGGCGGGACAGAGTCAAGCCGACGAAAAAAAGGGCCGCGATCGGGGCGACCCTTTCTTTTGCTGGCTATGGGAAGGGTGGATCAGGCAGCCTGCGTGCCTGACGCCTGTGGGCGGGGGATCATTCTGAAGCCCGCGCGGATCAATCGGGTGACCGGCGAGATAAAGACGTCGCGGACGACGCTCCAATCGACCTTGCGTTCGGTCCAGTAGGGGCTGTCAAAGCGGGTCGGTGCGCCTGCGCGCAGCAGCATGATGTCAAGGTCGGTGAAAACGATTTCTGAAGAGGTGCGTGTCATGGGTTTGTCTTTCTATATCAGTGGGTTGCTTGTTTCGGCGCCTTGAATTCACACTAACTTTGACGGGGGTGTTTCGACAAACGATCAAATTTCTTGCTATAGACTAGAAAAACTAGGCTATAACGCGTGCCATGCGTCGATTGCCCAATCTCAACCAGATCAAAGCCTTTGAAGCGGCGGCCCGGCATCTGAGCTTCAAGGATGCCTCGGCAGAGTTGTTTGTGTCCGACGCTGCGGTTGGCCACCAGATAAAGGCGCTGGAAGAGGCGTTGGACGTGAAACTGTTCAACCGCAAAACACGCGCCGTTGAGTTGACGGCATCGGGGGCAAAACTTTTGCCGCGTTTGACGGCGGCCCTGGACGAGATCGAAGCGGCGGCGGCTGAGATCTCAAACAAGGATACCGGCACTCTGAAACTGACGGCCGCACCTTTTTATACAAACCGCATCGTTTTGCCCAACTTGCCTGCCTTTAAGGCCGATCACCCCGGGATCGATGTCAAGATCGTGTTCGAAGATCAGGTCGTTGATTTCATGACCTCGGATATTGATGGCGGGTTGCGCTATGGGAACGGCGACTGGCCGGGTCTGACGGCGGTCTTTCTGCACGGCGATCTGGTTTCGCCGATCTGTGCGCCGTCATACGTCAAGGGGCGCAGATTGC
>NZ_JBELFI010000184.1:0-3194 GCF_042093035.1 Yoonia sp. | reverse complement strand
AGGCTGCAATACGCGCACACCCTGAATCTGGGCAATATGCGCCAGTTGTCGGTCATAAACGGCCGCGCTGTTCGCATGGTCCTGCTTTGTGAAACCGTCAAACCGCGGCCTGCCTTGTGCAATCGGCAGTGCCCCGCGCATCTCATAGCCGCGCTTGTGATCCGCGAGAGGCGCTTCTTGATGCAGACGGGCAACCGCAGCTTCAGATAGCCCCGGGTTTCTTTTGCGCGGTATCAGCGGCACGCAATGCGCGGCATCCTGACCAACCAATCCGGCCGCCAGTTGTCTGAAAATATGCATGTAGTCTTCATGCCGCCAGACCGTGACTCGCCCGACGCCCTCTGCCCTGCGCAAACTCGAAACCACCGCCGGCCAGTCAACGCTGGTTGTGGGATTGGCATCGCGATAGTCGCTGAAGGGGCGCACCTTGCCACCGAGCAGCATCTGACAATAGCCTGAATTCAGGTAATCAGTTGGCCTGCGCACGGCCATATGGATGTCAATTCTTTGCCCGATCGCCCCTGCAAGGGCCGCGACTTTCGGGCCCGCGTCAGGATAGCGGTGCATGAGCCCGAACCCCGCCGGATCATTTAAAGGGCCAATATAATTTTCCTCGCTCAGCACCAAATGGTGCCCATTCCGCGCCAAATCCCTGAGCCGCAGCGGCGCGCGCGCCGAAGGTCCATCGCGTAGGCCGAAGGTTGCATGAATGGATTGACCGGGTTGGCGGAAAAACTCCGGTCCAAAATACAGCACGCCATGCTCTGCCAAGGCATCCGATGCATTCAGCAAACAGCGCTGCAAATGCGACGTTGCCGTTTTATGCGCGCCGATATGAAATGCAACTGATGGCAAGGCAGATGACATGATAAGTCTGCGATCCTCCGCGCGTCTCGCCGGTGATCTGGTCTGGCAGGGGCACCAGGACTTGAACCCGGGACCTACGGTTTTGGAGACCGCCGCTCTACCAACTGAGCTATACCCCTACGACCGAGAGAGGGGTTAGTCCGAAACCAAGGCAGGATCAAGTAGGAACGTGACGCACTCTTGTGTTCAGGGCAAGAAATGCGACAACAGACGAACATGCATCCATCAAAGGCCAACTGACGCATATGTCGCTACGCAATAAGATTGAAAAGTCACCCTTTCTGGCGGCCGCACTTGCCCGACTTGCCGGGGGCTATCTTTCGTTCTGCAACCGGACCACGCGATGGGAAACCGCTGGCTTGGACGCGCTTGAGGATGCCCTGATAAAGGGGCCTGTTCTGGTCGTCGTTTGGCACAGCCGGTCAATCATGGGATCGCTGCACTGGCCTGTGACGGTGGCACCACTCTCAAGTCTTTATGCAAATTCCCCGATCGGACGGGTAGCCGGCGCATTGCAACGGCGCATGGGCCTGCATTCAATCGAAATGTCAGACAAAACCACAAATCTGGCGGCGTCTCGGATGGTTTTGAAACGGGCCAAGGACGGGGTGAGCATCGCGCTCACGGGGGACGGGCCACTTGGCCCTGCCCGCGCGGTCAAGGATGCGCCGTTGGAGTGGGCGCGCACGACGGGCATCCCGGTCTTTTGCTACGCATTTGCGACCACAAAGGCGCGACGCCTTGGGTCTTGGGACCAGATGCTTGTGCCGAAAGCATTTGGCAAAGGCGCTTATGTCTTTCGCCAGTTCCCGCATGAAGTGCCGCGCAAGATGGACGATGCGATGCGCGAAGAGATACGCGAAAAGCTGAAACTCTGGATGGATGAAACGACCGCAGAGGCGGACAAAATGATCGGTCAACCACCGGGCCCTTGATGGCGCACCTGCAAACGAAATGCCGCAAGCGATGCTGCTGCCGCAAGTGACAGACCCGCCCCGACCAAAATTGCAGCACCTGCATCATCCAGGCTTTCGGCAACCCCACCACCAATCCTTGGCGCAATCATCATCAATACGTAGTAGATCGTGAAGAATATCCCCATGCCTGTCGTGCGAGATGCTGGCGACAACACCTCTGCAGGCAATGTCATTGTCGGTCCTCCTCCGAACGCAAACAAAGCCCCAAGCACGCAGAACACGATGAACGCGCTGTCCGGCACGAAAACCGCAACGGGCATCAGCGCAGCAAAGCTCAGCAAGCTCAGGTAAATGATCGCGTCCTTGCGCCCCGTCTTGTCAGCGACAATACCGCCGAGAGGCAGGGCAATTGCAAAAATCACCATAAAAAGGCTGGTGAGTGAGGCCGCTTGGGTGAGCGCATAGCCCTCTTGCGTCAAGAACGCGGGCCCAAAGCTGAAGATCATCGCCAGTGCTGCGTTGTAAAGCGCCCAGACCACGCCTGCCAAGGTCACAGCAACGAGCGGGATCGTCGTTCGCTCGCTGGTCTTTGTAACAGCGACCACACCTTCAGGCGCGTTGTAGATCAAGGCAAAGAACAACAGGCCCGCACCAACCAAACCCGCGAGCGCCCACCATGCAAACGAAAGCCCGGCTGTGGTGGCAAGAATTGGCAGGATCAACAGCGCAAGCGCAACACCAACAGGCCAGGAATTAATGAAAATGGCCATCGCCGTGGACAGTTCTTTTGATGCGAACCAATCAACAACCATTTTCGTCATGACCACATTCAATATGACACCCCCCGCACCGACAATCAGGCGCCCAGCCGTGAAGATGTTCCAATCCTTTGTAAGGGCGATCAAAACGCCCCCAGCCAACATCAGCACCAGTCCCACAGCCACAATACGCTTGTCGCCAAAACGGGCGGCGACAGCACCTCCGGGAAGGGCAAAAAAGATGCCGGGGGCAAAATACAGGCCGATCAGAAAGCCTATCTCAGACAGTCCAACGTCAAAGTTGTCGATGATAAGGGGTGACAATGCAGCGACGGACTGGAATTGAAACGCCATGGTGAGGCGGGCAAAGAACAAGACGGCGAGAATCAGCCAGCGGTTTGTTGTCATGAGGAAACCTGACGCGTGCGCACTGTTCTGACAAGTGCTGTTTAACAATGAGCCGCGGTTCGGATCAGGGCAGTGTGCGTGGGCGGCAATCGACCCACTGGGTCAGCGTCAAAGCAAAAGGCCGCCGCATTTCTGCGACGGCCTTTCTTTATTCATAACGTCTGCGTGGGTTCTCGGTGATTGCCTGCGGCATTCACCTGCCACCCACCAGGAGCGTTTGGGCTAGAGCCCAAGCCGCTTCTTA
>NZ_JBELFI010000183.1:0-3245 GCF_042093035.1 Yoonia sp. | reverse complement strand
CTTTCACGGGCTGGGTGAGGAGCAGAGGTGCTCGGGTTTCTTTGCGAAGGAAGAAAGGGTCGCAGAGACGAGGATATTGGAGGACTGTGCGGTGGTGCAGATGATGCACGGAGCTGTTCGGTCAGATTGCGTGATTCTCTCACACGCGATTGGTGCTCAGATACTGGGCACTCGCGCGCCGCGGGCTGGTGAGCTTGCGTTTGACAGGTAGCTACGGGCCTGTTTGAAAGATCCCGATTGTCGTGAACAAGTTGGTGTTCGGTTTAGCCAAGAGATTGAATTTGAAGAAGTAATCGACGCTTTTCGGCTTGTTTGGCAGCCAGCCGAGGGGCGCGAACATGATCCTGCTTCCCGACTTTGGGCGCAGGTGATGACAGAAAACACCGCGATCATGCGGTTGCCGCGGGTGACGACCTTTGCGATGGGCAAAGCGGTGTCCGGCGAGAGTTTCGATCTGTTCATCTTTCGCGCCGGCACTGATGATTACAGACTAGGGGTTTTGGATGTACTCAGGTCGCGGCGCAAACGCTCTAACATTATGGGCATGTCCCGTGCGGGGACGTGGGCGTTTCTGACCAATGTATCAAAATGGGCGGTGATGGAATCGACGCGGGTGTGATCTCGGAAGGCGAGGTAGTTCTGGCCGAGGTAAATCACCGCGAGCAGCGGGCCAAAAATCGTGACCGGTGCTGAATAGAGCCGTCGTGCGTCAAACAAGCAAAGCCTCAGCGATGGGTAATGCTCGGTTGTTAGGTCGTGGATGTAATCGATCTGGGCGAGGCGTGTTTCAAGAGGAAGGCCCGCGTAGTAGCCCTCGGCGCGCGCGAATGAGAGGAGATCGTGCAGGGGCACTGCGATTTCGTAGTCCGAGCGCGCGCGGCGCATCAATTCAAGGCGGCTTTCGGAATCGCTTATGGCTTGGGTCGTTGAGCGTCCGAGAGAGGGGGCGTATTCCCATTCCAACATGGCATTGGTTTTGAGCATGTCGGGCAATCCGGCAGGGACGTGGCGGATTTTGTAGCCCGCGGCCTCTTGATGCCATTGGAAGATTTGCTCGTCGATCAGGGCGCGGGAGGCCTCGGTCATCTTCATGGACGCCGCCAGAAGATCCGCCGCGCTTTCCTTTTTGTCGGTGATGCCAAGCAGCCAGTCGGCGGAGACCCCGAGGATGCTGGCGCATTGGGCGATCAAATGGGCGTTGGGCAGGCGGGGGCCATCTGATTTGAGCAGTTGCGAGATTGTCGAGCGATCAACCCCCGCTTCGCGCGACAGGTGGCTTTGGTTGCTGCCTGCGTCTTGCATTGCTTGCTGCAAACGCTCGCGAAACAGCTCTGCGCGGTAGGATTTCGTGAAAAAATTCTGCATTGGTGAATTATATCACCAATTGGGGCTTTTTGTTAATCCCTATCTGAATTTCGCAACGGGAAGATCTGACGTATTTGTGATCTCGCAAGATTTGGGGACGATATGGAAACGCGGAAACGATCCATCGTGAAGGCATTGGTTTGGAACGCCATCGGGCTGGCGGTTATGTCTTTGGTTGGCTTTGTTTTAACCGGTTCAGTCGCGACGGGCGGATTTATTGCCGTGGTGAACACTGTCGTCGGATTTTGCATGTATCTTGGCTACGAGCGGGTCTGGGCCAATATTCGTTGGGGGCGGCATGTCTGAACCCGGCAAGATCGAGTGGCCGACGATTTGGGTGTTGATCGCCACCTATGCGATTTGGGCCGTTGCGACGCTCTGGATCGCCGCGTGGTCGTTGCCGTTGGCGATGCTGGTTGTCGCGCTGGCGGGCACGCAGCATTCGTCGTTGCAGCACGAAGTTCTGCACGGACATCCGACGCCGTGGAAGGCCGTGAACGAGGCATTGGTTTTTCCCGCCCTTACGGTGGCGATCCCCTATATTCGCTTTCGTGACAGTCACTTAGAGCATCATCAGGATGCCAATTTGACCGACCCCTACGATGATCCCGAGACGAATTTTCAGGACCCCAAGGTTTGGGCCGGCTTTTCGGCGTGGTGGCGGCAGGTATTGCTGCTGAACAATACTTTGGCGGGCCGGATGGTGTTGGGACCGAGCGTGGCGCAGATTGCCTTTGTGCGCGGAGACCTGCGGGCCATTCGTGCCGGTGATCGCGCTGTTTTAATGGCGTGGGTTTGGCATGGACCTGCATTGGCGCTGGTTCTGTGGTGGATTGTGAGCCTGTCGGCGATGCCGCTCTGGGCGTTTTTGATTTCGGCTTATGCGTCTTTGTCGATCCTAAAAATTCGCACCTATCTGGAACATCGCGCCCATGAGAGGACCAGCGGGCGGACTGTGGTGATTGAGGATCGGGGGCTGTTGGCCTTGTTGTTTTTGAACAATAATTTCCACGCCGTGCATCACATGCACCCACGCGTGGCCTGGTATCATTTGCCAAAGCGCTATTTTGCCGATCCGGATAAGTATCTGACGCGCAATGACGGGTATCGGTTCCGCAACTACGCCGAGATTTTCGGAAAGTTCTTTTTCAAAGCGAAGGATCCGGTGCCGCATCCGCTCTGGCCTAAGTCGTAAATCCGAGGCATTGAGAGGGGATGGAACTTTGGATCCCCATCGCAATCGCCGCCGCCGCGTTTCAAAACGTGCGTTTCATGCTGCAAAAGGTGCTGAGCGCCGGCAATCTGACCGCAACGGGCGCGACGTTTTCGCGGTTTGTCTATTCGGCACCATTGGTTTGGGTGCTGGTGTTGCTGTATTCGAATGTCAGCGGGATCGGTCTTCCCTCTCTTCCCGTAACCTTCTGGTTTTATGCGCTTTTTGGCGGTTTGGCGCAGGTATTGGCAACGATTTCCGTGGTGGCGTTATTCAAGCATCGCAATTTCGCGGTCGGCATTACGTTGAAAAAAACCGAGACGGTGCAGTCCGTTTTGGTGGGGTTTGTGGTGCTTGGGGACCGCGTGTCGTGGGCCGGGTTCGGAGCGATCCTGATTGGGTTGATTGGTGTTCTGCTGCTGGTCGATGCGCCTCAGGCCAAGGGACGGCTTGGCCAGCGGTTGTTCAACAAGGCGTCCGGTCTGGGGTTGGGCGCGGGGCTGTTGTTTGCGTTTTCAGCCGTTGGGTATCGCGGTGCCAGCCATGCTTTGCCTTTGGACGATACGTTTTTGCGGGCGGCGTTGACCTTGGCTTGTGTCACCACGTCTCAGGCCTTGGGCATGGCGCTATGGATGCGATTTCGCGATGCGGGTCAGATTACCAAAGT
>NZ_JBELFI010000182.1:2109-3253 GCF_042093035.1 Yoonia sp. | reverse complement strand
AAGCTGTCCTGAGCCCGATGAACGCAAAGCGTGCCGGCGGGCAATTGGCCGGCGCCAAAGTGCGCTTTGAAATAGGAGGTTGAACGTCATGCGATTGGGCCTAGTGATCTTACCACTTCTTGCCATGTTCATGCTGCCGCACGTTGCAAAAGCGCAAGAGCCTTGGGTTTTGCTGTGCATGGCGGACTGCTCTGACACAGCTGCGTCAGGCAACCACCATATCATTGCGCCGGGTGAAAATCTGTTGGGGATACTGCGCCAGTATCGCTACGGGTCGACAGGTCTGCAAACGGTGATTGAGAAAGTCGTTCATGATAACCCGCGCGCTTTTCTGCGGGGCGATCCCGACAGGATGGTGGCGGGTCAAACCCTGATCTTGCCTGAGGCTGATGGCTTCCCAACCGTCCCCGACCATATTTATTTGTTCTAGTATGATACGCTGGCTTTCCATCGTGCTGTTCTGGCCTGTCGCGCTCTTGGCGCAGGATCAGGCGGCAACGCGGATTGTGACGGGGCAAGAAGTCCAGCAGGCAATCATTGAACGGCTGGCCAGCGTTGGCGAGATCGCCGCACCAAATGTCATGCCTGAAAAACAATTCTATGCTTGTGACGCGCCGTTGGAGGTGGAGCAAGCTTTCAGTGGCTGGCGCAGTGTGACTGTCCGCTGCCCGTCGCCAGTGGAATGGAGCATTGCATTGCGCGCGCAGGTCCAAGGCGCGCTTCCTCATGTCCCAAAAGTCGCCGAGGGACAGGTCGCACAAGCAGTCTTTCTGCGCCGACCGCTGCGTAGCGGCGACAGGATACAATTGGACGATCTGGAAATCCGACCAATCGATCCATTGTCAGTCAATAATGTCTATATTGTGATCGAGGATGTTGTCGGCAGGGTTTTGTCGCAATCTTTGACGCCCCGCGTGCCGGTCAGTCCGCGCCATCTGCAGCGCGATTGGGCTATAAATGCCGATGATATTGTCACTTTGCAGATCGTGAACGGCGGTATAGAAATAGAAAGTCCCGGCATCGCCTTGGAACCGGGCCAAATTGGAGATAACATACGCCTAAGAAACCTGAGCAGTGGCAGCGAAGTGATCGGACAGATCTCTCAGGAAAGAAAAGTTCAGGTCATCTCTAAAATGGCGCCCTG
>NZ_JBELFI010000182.1:0-2099 GCF_042093035.1 Yoonia sp. | reverse complement strand
TGCAAAATGGTTGATGCAACACAAAATCTGACTGGCACGGTCACTTCCGCAAAAATGCCAGAGGTGAACGCGGTTCCAAGAGTCAACATTTCGCCCGCAAGTAGTGGCGATACGGCAGGACTTGGTGTCGCTGCGCCGGTTAACCCGGTATCGGCGTCGTCCCGACCCGCGGTCGAGATCAATTCCGCCGCCGCTGAGGTTCTGGCGTCGATGCAGAGCATGCCGGTCCCGGTTGATATCGAAGCCGTGGAACGCATTCGGGCGTCGATCCAGGCGAACGAATATCCTGTCGATTACGACAAGATCGCGCAGGGTCTGGCCGATTCATTCGAATCCATGACCTAATGTCAGAGACCGGCGTTGCGACACAACACCTGGATGCGGCGCTTGACCGACTGAAAGCGTGCCGCGCGTCGGACAAGGACTATATCGCAGCATCCGAAAATGTGCTGGCCGAAATGTCGAAATTGGGACCCTTTGGCCCAAATACACCCGATGGTTTGGCAAACTTGTATCAGAAATTGACTCAAGAGTTTCTTTACGCCGAAAAATGTGCTGAATTGCGCGGACTGGGCCATGCTGGCACTACGGGTTCGCAAACGTCAAAATATTGACTATTCAGGATAACTTTTTTGACACTTCAGGATTACGCAAGCTTGGTGTCTGGCCAAAGCATTACAAACTGGTTGCTGGCCCTGAACTTACTATTGGTCGGCTGGCTTTTGGTCCGCGTCATGCGGGATCAGCGCGATTTGTCGGATATCAAATCAACACTGAAGCATATCGTTCACTCGGTGCAGCCTACAAATAGCCCAGAAATCACCGGGACGCAGGTCGGGACACCCGATGTCCTGCAACTGACGCAGCGGGTGGCAGTAAACCACGGACCGCAGGCAAACTCGGCTTCCAATATCGTGGCGTTCATCGCAGCGCGCCAAGCGGGCAGCAGTCTGGAAGAGGCCGCGCAGCAATGTGACCTGACCGAGGACGAAGCATTCGCCATATCGGTCAGTTATCGTGACGCAACACCGTCACCGGCGAACAACGAGGCCATGTCCTGATCCACAAACATCCCGCGTGCCGTTTCCTGGGCCTGCAGGACATCGCGCGCCTCTAGCGCGACCTCGATATCATTGCGGGTTTTGGCGGCTTGGTCGATATTCAACGCGGCACCGATCAGTGTCCAGATGTAGGCGGTTTCCAGATCGGGTCGCGTCAATATTGTTTGGTTGAACGCGACAAATTGCATGATGGCCGCAGAATCTCCCCGGGACAGTCGGTCTTGCAGGCGGCTCTCGATGCGATCCGCGATTGTATCTTTCGTGGCGGGCAGCAGTTTTTCGGCCAGCCGGTCCGCCAATTCCTGCGCGCGCTCGACACCGCCAAGCTGGGCCAGCCATGCCCATTCCAGCGCAAGGGTGTAATTCTGCGGCGTACCTTTTCCGGCCTCTAGCAAGATCGCCAGATTAAACTGCGCGTCGTGATCATCCTGTTCTGCCAAAGCAAAGAACAGATCATTCGCCAGACCGAAATCTTCGGCTTTGACGGCCTCAACAGCAGCGTCAAAAGGATCGGGGCTGGCATCTGAGCCTTGGGCGGCCACGCCCGTTCCGGTGATCAAGAGCATCGCGCAAAAGCTGGCAGTCGCGATCCGACAAAAGCAAACGGGCAGTCGGGATAGGAATGTCATGGCAATGCGCACCTTTCAGCGGTTCACGTCCAATCCTAATAGGCTCACCGCTTTACAGCAATCGGCCTTGGCAAAGAATGTTGCCTTACGGGGCTAAAGCCTGCGGCGTCCAAGCCGTTACCACTAATAGGCCGGTTGATAGCGACAGCATGCTTCAGTTGGTTGAGAGCGCGGATTTTGGAACGTGTTCTCTTAATGACATAATAGGAGAGATGTAATGGCACTCGCAATTGCAACCAATACCGGCGCCTTGATGGCCGCGGCTTCCGCGTCCAGCGTCAACAGAGATATGGAAACCTCGATGGAGCGCCTGTCGACCGGCAAGCGCATCAACTCTGCAGCGGATGACGCAGCTGGCGTGGCGATTGCATCGCGGCTGACATCGGAAATCCGCGGCACCAACCAGGCG
>NZ_JBELFI010000181.1:1344-3402 GCF_042093035.1 Yoonia sp. | reverse complement strand
GAAAAAGGCGTGACCGTCCAGCGCTTGACCGACGAAGAGCGCGCGGTCTTCCGCGAAGCCTCTTTGCCGGTCTACAATTCCGACCTGATGTCGGCCGAAGACACGGCACTGTGGAAGAAACTCTCTGACGAGAACCGCTAAGACGATTTGGGCGGGCCGCATGATGTGGCCCGCCTCTTGCATAACCGGAGAAGCCAGATGCAACATTTCATCATCAGCACCAGCGACCGCCTGCACTTGATCATGCGCCGCGTGGCTGTGTTTGCGGTCTGTGTGATGTTCCTGACGGTCGTCGTGCAGATCATCGCGCGTTATGTCTTCTCTTCTCCTCCCGTCTGGACCGAAGATGTCGCCCGCTATGCAATGGTCTGGACCGGATTGCTGGGCGCGACCCTGTCCTTCAAGACACGCGCGGATGCCGTCCTGATGGACAGCGTGTTTCCCGCGCCGCCTCATAGGCTGGCCGTCTTTGCCAAGGCAGTCCAAAGCGCCGCGGTGCTGACCTTTATCCTGCCGGTCATCTACTTCTGCTTCATCGGCCTGCGAGGCGGGTTTGCCAAAGGATACCTTGCCCGTCAGTCAGGTTTAACCGCCGACACACTCGGGATTCCAATGATTTGGATCTCGGTGGCGGTGCCCTTGTCTATGATCATCATCCTGATCCATCTATTCGCCCGCTGGGCGGGGGATGACGTTGTGGAAGAAACTGGTGCTCAACTCGACTGAATGATTTGATTGTTCAAGAACAAGAACAAGTTGGAGTGATTGTCGGGGGGCGTTTTGACCCTTGATCCGAACCTGACCCTTTCAGAGGACTGATTTCGATGGCGCAGCAGAGCTTTCTAAGCGAAATCCTTGCAAGAATTGCTGGTGCCGGTCGCAGCCGGCCACAGGCCGCAGAAGATACCGCAAACAGCCTAGTATCGCTGTGTCATTCGCTGCTTCGCGACGTAAGCGAGGCTGAGGGGCTGAAGATATCGCGCCAAATCCTCGACATTTACGCGGCGGCAGACGTCGCAGAAAAGGAGGCCTTCTTTTCCGCTGTCAGCCAGGAATTCGGGCCCGATGATGCAGCGCTGAGCGCAGCCGTCGCCGATTGGACCCCCGGAGACATCGACGCTGCACGCGCACTGCATTTCGTGGCAGAGCCACAAACCCAAGAGTTGATCCGCACGATCAACCGCGTTCCCGGGGCAACTGCTGAATTGGTCGCGATGAGGGCTGATTTGCTCGCGCTTGCGAAACAGAACCCACAGCTGCGCGGGCTGGATTCGGACTTTCAGCACCTCTTTGCGTCTTGGTTCAACCGCGGCTTTCTGGAGATGCGGCAGATCAATTGGTCAACCTCGGCGCAAATTCTGGAAAAGGTCATCACTTACGAGGCGGTTCACGAAATCGCTGACTGGGATGATTTGCGCCAGCGCGTTGGTGATCCTGACCGGATGCTCTTTGCCTTTTTCCACCCCGCGATGCCGGACGATCCACTGATCTTTGTTGAAGTCGCTTTGCTGAGCGAGGTTCCGGATGCAATCGGGCCGATCCTTGCGGCCGATCGCAAGCGGACCGATCTCGACACCGCCACGGTCGCAACTTTTTATTCGATTTCCAATTGCCACGCGGGCTTGCGCGGGGTCTCGTTCGGGAACTTCCTGATTAAACAGGTTGTGGCGGAACTGCAAAAATTGCGCCCGAACCTCAAGACATTCGTGACGCTGTCGCCGGTGCCGGGCCTTAGGAAATGGGCGGAGCAATCGCTTCAGAATGGCGACGCTTTGCTAAACGATACCGACAAGGAGACGCTAAGCGAGCTTGGCGAACACGAGCTGCCGCAAGATGACTTCATCACCCAGCTTGCAGCGCGTTTTCTGACGCAAGCCAAAAGGGCGTCGGGCACGGTAGCCGACCCGGTGGCGCATTTCCATTTAGGCAACGGGGCCACCTTGTTGCACGTTCATCCGGGCGCCGATCAAAGCCCGCGCGGCATCGCCAATTCGTGGGGTGTGATGGTCAACTATCTTTATGACGGTGAGACGATCGAACAAAACCATCAGGCCTACG
>NZ_JBELFI010000181.1:0-1244 GCF_042093035.1 Yoonia sp. | reverse complement strand
GGGCCCGACGATCTGGCCGCAATCCTCTATACCTCGGGCACGACGGGACGCTCCAAAGGGGCCATGCTGACGCATCGGGCGCTGGCGTCGAACGCGCAGACACTCAAAGACAGCTGGCACTTCAGCGCGGATGATGTCCTGATCCACGCCTTGCCGATTTTTCACACGCACGGCTTATTCGTTGCAACAAATATCACGCTTTTGGCCGGATCGTCCTGCATCTTCATGTCCAAGTTCGATGCCGATGACATCCTTGGTTACATGCCGGACGCCACGGTTTTGATGGGCGTGCCGACCTTTTATGTGCGCCTTCTTGAAACCGAAGGGCTGCGCAAGGCTTCAGTCAACATGCGTCTGTTCGTATCCGGCTCGGCTCCATTGCTGGCCGAAACACATGATCGCTGGCGCGATGTGACCGGACACGCGATTCTGGAGCGCTATGGGATGACCGAAACCAACATGAACACCTCGAACCCATATGACGGCGATAGACGCGCTGGAATGGTGGGGTTCCCCTTGCCAGGGGTTGAGGTGATCGTCACCGATCCGGCAACTGGCGCGCCCTTGCCGCAGGGTGAAATCGGCGTGCTGGAAGTGCGCGGGCCCAACGTATTTGCAGGCTATTGGAAGATGCCTGATAAAACTGCGGAAGAGTTGCGCGACAATGGGTTTTTCATCACTGGTGATCTTGGGCGCATCGACGCAGACGGTTATGTTCACATCGTTGGACGCGGAAAAGACCTGATCATCTCGGGCGGCTACAACATTTATCCCAAAGAGATCGAACTGGTGATCGACGATCTGCCGGGCGTCGTTGAAAGCGCGGTCATTGGTCTCCCGCACAAGGATTTTGGCGAAGCTGTCGTGGCGGTCATTGTCGCCCAGAATGGTGTCGAGATTTCAGCGCAAGACATCTCGAACTCGATCAAAGATAATCTGGCCCGCTTCAAACAACCCAAGCGCATCGAGTTTGTCCAAGCCCTGCCACGCAACGCCATGGGCAAAGTGCAGAAAAACGTTCTGCGCGATGCTTATGACGGGGTTTTCCAGTAAAGCGCGCCGACAAAGCTGATCGAACATTAAAATGAGAAATATGGAATTGGTATGACACAGCACAATACGGCTTTGGCTATTGCCGCCTTGAAAGACCTGCTAGGAGATCGTCTGTCCACCGGCGAGTCCATCCGGGAAATCCACGGCAGGGATGAGGCCTATTCCGAACCGGCTTTGCCGGACGCAGTCGC
>NZ_JBELFI010000180.1:0-3409 GCF_042093035.1 Yoonia sp. | reverse complement strand
AAGCAGTGAGCGACCTGACCTGTTTCAAGGCCTATGATATTCGCGGCGAAATCGGTGTCAACATCGATGAAGGCATTGCCTATCGCATTGGACGCGCCGTAGCGCAGCATTTTGGTGCCAAAGCTGTTGTGATCGGCTTTGACGCCCGCGAAACCAGCCCTGCCTTTGCCGTGGCGGCGGCGCGGGGCGCGATGGACGCTGGCGCGGATGTTTTGGACATCGGCATGGCTGGAACCGAGGAAATGTATTGGGCCACCACCGAATTTGGGGCCTGCGCCGGGATTGAGGTGACCGCATCTCACAACCCAATCAATTACAATGGGATGAAAATCGTGAAGTCTGCGTCGCGCCCACTGGACGACGCTGCGGATTTTCAGGTGATCAAGGCGCTGGCGGCATCGCAAGACTGGGGCACACCCACGCGCGTGGGCAAAATGCGCGACGTGGCGGGTGCCGCACGCGAAAAATACGTGGACCGCGTCCTCGGGTTCGTCGACGTGGCGACGCTGGCGCCCCTGAAAATCGTGATCAATTCCGGCAATGGCGCGGCGGGCCCGACCGTGGACGCAATCTTAGATCGGTTGGCCGCCCAAGGTGCGCCGATCGAGATAATCCGCGTGCACCACGACCCAGACAGCACATTCCCTAACGGCATCCCCAACCCCCTGCTGCCCGAAAACCACGCCGCCACGTCGGATGTGGTGGTGCGTGAGGGCGCGGACATGGGTGTGGCCTTTGACGGGGACTTCGACCGCTGCTTCTTCTTTGATGGGGCGGGCCGGTTTGTTCCGGGGGAATATGTGGTGGGCCTCTTGGCCGCCATTTTCTTGGATAAACAGGCAGGCGGCAAAATCGTCCACGACCCACGCGTGATTTGGAATACCCAAGATATCGTAGCGGCCAAGGGCGGCGTGGCTATCCAGTCCAAGACGGGGCACGCGTTTATTAAGCAAACCATGCGGTCTGAGCATGCGATCTACGGCGGCGAAATGTCGGCGCACCACTACTTCCGCGACTTTGCCTACTGCGACAGCGGCATGATCCCGTGGCTGTTGGTGGCCGAGCTGGTGTCCAAATCTGGTCAGTCGCTGTCCGACTGGGTGCACGACAGGTTTACGGCCTTCCCCAGCTCGGGCGAGACGAATTTCCGTGTTGCGGACGCGGGCGCCGCAATCGACCGCGTGCTGGCCGCCTACCGCGGTCAGGCGCTGTCGCTGGATGAAACCGACGGCGTCAGCCTCGCCTTAGCCGACTGGCGCTTCAACCTGCGCCGGTCCAACACCGAGCCACTGGTGCGCCTGAATATCGAGAGCCGCGGCGGATCCGAGGGCCTAGCGGCCCGCGTGTCCGACATTGCCGATTTGTTGGGCGGGGTTCGGGTTTGAGTGGTCCGGTCGTGCAAGGTTACGGGAAGTGGCCGGAATTTTCCGGCGGGGAACTTGGAGCGCGAATTTAGCTGTCTATGATGTTGCGGCTCTAAATTGATATGAAAGCGGCCGACTGTCATCGAAATGTTAAAATCCAAAGAGGAATTATCTGAATATGAATAGTGTTATTACGCCCGTCTTGCTGGCCGGTGGTTCGGGGACGAGGCTGTGGCCGCTGTCTCGCAAGAGTTATCCGAAGCAGTTCTCTAACCTAATTGGCGATCAGTCACTGTTTCAGCAGAGTGCGTTGCGGTTGACGTCGTCCGATGTCCTGTAATTTGGGCCGCATATTACGATGACAAATGCGAACTTTCGCTTCATAGTGGGTGAGCAGTTGCAGGGCGTTGGAATTAATCCGGGTCCCATTCTTATTGAACCGGAGGGACGCAATACTGCGCCCGCAATTTTGGCCGCGAGCATCTTTGCACAAGACCGCAACCCTGAGGCAGTGCTGGTCGTCGCACCGTCGGATCACGTGGTACCGAACGTTGAGGCATTTCATGAAGCACTAGCCCGTGGATTGGATGCCGTTTCAATGGGTAAAATTGTTACCTTTGGGATAACCCCGACGCGAGCTGAGACTGGGTATGGATATCTAGAGCTCTCTGGGGCGAGTAACGGAGATGCAGTCGATATTATCCGGTTTGTTGAGAAGCCTGAGGCGCTGCATGCACAACAAATGCTGGATGCTGGAAATTTTCTGTGGAATGCGGGAATATTTATGTTCCGTGCGTGTGACATGATATCGGCATTCGAGAAATATTCACAGGAATTGTTGTCTCCAGTTAGGGAAGCTTTGGGCGCAATTAAGGCCGACCTAGATTTTTTGAGGCTGGAGCCCGACGCCTGGTCTCGGTGTGAGGATGTTTCAATTGACTACGCAATTATGGAGCGGGCTGAGAACTTGGTCTCCGTGCCATTTTCTGCTGGCTGGTCTGACTTAGGCGGCTGGGACGCAGTACTGCAGGAAATGGACTGTGATGTCAGTGGGGTGGCACTTTCTTCTAATGCGCACGCTATTGATTGTGAAAATTCACTCTTGCGGTCGGAGAGTGCGTCGCTTGAGCTTGTTGGATTGGGTTTAAGAGATATCATTGCCGTTGCTATGCCTGATGCGGTTCTAGTTGCTCACAAAAACAGGGCGCAGGACGTAAAGACAGTTATCACAAAGCTTAAATCGGAAAGTGTTAAGCAAGCAGAAATATTCCCAAAAGATCACCGGCCTTGGGGTTGGTTTGAGACGCTCGCAATTCGTGGGCGTTTTCAGGTGAAGCGGATTTTTGTTAAGCCGGGTGCTGCATTGAGTTTGCAAAGCCACCACCATCGGTCTGAGCACTGGGTTGTGGTCGAAGGCACCGCGAGGGTTACAGTAGATAATGACGTCAAATTAGTCACTGAGGGGCAATCAGTCTACATACCCCTTGGCGCTGTTCACAGAATGGAAAATCCTGGAAAAGTACCAATGGTCCTCATTGAGGTTCAAACTGGAACCTACTTGGGTGAAGACGACATAATCCGGTACGAGGATATCTATTCTAGAAAATGAAAATGGATAGTTGCTATGAAGTGTCATATAAACGCAATAGCTAGACGAGTAATACTAGTCGAGCAGGAAGCGCTTAAAAAATTGGCCAGCGATCTGCCCGACGATTTTTCCGCCGTTGTGGACGCGATTTTGCAAACCACGGGGCGCGTGATCGTGTCGGGCGTTGGTAAATCGGGCCATGTCGGCAATAAAATTGCGGCCACTCTGGCCAGCACGGGGACACCCGCCAGTTTCGTTCATGCGACCGAAGCCAGCCACGGCGATTTAGGCATGGTCACAGCAGCCGATTTTTGTTTGCTGATTTCTAATTCTGGCGAAACGGCCGAATTGCGCGATATTGTGGCCCATACGCGGCGGTTTTCCATTCCAATGGCTGCAATTTCGTCGAAACCTGACAGTACATTGATGCGTGCGGCCGATTACAAATTGGGCCTGC
>NZ_JBELFI010000179.1:0-3429 GCF_042093035.1 Yoonia sp. | reverse complement strand
TGCGTGATCCCGACACCGGCTGCCCGTGGGATATCGAACAGGATTTCGACAGCATCGCCCCCTATACGATCGAGGAAGCCTATGAGGTCGCCGACGCCATTGCGCGCGGCGATTTGGGGGAACTTGAGGGCGAATTGGGCGATTTGTTGCTGCAAACCGTCTATCACACGCAAATGGGGGCCGAGGCCGGACATTTCACCTTCGAGAGTGTCGTCAAAGCCATCAGCGACAAGATGGTCGCGCGCCACCCGCATGTTTTTGGCGACGAATCGCGCGATAAATCATCAGAACAGCAAACGGCCGACTGGGAAAAGATCAAAGCGGCGGAGCGCGCAGGCAAAGCACAGACACGTACCTTGGATGGTGTTGCCGCTGGTCTGCCTGCCCTCACGCGCGCTGTGAAGCTACAAAAACGCGCCGCGCGGGTCGGATTTGATTGGCCCGATACCAGCCATGTGATCGATAAAATTGTCGAAGAAGCCGGAGAATTGGTCGAAGCCCGCGCACATCTCAGCCATACCGAAGTCACCGAGGAATTTGGCGATCTGATGTTTGTCGTTGCCAATCTCGCCCGCCATCTCGATGTTGATCCCGAAGCGGCCCTGCGTGCGACCAACGCCAAATTCACCCGCCGATTTGACGCTGTGGAAGATGCGCTTGCCGCACGCGGCAAAACACCCAATGAGAGCGATCTGGCGGAGATGGATGCACTTTGGGATGAAGTGAAACGCCAGGAAAAAAACACCTGAGGGGGTCCTCGGACCCCCGCCCGTTCCGGGCCCCCCGAAGGTATTTGCCGAACAGGAGAAGCCTTATGAGGCTTTTTCTTCCAAGATCAGCCATTGTTCTTCAACGTCTGATAGCGTGTTTTGCCGTGCGACCAGAGCGTCCATCGCTTTTTGGAATTTCACGGGGTTTTCGGTGAATAAACTTGGATCAGCCAGAAGCTCTTCCAGTTTTGCGATCTCGGCGATGATCCGGTCGATCACGCCGGGGAGTTCTTCCAACCGGTGCTTTTCGGTGAAGGTCAGCCCTGTCGCTTGCTCCCTATTATCGACCCTTTTTTCCTTCTTTGCCAACGGCTTGGTGGCTTTATTTGATTCGAGAAAGTCGCCGCCACGTTGCATGCGATAGTCAGTCCAGCCGCCGGCATAAACGACCGCCTGCCCGTTGCCCTCCATCGCGATTGTTGTGGTAGCCACCCGGTCCAGAAAATCGCGATCGTGGCTGACAAGCAGCACCGTGCCATCATAATCGCCCAAGATATCCTGCAACAGATCAAGCGTTTCAATGTCCAGATCATTGGTCGGCTCGTCCAGGACCAGCAGATTGCTTTCGCGCGCCATCAATCGCGCCAGCAAGAGCCGCGCCTTTTCACCGCCCGAAAGAGAGCGGACCGGCGCGCGCGCCTGTGCCTCATCAAACAGGAATTCCTTGAGATAGCCCACCACATGCTTGGGCGCCCCGCGCACCATCACCTGATCGGATTTACCCGACACGCCCAAGACCGGATCACTGGCGAGGTTTTCCCAAAGCGACATATTTGGGTCCAGTGCCGCGCGGCTTTGATCGAAGACCGCGATATCGAGGTTCGTGCCCAGTTTTACGTGCCCCTGATCCGGTGCCATCTGATCCAGCAGCATCTTAATCAGCGTCGTCTTGCCAACCCCGTTTGGTCCGACAAAAGCGATCCGGTCACCCCTTTGCACTGTCAGGTCAAAATCTTTGACGATCTGTTTGCCATCAAAGGACTTGGTCAGACCGAAGGCTTCCATCACCTTCTTGCCAGAGGTCGCACCCCCATCAAAGGCCATCGCCGCCGTGCCTTGCCGGGTGATCTGAGCGGCCTTTTGCGCGCGCAAATCCTGCAAAGCCCGCACCCGGCCCTGATTACGTTTGCGCCGCGCTGATATGCCCTCGACGGCCCAACGTGCCTCTGCCTTGATTTTGCGGTTCAGCTTGTGGCGTTGCTGGTCTTCTTCTTCCCAGAGCTTGTCGCGCCAGCCCTCGAAGTGTTCAAACCCTTGTTCCGCGCGCCGCACCTGCCCCCGATCAATCCACAAGGTGGCCTTTGTCAGCGCCCGCAGGAAGGCCCGGTCGTGGCTGATAAGCACGAATGCCGCGCGGGTTTGTTTCAGCTCTTGTTCAAGCCAGGCAATCGCTTCGATATCGAGATGGTTGGTCGGCTCGTCCAGCAGCATCAGTTCTGGCGCCTCGGCCATCAGCTTGGCCAAGGCCGCCCGCCGCCTTTCCCCGCCGGATGCCGTGGCCACAGCCCCTGCCGGATCGAATTTCAGTCCTTCCGCGACTATCTCCACCTTGTAGCTGTCTTCGGGGTCCAGGCCACTGGCCGCGTAGTCCCCCAAGGTCGCATAGCCTTGCATGGTTGGGTCTTGTTCCATGTAGCCAACTTGCACGCCCGGCGCAGCCACCCGTGTGCCGTGGTCTTGTTGCACCAGCCCTGCCATGACTTTCATCAACGTCGATTTGCCAGAGCCATTGCGCCCCACAAGTGCCACACGGTCGCCCGGCTGCACAACGAGAGACAGGTCTTCGAAGACCGGGTCGCCGCCGAAAGTCAGCGCAATATCGGAGAGTTGGAGAAGGGGTGCTCGTGCCATGAACGCGTGGCTATGTCAGTCGCGCATCTTCTGCAAGAGCGCGCAGCGCGCGGGCGCGGGCGCAGGCGCAGGGCACGTCGGCGACCGGCAAACAGGTGAAAACATGCAATGTCTTCATATCCTGATCGACCACCGCGTGATCGCCTACCCAACCGCCCATCGCCAAATAGGTTCGCAGCAAGGGCGGCATCGGGTCAGAGCCGCTTTGCGGGCAGGTCGCAAAGGGAATCACCTCCCGCGCTTTCTGACCCGGTCGCTGATGCGCAGGACCAAGATGTCTTGCTTGTAGGCGCGCAAAGGTATTGCCGTAGTGCGTTGGGTCGGTGCCCGCAAAACTGGTGCAGCCAAACAAGATCGCGATATCTTCGGCGTCCACGATGCGGGTCAACGCGCCCCAGGCGATGCGCAAGACATCCGTGTCCAGCACATGCGGGGCGATGCAAAACCGGCCCACCTCCAGCATCGGCTTGGCGTTCTCCGAAAGACCCGCCAGATCATAACTGAGCGCCGCCGCACTTTGGCCGATCTCGCTCCCTGATTTCATGACAAAAAGGCGCGCGGTCGCCACGACCGCCCCTGTGCGATCCGTCATCATCAGGTGACGGCATTGCGTGTCAAAACGGTCTTGATCCAGCCCCTCACGGCCATAAAAACATTGCTGGCGCAGGCGCTGGCAGGCCGCCAATTCTGCCCGCGTGCCGGCAAACCGCACGTCGTAGCATCCTTTGTGGAACAAAAATGTCATCAAGCCTTACCTTGGCGAAGCCGCATACTGAGCCTACGTTACCCCACAGCAACATGAAAGGAA
>NZ_JBELFI010000178.1:0-3441 GCF_042093035.1 Yoonia sp. | reverse complement strand
TGCGACCGATTGGATAACGGACAGGGCGTTTCGCGGGCTGATCGGCGGGTTGCAAAAACTACCCTATGAAAAACGCGTCCCGGCGATGGGACGGGTGATGCAACACGGGGTCGGGCCAATTGCCGGGTACGTAAAACGCGCCGAAGATAATTTGGGACTGATCTATCCCGACATGGTCCGGCGCGAACGTCGCAACCTTGCCCGCGCATGTTGTGACAACTTCGGGCGCACGATTATTGAAAACTACAGTTGGAAAGAACTCGGCGCGCGCATGGCCCGGGTGGCGGCAACCGGCGACGGTCTGGACCATCTCGCAGAAGCGGCCGCTGATAAGCGCCCGGTGATCTTTGCCACCGGGCATTTTGGCAACCACGAGGCCGCGCGCCACCTGCTGACGGCAAAAGGCTACAAAGTTGGCGGGTTCTATCGCCCGATGAATAACCCGTTTTTCAACGACCATTATGTGAAAACCATGTCCGCTTGGGGCGGGCCTGTCTTTGCCAAAAGAAAACAGGGGACATTGGGATTTGTGCGCTATTTGCGCGGCGGCGGGATAGCGACGATCTTCATTGATGTGGCCGCCAAAGATCAGTTGATCCCCTTCATGGGCCATCCTGCGCGCACCTCACTTTCTGCGGCAAAGATCGCGGGGCGGCTGGATGCGCTTGTCATCCCATATTTTGCCATTCGGCAGGCGGATGGGCTATCCTTCAAGGTTGAGATCGAGGCCCCCATCACACCGTCAGACCCGCGCACGATGATGATGGAAATGAACGCCCGCCTCGAAGCGCAAATCGCGCGCAACCCGGCACAGTGGTTCTGGGTTCATCGGCGCTGGAAGGCGTAGCCGCTAGCGCAGCTGCGCTGCACCAACAATCGGCCCGTTCGTGGCGCGCTGAATGATAACAGCCAGCCCGTCGCTGCCATAGGCATCCGCACTCATGCTCAGCCCCCCGGCCCCGTTCCAGCGGCCAATCACATCCCAGGACTTCACGATATTTGCGTAGCTGTAGGAGCGTCCCGCATTCTCACCTCTGGTAATCGCGACGGTTTGCTCAGGTGTGAACCGGACAAGCTGGACCACGTATTCGCCGCTCACTGTGGTGGTCGCACCGATCTGGACCTTGTCACCATCGCGGGTCAACGTGACATGCACAGGGTTGTCACGGTCGGCGTTCGCATCAATCGCGTTCATGACCTGCATTGGCCGTGAGCCGATCACATGATCGACCCCGTTGATAACCATTTGCGGAGTATACACTGTCATTGCATTGGCGGCACGTGCATAGGCGTGCTGGCGCGCGGTGTTCTCAGGGCGCCCAAACACGTCCTTCCAGCCGATATAATCCCAGTAATCAACGTGCAACGACAGGGCGATCAAATCGTCACGCTTGGCAAGATCACGCATCATTGCATCCGCCGGTGGACATGATGAGCAGCCTTGCGAGGTAAACAGCTCAATCACGAGCGGTCCCTCATCAGCGATAGCACTGCTCGCTTGCAGAAACCCAAGAAATGTCAGAACGGCAAAAAAGTTGCGCATTGCAAGCCTCGATATTCAGATGGTGCCCTACCCGTTTAGTCAGCTTTGCCTGAAATGACCAATCAAGCAATTGCGAGTGTTCTGTGTAGAATGTTTCAGAGTGTCGCGGCTCTCAAAAAAAACTGTGTGCAATGGTATACAAAAGTGCTATGGAGCCCTTGATTGCCTTATCTATATGGGGCAAAAGACTTGCAAATAGCCGTTTATGCGCATCAGCCACGAAAGGGATCGCCATGACAATCACTGTCGGCAATGACACCGCAAAGACCCGCAAAACCCTCAGGGTCGGTGACCAATCAGTCGCTTACTACTCTATTCCGGCTGCACAATCTGCTGGTTTGGGCGACTTTTCGAAACTCCCTGCCGCGCTGAAGGTTGTCCTGGAAAACCTGCTGCGCTTTGAAGATGGCGGGTTTTCGGTTTCCGTGGATGACATCAAGGCCTTCTCTGCATGGGCTGACAACGGCGGCAAGAACCCGCGTGAAATCGCTTACCGTCCTGCCCGCGTGTTGATGCAGGACTTCACCGGCGTGCCAGCGGTCGTTGACCTAGCGGCGATGCGCGACGGCATTGTGGCCCTGGGTGGTGATGCGCAACAGATTAATCCGCTGAACCCTGTTGATCTGGTCATCGATCACTCTGTGATGATCGACGAATTTGGCAACCCACGTGCGTTCCAGATGAACGTGGACCGCGAATATGAACGCAACATGGAACGCTACCAGTTCCTCAAATGGGGTCAGGGCGCGTTCAATAACTTCCGCGTGGTGCCTCCGGGCACGGGCATCTGCCATCAGGTCAATCTTGAATATCTGGCACAAACCGTCTGGACCGATAAAGACCAACATGGCGAAGAAGTGGCGTATCCTGACACGCTCGTTGGGACTGACAGCCACACCACGATGGTGAACGGCTTGGCCGTTCTGGGTTGGGGTGTTGGCGGGATCGAGGCCGAAGCCGCAATGCTGGGCCAGCCCGTTTCCATGCTGATCCCAGAGGTTGTTGGCTTTGAGCTGACAGGCCAAATGGTCGAAGGCACGACCGGCACAGACCTTGTTCTGAAAGTCGTTGAGATGCTGCGCGAACTCGGCGTTGTTGGCAAATTCGTTGAATTCTACGGTGCTGGTCTTGATGTTCTGCCATTGGCCGACCGTGCAACAATCGCGAACATGGCGCCCGAATATGGGGCAACTTGCGGCTTCTTCCCGATCGATAATGAAACCCTGCGCTATCTGCGCAACACGGGCCGCGACGAAGACCGCATTGCCCTTGTCGAAGCCTATGCCAAGGAAAACGGTTTCTGGCGCGGCGACGACTATGCGCCTGTCTACACAGACACGCTGCACCTAGATATGGGCACAATCGTGCCTGCGATCTCCGGCCCCAAACGTCCACAGGACTATGTGGCTCTGACCAATGCCAAGACCGCCTTCGCGCGTGAAATGGCAGAGACCTTCAAGCGACCAATGGACAAGCAGGTGCCGGTCGCGGGCGAAGATTACACTTTGTCCTCCGGCAAGGTCGTGATCGCGTCGATCACATCCTGCACCAACACATCCAACCCCTACGTGATGATCGGCGCGGGGCTTGTGGCGCGCAAAGCGGCCGCCCTGGGTCTGGATCGCAAACCTTGGGTGAAAACATCTCTCGCCCCCGGAAGCCAGGTTGTGTCCGAATACCTGGAGGCCGCAGGCCTTCAGGAAGACCTTGATAAGGTTGGCTTTAACCTTGTTGGCTACGGCTGCACGACCTGCATCGGCAACTCTGGCCCGATCCAGAAAGAACTGTCCGAAGCGATTGCCGAAGGCGATTTGGTGGCGACATCAGTGCTGTCCGGTAACCGGAACTTCGAAGGGCGCATTTCGCCTGACGTGCGCGCCAACTACCTCGCCTCGCCC
>NZ_JBELFI010000177.1:0-3552 GCF_042093035.1 Yoonia sp. | reverse complement strand
CGCCTGATCGCGGCGGAATTGATCGGTGTTGGCGTCGATGCAAATTGCGCGCCGCTTGCCGATATCGCGGAACCTGCGACACATCCGTTTCTACAAAACCGGCTTTACGGTGCGGATGCCGCGACAGTCACCCAAGCCGCGCGTATCTGTGCTGATGCGCTTATGGCCGGCGGGGTCTTGCCGGTGCTAAAACATATACCGGGCCATGGGCGCGCAACCAGCGACAGCCATCTGGCCTTGCCGCTGGTCGATGTGCCGCACGCGGCATTGTCCGCCCGAGATTTCGCACCGTTTAAAGCGCTCAATGATCTTGCGATGGGGATGACGGCACATATTGTCTTCGCGGATATTGATCCCGCAAACCCAGCCACGACATCCGCTAGAACGATGGGTTTGATACGCCAAGAGATCGGTTTCGATGGCTTGTTGATGACTGATGATATCTCGATGCAGGCGCTGTCGGGCAGTATTGCCGATCGCAGCGCCGCCTCTCTTGCGGCGGGCTGTGACGTGATCCTGCATTGCAATGGCGATGCGGTTGAAATGCAGGCGGTTGCAAATGCCGCAGGTGACATGCGCAATGCAGCAACCGTGCGTGCAAATCGCGTGTTTGCTGCGCGAAAAACCCCTGAAAATATTGACATCCCCCAGCTAGAAGAAGAACTTGAAGCGCTACTACGCTAAAGAGGGCTCATGCAGGACGACACATTCCAGGAAGACATTGTCAGCGTAAGCGACCGCGTGGCCGCAGAAGCGCTGATTGTCGATGTGGGCGCCTTTGAGGGCCCGCTTGATTTGCTGCTGACGTTGTCGCGCACGCAAAAGGTGGACCTGCGTCAAATTTCGATCCTCGCGCTGGCAGAGCAATACCTCGCCTTCGTGGAACAGGCCAAACGTCTGCGGTTGGAACTGGCGGCGGACTATCTGGTGATGGCCGCTTGGCTGGCGTTCCTGAAGTCGCGATTGTTGTTGCCGCCTGACCCGTCAGAGGAAGGCCCCACGGGCGAAGAACTGGCTGCACATCTGGCTTTCCAACTGGAACGCCTGCAAGCCATGCGCAACTCTGCCGCCAAGCTGATGGCGCGCGACCAGCTTGGCCGGGATTTCTTTGCCCGTGGTATCACCGAAGATGTCCAACGTGTGCGCCGCGTGTCCTATTCCGCGACCTTGCTGGACCTGATGCAAGGGTATGCGCGCATTCGCACCCGTGATGACTTCCGTCCCTATGTGATGGATCGCCAGCATGTCATGACGATGGAGCAGGCACTTGAGCGGATGCGCGGGCTGATCGGGTTTGCAGGCGATTGGACCGACATCTTGAGCTACTTGCCCGAAGGTTGGGACGCGGACCCACAGCGCAGGCGTTCGACCACGGCGTCCACTTTTGCGGCATCGCTTGAACTGGCCAAAGAGGGCAAAATCGAAATTCGGCAAGGAGAAACCTTTGCCCCGATCCAAATCCGCAAGAGAGATCCGCGCGATGATTGATGGTACCACTCCTGCCAATGATAGCCTCTTTGAGGCGCCCCCGATGGGTGAGCAGGAGCGCATGGTCGAAGCGATCTTGTTTGCTACGGCAGACCCTGTGACCGTCACAGAGTTAATCGGACGGATGCCGCATGGTTGCGACCCGGCAGAGGCGCTCGCCAAATTGCGCAAACGCTATGATGGGCGCGGTGTGAATATTGTGAAGGTGGGCGACGCATGGGCGATCCGCACGGCGGGCGACCTTGGGTTCTTGATGCAGAAGGAAACGGTCGAGACCCGCAAACTGAGCCGTGCGGCCATCGAAACCTTGGCGATTGTGGCCTATCATCAACCGGTTACTCGCGCGGAGATCGAAGAAATTCGCGGCGTCAGTGTGAGCCGTGGCACGGTAGACCAGTTGATTGAATTGGAGTGGATCCGCTTTGGCAGGCGACGCATGACACCGGGCCGTCCGGTGACTTTCGTCGTGACACAAGGCTTTCTCGATCACTTCGGCCTTGAAAACGCCCGTGATTTGCCGGGGCTGAAGGAGCTACGCTCTGCCGGATTGCTGGAAAACAGACCTCCGCCGGGCGCCAATGCTTTGGGTGAGGCGGATGACGACGAAGACGATAACCAGAGCGAGTTGTTTGAGGATTAACCGTTTGATGCGATCTCAATCGGGAACGGCGCAAGGGGACATGCGATGAATATAAACCGACTGATAAACATGGGCCTGCGCTTGGTCATGAACAAAGGTATCAATATGGCTGCCAATCGCGGCAAAAACCCTGCGGATATGACGCCAGAGGAACGTAGAGCCGCCCAGACGGCCCGTCGGAATGGCCAGAAAGCCCGTCGAGGCTTAGGGATGTTGCGCCGCTTTATGCGCTAGGATTTGAAGTGCTTCGACAGCTTCAGGCCTTGGCCCTGGTAATTTGATTTGATTTCGCGGCCATAAAGTGCTGCGGGCAGAGCGGCCATATGTTCATAGACCAATCGACCCACGACTTGCCCGTGTTCCAGCACGAAAGGCGCCTCATGGCAGCGGACCTCAAGCACCCCGCGCGAGCCTGATCCACCCGCCTCAGCATAGCCAAAACCGGGATCGAAGAAGCCCGCGTAATGCACACGGAATTCACCGACCATTGCCAAATAAGGTGCCATTTCAGCCGCTTGCATCGGGGGAATGATGATCGCTTCGCGGCTCACGAGAATATAAAATGCGCCGGGATCAAGGATAATCCAACCGTCATCGGTGTGGACGGGCTCCCAAAAATCAGCCACTTCGTAGTGATTGAGTTTGGCCAGATCGACCACGCCCGTGTGCGGTTTGGCGCGGTAACCCACAAGACTGCCCGCATTTGGACGCAAATCAACCGAGAAACCCAAACCGTCCGAAATCACCGGCTCGCCTGAGACAATCGGCGTTTGTGCGTGAAGCGCGCGCAAGTCATCGTCGGACATCAAGGTTTTGCCTTGACGGAAGATAATCTGGTTCAGCATTTGTCCCGGCTGTGCCACAACAGAGAAAGAACGCGGGCAAATCTCAACAAAAAGCGGGCCATCGTAGCCTTCGGGAACGCGATCGAATTCGACGCCTTGATCGGTGATGATCCGCGTCAGCAAATCGAGCCGCCCGATGGAGGATTTCGCACTTGCCGCGGCAGTCATACCTTTCGGCAGGCGCAGACGTTCCATCAATGGCACCACATAGACGCACCCTTTTTCAAGGACGGCCCCGCCGTTCAGGTCGATTATATGCATCTGAAAATCAGTCAGACGCTCTGTAACGGTCCGTTGACGTCCTGCCAGAAACGACGCACGCACACGGTAAGCGGTGTCGCCAAGACGCAGATCGAGAGAGGCGGGCTGGATCTGTCCGTCAGTGATCGGTGTGTTGGATGCGATACCGCCACTTGCGATCATATCGCGAATTTGGTGGTCGGCCAGAACGCCTACAGTCGTCATTTCTTCCCCCTCGCAGGTACCAAAACGCCCGCCGTGCGGCTGCACAGGCGGGCGGTTATGATTGGTCGGGCTAGCAGGACTCGAACCTGCGACCTTCCGTCCCCCAGACGGACG
>NZ_JBELFI010000176.1:0-3557 GCF_042093035.1 Yoonia sp. | reverse complement strand
TCCATCCGCGTCAGTGTTTTATCAGCCATCACAAACCCTTTCACAATTCTGGCAAGGATAGGCGCTGCACATTTTAAGAGTCAATAACAACGGCTTGGCAATCGTCCTTCAGAGCCGCTTTGGGTGCCTTACCAGCGGATCACGACCGAACCCCAGGCCAATCCGCCGCCAATTGCCTCTGTTACGACCACATCGCCTTGCTTGATCTGGCCGTTTTGCACGCCGACAGACAGCGCGAGGGGAATCGATGCCGCAGAGGTATTCCCGTGGTCCTGCACGGTTACAATTACCCGCTCCATCTCAACACCGAGCTTCTTGGCGGTCGATTGGATGATCCGGATATTGGCCTGATGGGGAACAACCCATGACACGTCATCAGCAACGAGCCCCGCCTTTTCCAGCGCCCGCTCTGCCGTTTGGGCAAGCTTTTCAACCGCATGGCGGTATATCTCTTTGCCTTCCATGCGCAACATGCCGGTGTTTTGGGTCGAAACACCGCCGTCCACATAAAGAAGGTCTTTATACTGCCCGTCGGAATTGAGGTCCGTTGACAGAATGCCGCGGTCTGTGTTTGCGCCAGTACCGCCTTCGGCCTCAAGCACCAGCGCACCCGCACCATCGCCAAAAAGCACGCAAGTTGATCGGTCGGACCAGTCCATGATCCGGCTGAATGTTTCTGCCCCGATCACAAGCACACGGTCGGCCTGACCCGAAGCGATCAGTGCATTGGCATTCGATAATGCGAAAACAAACCCGGCACAAACCGCTTGCACATCAAAGGCATAGCCGGTGGTGTTGCCGATTTTATGCTGCACCATGGTCGCAGCAGAGGGGAATGTCAGATCAGCGGTGGAGGTCGCCACGATAACCGCATCAATGTCCGCGGCATCCATCCCCGCCATCGCCAATGCGGCTTTCGCGGCTTCCGCCGCGAGGTCAGATGTGGTCTGTCCTTCGGCAGCGAAATGCCGTCGCTCAATGCCTGACCGCGCCTTGATCCATTCGTCAGATGTTTCGAGTGATTTTTCGAAATCGGAATTTGGGACCACTCGTTCGGGCAGGTAATGGCCAACCCCTTTGACGACCGCGCGACGCATCATGCCTATTTGTCCGTTTTGGTATCGAGACGTGAGGTCTCATTCACTGTACCGGCATCTTG
This sequence comes from Yoonia sp., assembly GCF_042093035.1. Taxonomy (GTDB): domain Bacteria; phylum Pseudomonadota; class Alphaproteobacteria; order Rhodobacterales; family Rhodobacteraceae; genus Yoonia. The sequence goes on along the minus strand of NZ_JBELFI010000176.1, from coordinate 2,398 downwards.
GGCAAGTGATGCCGCAGACGCAACCCTTGCCGCCAGTTTATCCGAAAAACCGGATTGCGCGAGGCGATATGCCAGATGCAGTGCTGCCGCCACACCAGTCGCATCGGCTGACCCGTGGCTTTTGATGACCGTCTGGTTCAATCCAAGGAACACACCACCATTGACCCGGCGGGGGTCAATGCGTTTGCGCAAGCCGCGCAATGCGCCACGTGCAAGCAACGCGCCAATGGCGGCAAAAGGGTTCGATGTCAGCGATTTGCGTAGCAATTCACTGATGAGCGTGGCAGTGCCTTCGCCCGTTTTGAGTGCCACATTGCCGGTAAACCCGTCGGTCACGATCACGTCAACGCGGTCAGATGGCAAATCCCCGCCTTCGATAAATCCAACATATTCAAAATCGCCAATTATTGCAGCATTTCCAATAAGTTCATGGGCGACCTTCAATTCAGCGCGACCTTTGTGTTCTTCGGTCCCAACGTTCAGCAAGCCCACACGCGGACGCGCAATATCGAGCCCGTTGCGGGCATAAGAGGCGCCCATAAGCGCATAGGTCAGAAGATCGTCCTGATCGGCGCGAATATCAGCGCCAGCATCCAGCATCACATTGAAGCCCGCCGGATTGCGCGACGGCCAGAGGCATGCGATGGCGGGGCGGTTCACGCCCTCGGCCTTGCGCAAGCGCAACATCGACATGGCCATCAAGCCGCCAGTATTGCCGCAACTGATCGCTACTGCGGCTTGCTTTTCCCGTACCGCGTCAATTGCCGACCACATGGAGGTGTTCTTGCCGTTGCGCAGCACATGGCTCGGTTTGTCGGACATCTTCACGACATCAGAAGCGTCGTGAATGCGCACGCGACCGGAAAGCCCATGCTTTGCGATCAGTTTTTCCAAATCGGCTTTGGGGCCATGCAGGATTGCCTGCGCATCCGGTGTCCCGCCCAAAAACTTCGAAAGGCCCGCAACGACGGTTGCAGGCCCTTGGTCGCTGCCCATGGCGTCAACAGAAAGCACGTTCTTGACATCGATTGCCTGCGCCGGAGCGGTGTCCGTCTGGGCCATTGTCATGTCAGGTGCCTTTGCGTCGCTTATGCCGCGTCGTCGTCGAGATCGATTTCAGTTGTGTCAGCCACAACTTCGCGTGTCGCGTAGTGACCGCAAGACGGGCAGACGTGGTGCGGGCGCTTCAGCTCACCACAGTTGTCACACTCGTTGGGGTTTGCCGCTGTCAGCGCGTCATGTGCGCGCCGGTTGTTGCGGCGGGATTTGGATACTTTATTCTGCTGGACGGCCATGTCTCAACCCTATGTTTTATAGGGCTTACGCCCTGATTTCGCTCTTGTCTGTCGGCGTCCTACGCCATTGCGGCAGCGCTGTCGAGACACGATGTAAAAGAGGCCGCGAACATACTGCGATTCCGCACATGTGCAAGCCTTTTTCGCCGCCGTTGTGAGCGCGATTATTCATCTTTCTTTTCAAGGCTTTCGCGCAGGCTGCCCAACCCGGCAAAGGGCTTCGCGTCATCATCGGTCATGGGGGCGACACCCGGTGCGCTAAAGGCCGCTGACCCAAGTGCGGCGTCCTCTGCACGTGGATAAGGCGGCAGAGCCAGTGACAATGCCTCAATCATCACCAGCGCCACATCAAGCGAGTCCGGCAGCGGGTCGATGGCCTCATCCAGAGCCATTTCGACCTCCGCGGCATCGATTTCGGGGATTTCGGCCATGTAAGTGCGGATGATCGGCTCATCAATGCGGGTTGTCACGGGGGCAAGGGTGACGACACAGTCCTGCACGACGGTGGCGCCCAGCTTGGCCGAGAGCGCCCAGTCACTCTTGCCTAGCGGTGCCAGCGAGCCCTGAAAGGTCAGCTTCTTGATCCCGACGATTGCCAGGTGCTGCGCAATTGCTTTGCGTGCGGCGGCATTGGGGGCCAGGGTAAATTGCGAGGGGCGGTTTGTTGGCAGATCAGCCAAACGCATCCGTGATTGGGGCAGTTGTGTCAAAGCGGCTTTCGATTCTTGCTCAGGTGTCTTTGGTCATGTAGGTGGGATAAAAGGCCGATCAGGGCAAGGCAAGAGGGTAGGGTCATGGGACGAACATCGGTCAGGTTGCGCAATGCGCTGTGCGTCATTGGATTGCTCACCGTTACCGCAGCTTGCGGTTCGATCGATCGGTTCACTGGATATTTGCCCTCAGAGGCCGAAGTTGAAAGCCTTCAGGTGGGTATCTCTACCAAAGAGGACGCGATCGCCGTCTTTGGTCCGCCGCTGGCAGACCGCGCGCTTGAGAACAACACGATCTATTACGCCGCCAGCCAGATCCGAACACTTGGCCCTTTCGCGCCTCGGATTGTTGATCGTCAAGTGCTCGCCGTTGCCTTCGACAGCGATGATGTC
>NZ_JBELFI010000175.1:0-3592 GCF_042093035.1 Yoonia sp. | reverse complement strand
GGATAAAATTCGATATGGCGAGACCACGTTCCTGATCCAGTTTCCAATCTGGTGGGCCTATGCCGCCTGTCTGGTGGCGGCGATCACGGCAAGTGTCGTCAGCATCTATTGCGCGACGATCGGTCTGACTGGCAATCCCGCCCATGAGTGATCTCGCGCTGGGCTATCTGTCCTTTCCGATCCTGCTGCTGATGATCTTTTTGCGCGCGCCTGTCGGGTTGGCAATGCTGCTTTGCGGGATCGGCGGGTTGTGGCTTGCGACCGACGGGACCACCGTATTCATGGCGCGGCTGAAATCGGAGGTGTTTTCGACCTTCTCAAGCTACAACCTGTCGATCATCCCGATGTTCCTGCTCATGGGACAATTCGCGACCCATTCGGGCATGTCGCGGTCCTTGTTCAAAGCGGCGGAGGCGTGGCTGGGCCATCGCAAAGGTGGCATGGCAATGGCGTCGGTCGGGGCCTGCGCCGGGTTTGGTGCGATTTGTGGTTCGTCGCTGGCAACAGCGGCAACGATGAGCAAGGTCGCGCTGCCGGAGCTGCGCAAATATGGGTACTCTGGCGGCTTTTCGACAGCAACTCTGGCGGCAGGCGGCACATTGGGGATTTTGATCCCGCCGTCAGTGATCCTCGTGATTTATGCGATCCTGACAGAGCAGAATATCGCAAAACTCTTTGCCGCCGCGTTCATTCCCGGCATCATCGCGGCACTTGGCTATATGGTGACGATTGCGATATATGTGCGCATTTACCCCGAACAGGCGGGCGTAAAAGAGCGTGTTGATCTGGGCGCACGCATCAAGGCGCTGGGCGCGGTCTGGCCGGTGCTGGTAGTTTTTGGGCTGGTGGTGGGCGGTATCTACAACGGCTGGTTCACCCCGACTGAGGGTGCTGCTGTAGGTGCCATGGGCACAGCGCTGATCGCGTTTTTGGCAGGCGCGCTGAACTGGCAGGTTCTTCGGCAAAGCATCGTGGAGACAGCGACGGGCACGGGCATGATCTTTTTCATCATCCTCGGCGCGGGCTTTTACAACGGGTTTCTGGCACTGACACAAGTCCCGCAGGAAGTTTCCGCCTTTGTGACAGGGCAAGGCTTCAGCCCTTGGGCAATTATGGTGCTGATCCTGATCTTTTACCTGATATTGGGGTGCCTGATGGACAGCCTGTCGATGATCTTGCTGACCGTGCCAATCTTCTGGCCAGTAATTTCCGGTCTTGATTTCGGCCTGACCACGGAAGAGCTGGCGATCTGGTTCGGTATCCTTGTCCTGATCGTTGTGGAGGTTGGATTAATCACGCCGCCTGTCGGGATGAACCTTTTCATCATCAACAGCATGGACAAAGAAACACCAATGACGGCGACCTATAAGTCAGTCCTGTTTTTTGTGGCTTCGGATGTGGTGCGGGTCATCATCTTGCTGATGTTCCCGGCTATTACTCTTGTTTTCGTCTAACGTCGCTGGTCCGCTCAAAGTGCCTCGAAGCTGGCAGGGGAGAAGAGCACACCAAACTGTTCGCACCAGATCACAATCGACTGAAAGTCAGCCAATGCGGTGCCCTGCGGGATCGGGTAGCTTTGATCGCCAACATTGCCCTTGAGCGTCCCGAGCGACAGATATTCATTGTCCAAGACGTCGCTAGATTCCGCCGGATCGGGGTGTGACGATAGCCAAACTTCAAGGTCCGGCCCGTTGGTCACCCGAAATTCAGTCAACTGAACTTCAATGCGGCCATCGGGAAGCACCACCAGTTGCGCGGTGCCGCTGCCACTGTGGGCTCGGTCGGCGTCACGAAACTGACCTTGGGCAATAACCTGTGCCTCAGACAGGGTTTCACTGACGACGGCATCAAAAAGCAAAGGAGAGAACGCATACCAAAGAAACGCGCCCGCGGGCAATCCGATGATCCCACCAAGAATGAAGGCGAATATTTTGCCGCGCATGATGCTCCTTCTGCCCGTTTTGCAATATGTAGAAACAGGTTAATGGGCCTTGTTTCTGTCGAAGTGGGCAGTTACGCCCTTCTTTACACAGATCACATGCGGCACGAATTTGGTCGCAATGTCAACAAATATGCTATTTGCGGCAACGCTGGGTATCCGCCTATCCCTGCGGTTCACCATTGACGTCAAAATCGCAGGGCAACGCCTGATCTATGACGCGCTGGGCATTGGGGATGTCATTGCCCTCAGCCCGGCGTGTGGCCACGGCGGACGAATGGTTCAGACTGAGCCAGCGATGGATCAAACGGGCCCGCAATTCCGGCATTGGCACATTGACCCGCGCGGACATATCCCAAAGCTGCGCCAATTCACGCCACGGGGCCTCATCGAACATCAGATAGTTGCCTTCAACGATAACGACCTTCGCAGCAGCAGGAACCGCAACGGCACCTGCAATCGCAATATCGCGGGTGCGGTCAAAGACGGGGGCAAAGACCTCATCCCCGGTCTTCAACGCGCGTATAAGGCGCAGAAAACCGGGTGCGTCGAATGTCTCAGGCGCGCCTTTGCGCGGGCGCAGCCCACGGGTATCGAGGATCGCGTTATCAAGGTGAAACCCATCCATCGGCACAACAACTGACTTGCGCCCTTGCGCGTTCAACCGGCGCGCCAGCTCTGCCGAGAGAGTTGATTTGCCACTGCCGGGAGCGCCCGCGATGCCAACAAGATAGCGGTCGCTGTCCTGCGCCAAGACGTGTTCAGCCAAAGTGTTCACATGATGCGTGAGCGTATCCACGAAATGTCCTGCCTGCCCTTGCGGGGTTTTTCCCGCTTAAGGGCAAGATTAGCGGCATCGCCCTAAGAGTGCGACCAAATTCTCGCCTGCGCGATCACAAACGCATCCCGTTTGGGTGGTTTTGCGGCATGGCGTGGCAATGCCGCCGCATTTCGCATAAGATTGATGCAAAACAAAAGGCAACGCAGTTCTAATGGCAAAATTCCTCCGCATTTGGCGCATCCTGATGGCCGTTTGGAAAACAGCGGGCGAAAAGCACCTTGGTTTAATCGCCGCAGGTGTCGCGTTTTTTGGAATGTTCGGGATTTTTCCGGGCATTGCCGCAGTGATCGCGATCTTTGGGCTGGTCGCTGATCCGGTGGTGATTGCAGAACAGCTCGACCTGATGCGCGACATCATGCCACCTGATGCCTACGGGCTGATTTCGACGCAGGTGAACCGTTTGATACTCGCTCCATCGCAGGCCTTGGGCTGGGCAACTGCGGTATCGATTGCGCTTGCTCTTTGGTCCTGTCGGGCAGGTGTCGGTGCGCTGATTGGAGGGCTGAATGCCATCGCGGGCCAGCGCGTCCGCAATGGTCTATGGCAAGTTGTTGTTGCACTTCTATTGACGGTGGCGCTGGTGTTTCTAGCGATTGTGGCCCTCACGGTAGTCGTTGTGGTCCCGATTGGTCTGGCCTTTATTCCCGTCGCCAATGCAACGGCGTGGCTTTTTGAAGCGATACGCTGGCTGATTGCGCTCAGCGTTTTGATCCTTGGCCTTAGCCTGCTTTACCGATTTGGGCCTGCACGGATTGGCAGTCGCGGGCGCTGGATCACCGTGGGCGCTGTGGTCATCGTGATCTTATGGATCG
>NZ_JBELFI010000174.1:0-3630 GCF_042093035.1 Yoonia sp. | reverse complement strand
CTCCCACCCGCGCATGGCCGAGATTGACGCCATTGAACGCCTCTGCCGATTTGCTGAGTATCTGGGGCAGCCGGTGATGATATTTCATGTCTCAACGGCGCAGGGGGCAGCTGCGGTGCGTGCAGCCCGCAAGCGCGGCGCGCCGGTCTGGGCCGAGACCTGCCCGCATTATCTGTTCATGACCGAAGATATACTGCGCAAGCCGGGGTTGGAGGGTGGCAAATGGATGTGCTCACCTCCGCAGCGCCATGCCGCCGATCAAGAGACGCTCTGGCAGGCGCTGCAAGGTGGCGACTTGCAAATCGTGTCGTCCGATCATGCCCCCTATCGCTTTGATGAAAGCGGCAAACTCTCTGCCGGGCCGGATGCGCGGTTTGACCAGATCGCCAATGGCCTGCCGGGGCTTGAGACCCGGCTGCCACTGATGTTTGACGCGATGGTCACGCGCGGGCGCGGCGGGCCGATGGGCTTTGCAAAGCTGACAGCAAGTGCTGCCGCTGACATCTACGGGCTGCCAAACAAAGGCAGGCTCTCGGTTGGAATGGATGCGGATATCTCGCTTTGGGATCCAGCAAAAACAGTGACTTGTGGTGCCAATGACCTACATGACAACGTTGGTTACAATCCGTGGGAAGGCTACACCATCACCGGCTGGCCCACAGATGTTTGGCTGCGCGGGGTGCCGATCGTTCAAGCCGGGACGTTGACAGCAACGCCGGGATGCGGCCGCAAGATCGACCGACCCGCGCTTGCTGTGCCGACGACGCAACCTCATGGATAAGGATAGTCAAATTACCCGCAGCATCACAGACAGGCCAGTCCCATGACGGATCGCAGCCTCATCATCATCAACCCTAATTCGTCGCAAGTTGTCACTGACGGGATCGACGCGGCGGTTGCGCCTTTGCGTGCATTCGGCACCCCGATCCGCTGCCTGACGTTGGCCCAAGCCCCCCCCGGTATCGAAAGTCAAATACAGGCCGATCTGACGATTGCGGCAATGCTCAAGCTGGCGGCGTCGCAGCGTGATGCAGCAGGATTCGTAATCGCATGTTTTGGTGATCCGGGGCTGTACGCACTGCGTGACCAAACCGCCCTGCCCGTGATGGGCATTCAGGAAGCTGCGGTGATGTCGGCCCTGACGCTGGGACAGCGATTTGGGGTGATCGCGATCCTGCCCGCCTCGATCCCGCGACACATGCGGGCCTTTGGTAGCATGGGCGTGATGGATCGTCTGGCCGGTGACCGCGCCTTGGGGCTGGGTGTGGCCGACCTTGCCGACCCAGACAAAAGCCTCATTGCCATGATCCGCACGGGCAAACGTCTGCGCGACGAAGACGGTGCGGATGTGCTGATTATGGGATGCGCCGGGATGGCCCACTACCGCACTGTTCTTGAGGCCGAAACCGGCCTGCCCGTCGTTGAACCCACACAAGCGGCCACAGCGATGGCACTTGGCAATATCGCCCTGGGACAAAGCCATAAAGGAACCCGACATGCTTGATGAAACCGCGGAAGGCGTCTTTGCCATCGCAGTCACGCCGTTCCTGCCGAACGGCGCGATCGACTGGGAAAGCGTTGACCGCATGGTGGAGTTCTACATCGCGATGGGGGCAACCGGCCTGACGATCTTGGGCATGATGGGAGAGGCCGGCAAACTGACGGCAGAGGAATCCGTGGCCCTCGTCAAACGCGTGGTGGCGCGCAGCACGGTGCCTGTGGTCGTCGGGGTCTCTGCGCCGGGGTTTGCGGCGATGAAAGCACTGGCGACCGCATCAATGGATCTGGGGGCAGCGGGTGTGATGGTGGCGCCGTCGAGCAACCTCAGGACTGACGCGCAGATCATAACCTATTATCACAGCACCGCAGAAGTTTTGGGCGCCGCCCCCTTCGTCTTGCAGGATTTCCCTTTGGTGACGAATGTCGTCATCTCGACCGATGTGATCCTGAAAATCGTCACTGATTGCCCGACCTGCGTGATGCTGAAACACGAAGACTGGCCCGGCTTGGAAAAGATCAGCGCCCTGCGCGCAGCCTCGGACAATGGGGCGCGGCGGATTTCGATCCTGTGCGGGAATGGCGGGCTATACCTGCTTGAAGAAATGTTGCGCGGCGCCGACGGGGCGATGACAGGTTTTGCCTACCCTGAAATGATGGCGCAGGTTGTCTCCGCCTACCAATCCGGGGATGAAACCCGCGCCCGCGATATCTTTGACGCCTATTTGCCGATGGTGCGCTATGAGGCGCAACCGGGGCTGGGTCTGGCAATCCGCAAGCACACGCTGGCGCAAAGGGGTGTGATTGCGCATGATACATTGCGCAAACCGGGGGCGGTTTTGCGTGAGACGACAAAGCGAGAGGTGCAGTTGTTGGCAGCGCGGCAGGATGAGAGACTACAGGCCTTGGAAGTTCGCTAGCCGATCACGTTTGCCCCTTTGCAAGCGCGCCTAATATCGCGTCTCGCGCGTTGTCGCGCGCCTGCAACTGCGCAATCGTAAATCGACCCTCTATCAAATCGTCCTCAGACGGGTAATACGCACTATCAAGGTAGTTCATAAATGCGTCACGTGCTTGCCCATCAAATGCAAGGCGTTCCGGATCGGAAAATACCTCCCCCAACTCCGCCTGACTGCTGACTTTCGTGGCCAAGCCGTCGAATGCATAAAACGCATGGCCAAGAACGATCACGGGCTTGTCGAAGTAAAACGCCTGAAGTCCGACTGAAGAGTTCACATTCAACACCGCACGCGCATGAGCGACCTGTTGCATCGTATTTGTGGCGTTATCAACCCGGAATTTATCGCCCCGGAGCGCCTTGAGACGATCCCCGAAAGCCTGCTTTGCCGACGGGTGTTCCTTGATCCGAACGTGCCAGCCCTCAGGCAGCGCATCAGCCGCCTGCGCCAATGCATCAATCATATCACCGACCCGTGTAATCCAGTCGCCATAGATCGTTAACTGACTGTCGCCGGGGACTTGCAGCGGGCAGAAGATGTAGTTTTCCGAGGTGAGCGCCTCTGTTGCGTCCTCTTGACCCACATCGCTGCGCCCTGCGGCCCTGCGCGGAACCAGGCTTGCCGCATTGCGCCGCCATTGGTCAGCGGGGCAGCCGGTTTCTTTCGCCCAAGCATGATAGAAATCGATCCGGCGTGGCAGGCTGGCGCCAAAGTTCACACCTTCACTATCGACAGCGATGCGTCCGGGCAGCGGGCTTTCCTCAAGATACACAACCGCGCGGCCGTGTTGGCGGGCTGCATAGGCAAAGAGGCTGCGATGCCCTTTGATACCGTTCCAGACAAGGACTGAGGCTTGCGGATAACGCTTCAGAAGATTGTCGAACCAGCGGTACTGGCCAGTTAAGAACAGGCGCTTTAAGATATGTCCGAATTGCCCCTTTCCTGGCTTGTTGCCTGAACGCATGGCACGTTCCAAGACCGCAGGTTGCAGGGACGGCCCACGCAATCGCAACCCGGCTGTTTTGTAGGGAATGCATCGCACAAACCCTTTGGCAAAGCCGGTTTGAATCGCATTGATCCGCGCTTTGCGCGACGCGTGCAATATGACGTCGGCCACGCCCGAGGTGGCTTGATCCGCGCTCATGTTGGTTGAAGCTCCCTATGCTTTTGTGCC
>NZ_JBELFI010000173.1:0-3653 GCF_042093035.1 Yoonia sp. | reverse complement strand
TGTACGAATTGTGTACAGAAATTTGGTGACTATATATTGTTTTGGAGAGTGTTTTATGATTAATATCTACAAGATATTGTGGAGGCGAGTACCGGAATCGAACCGGTCTACACGGATTTGCAATCCGCTGCATAACCTACCTGCCCACTCGCCTCTGGAGGCATGGATTAAGGACACCGCCCGATAACGTCAAGGCGATATCGCAGCCGGACCTCATGTGCTGCCGATGTCTTCCGGTCCCACGGCGGTCGCTTTGATGATCGCATAGATTTCCTGGCCAACAAAGAGTTTCATGCGCGCCGCACTCCGCCGCGTAACCCGCGCCAGCAACGCGTCTTGGCCTGCGCGCAGCCCCACTGCAACCCCTGGACCGTGCCCTTCGGCGATCTGTGTGATCGTTACGGGTAATACGTTCAGCGCGCTCAGGCCGTCTGGCGCAATTGTGGCCAGAATAACATCCTGCGCCGGAATGCGCAGTCGTACCGATCGTCCGACTGGCCCCAAATGTCCCGACAACACCAGCCGCCCGCCGGAGAACGCCAGCTCCGTCAACCCATCATCGAGCATCCGGCCTGAAACGCGTGCGGTAATCACCGCACCTGCCGCACGTGGCCCAAGATAGGGCACCGCCTCAGCGTCGGCCAAAACAGACGTCACCGGGCCAGTCAAAAGGGCCTTACCATTATCAAGAACCACAACTGTGGTCGCCAGCCGCGCCACCTCTGACACGTCGTGGCTGACGTAAAGCATGGGGGTCTTCATCTGGTCACGCAGTCGTTCAATATATGGCAAGATCTCTGCTTTTCGCGCCGCGTCAAGTGCTGCAAGCGGTTCATCCAGAAGCAAAATCTGGGGATTGCACATCAAGGCCCGCCCCAATGCGACCCGCTGCTTTTCGCCCCCTGACAGGCCCGACGGCATACGCTCCAATAGCGCGTCCAACCCTAGAACAGAGATCACCTGATCGGCGTCATGCGCGCCGCCATACCGCAGATTGCGCAGGACCGTCATATGCGGGAACAGACGCGCATCCTGAAAGACGTAGCCGATCCGCCGTTTGCGGGCCGGTAAATTGATGCCTTGCATATGGTCGAACAGTACGTCCTCACCGATACTGATCCGCCCGTGGTCAGGCCGATTCAATCCAGCCACGGCATTCACAACTGAAGTCTTGCCGGACCCTGATTTTCCAAAAATGGCTGTGACGCCATTCGGCGCTTCAAACTGCACATCGAGTAGAAAATCGCCGAGTTGCTGCGTGATATTGATGCTAATCATGGCCGCCTCATCCGCACCGCCATACGCCTTGCCAACCATTCAGATACCAACAGCGCGCCCATCGCCAACACCACAGATACGATAACCAAGCCCAGCACAGCCGGTTCTTCGCCCGGGACTTGCAGCAACCCGTAAATCGCGGACGGGATGGTTTGGGTTTCACCCGGAATCGCTGCGACGAAGGTAATGGTTGCGCCGAACTCTCCCAAGGCCTTGGCAAAACCGAGAACGCCCCCCGCCAGGATCCCAGGCAACACCAGTGGCAAAGTCACCGTGCGCATCACCCGCCAGCGTGACGCACCCAATGTCGATGCCGCCTGCTCCAATCCCGGATCGACGGCTTCAAAACCAAGGCGAATGGCCCGTACCATCAAAGGGAAGGCCATGATTGCAGCGGCCAGGGCCGCACCGGTCCAGCGAAAGGCGAAAGACACGCCGAAAAATTGGTAGAGCGGCCCGCCCAAAAGGCCCTGCTGACTGAATACCACCAAGAGCAAGTATCCCGTCACAACGGGTGGCAAGACCAGCGGCAAATGCACAATCCCGTTCAATATCTGCCGTCCGGGAAAGGACTTCCGCGCAAGTATATGGGCCACCCAAATTGCCAACGGCAATGCCGCGAGTGTCGCAACCAACGCCACACGCAACGACAGCATAATCGCCATCCATTCTTGTGGGCCAAACAGATCACTCATGGCGTCTTTGCCGGCGGCAGGAAACCCGCATCCGCCATGATCGCCTGACCTGCGGGACTGCGAAGATAGTCCCAAAAGACCTGCGCCTCAATTGCCGCGTCACGCACAACGGCGCCAGAATATCTGATCGGCGGATGGCTGTCGGAAGGAAAGTCAGCGACTTCGGTCACGGCGTCACTGACGCGCAAATCCGTGCGGTAGACGATGCCCAGAGGCGCCTGCCCTCTTGCCACCAAACCCAAGGCTGCGCGCACATTGTCGACTTCAGCCAACTGATTTTGCACCGCTTCCCACAGACCGAGGTCTTCAAGCGCGGCCTTGCCGTAGATGCCGGCTGGCACTGCCTCGGTGAGCCCCATCGCAATGCGCCCATCGCGCAATACCTCCAGGATGATATTGGATTGCAAGCTGACGGGTTTCTGCCCGGCCTGCCCGATCAGAACCAACCTGTTGCTCGCAAAATCCGAGACGCTCTCGGGTAGGACGCGTTCCCCTGCCACAAGCACATCCATCCACGCGACGTTCGCCAACAAGACAACATCTGCGGGCGCCCCGAGACTGATTTGCCGCGCCAATGTGCCACTCCCGCCATACGAAACAACGACATCGCCGACCTCTTTCGCGATCCGGTCCAGCGGTTCTTTCAGGCTGGCAGCGGCGAAAACCAAAATATCCGCGCGCGCAGGCAATGCAGCGGCGGCAAGGGCAAAGGCGAGTATGATCGCGCGCAGGGTCATGGGCGGACTATCGGGGGGTTCGCACGGGCTTGCAAGCCTCAGAGGGTGCTTGCGCGGCGGGCCGCCAGCAGTTTGACGGACTGCCGTAATTCAACGCGGATCGGCCCGCCGCGCGGTGTATCTCGCAGCGTGTTGATCCAGTGATCCTGTGGATAGTGCCGCCTGAAAGGGCCTTCCCATGTCAGCGCGCCCAATACGCCCATTGCTGCCGGAGGCAATTGATCGGGGATCTCATATCCATTGAGCGTGGCCCACACCCCTGTCCAGAGCCGCCCCACCGACCATGGATTGTAGCCCCCGCCGCCCAGAACCAGATAACGTGAGGCGACAGGTTTGAGTGCGGCAACGATTGCCCAATGCGCGTTGTTGGAAAGGGTAAGGCGCGATTGCGGGTCTTCGGTCACAGCATCAGCGCCACATTGCAGCACAATCGCATCCGGTCGGAAAGCCGTCACCTGCGGCACGATCAACGCATCACAGATCAAGGCCATTTCATCGTCATTAAGGCCCGCAGGCACTGGAAGGTTGAACACCTGCCCGACACCGCGATCGTCCAGGGCACCCGTGCGCGGCCAGCGGTTTTCCTCATGAACAGATATCTGGAGCGTATCGGGATCAGTCGCAAAAGCGTGCTCAACCCCGTCGGGGTGATGGGCGTCTATATCGACATAGGCGATCCTTTGCGCCCCGTTGCGGCGCAAGGAATGGATCGCAAGAACTGGATCATTGAGGTAGCAAAACCCATTCGCCCGATCCGGTAGCCCATGATGCGTCCCGCCCGCTGGTGAATAGATGATACCCCCGTGTTTGAGCAAGTCGCCCGCCAACAATGACGCCCCGGCAGAGGTCGCGGGTCGGCGGTACATCTCCTTGAAAACAGGGTTTGATGGGGTGCCCAATGCGTGACGCTGGCGGGTCTCTTCGGTCACCGATTGCACGGCCT
>NZ_JBELFI010000172.1:0-3904 GCF_042093035.1 Yoonia sp. | reverse complement strand
GTCGCGGCTGATCGACGGGATCAAGGCAAACAACTTCGTCGTCGTCGGACGGGCCGGGATCGATCTTTGGACCGATCCCGGCGTCGCGACCGAGGACGCAGAGACTGTGACCGTGGGTCTTGGCGGGTCTTCCGCGAATATCGCGGCGGGAATTTGCAAACTGGGCGGGCAGGCGTCATTGGTCACGCGTGTCTCAGATGACAGCATCGGCAGCTACTGTATTGGCCAGCTCAAGCGCTACGGCGTCGGTACCGAATATGTGACGCCAGTTGGCGGTGAATACCGCAACTCACTGGCGTTTTATGAAAGCCGGGTTGAGGGGCACCGCAATGTCATTTACCGCAATGGTGCTGCCGATTTTCAAATGGGTGCGGATGATGTCGGGGCGGTGGACTATGGCAAGTTTGGCGCGCTGATTACGGCGGGAACTGTTTTCGCCGCCGAGCCATCGCGCAGCGCCAGTTTTGCCGCCTTTGAGCACGCGAAGGCCGCTGGCCTTCCGATCATCTTTGATGTGGACTACCGCCCCTATTCATGGCCCTCACCGCAAGTCGCCGAAGAGGTTCTGAGCCGTGCGGCGGCCGCCTCCGACATGATTGTCGGCAACGATGAAGAGTTCGGCTTCATGGCTGGCGGCATCGAAAAAGGCATGGCGAAGGCCAAGGCCCTGGCCGAAAGCACCGCCACGATCGTCGTCTATAAAATGGGTGAAAAGGGTGCCGTGACTTTTGCAAGCGGCAAAGAAATCCACACCGGTATCTGGCCCGTTGAGGCGCTCAAACCCACCGGGGCGGGCGACAGCTTCATGGCGGGGATGGTGACAGGCATCGCAGAGGGGCAAACGATCAAAGACGCGATCTTGCGTGGCTCTGCCTGTGCATCCATCACCGTATCCCGTCCGGGCTGCGCACCTGCGATGGCCGATACGCCAACACTTGCGACTTTCATGGCCGACCATTCTGGCCCCACTGCCAGCTAAAAGGATCCAAACATGCATATTCCTCCGTTTGATAACCAGAATAAACCGATTGTGGATGTGGATGATCCGACCGTTCCACTGAACTATTTCAATATCGTCAAGCTCAAGAAAGGGCAGGCTTTTGAATATGCGGTTCCGGGGTACGAGACATGCATCGTGCCTGCCACAGGGACCGTGGACATCGAAATCGAAGGGTTCAAAGCGGATGGCATCGGACAGCGCACCGAAGACGTCTGGGACGGTGAGCCTGAAGGCGTCTATGTGCCTACCGCTGCAAAAGCGCAGATGGTTTGCACCTCTGATGAGGCCGAAGTTTTTGTCTGCGGCGCACGTTACGACAAGGTGCTCGACGCTTTTGCCGTCCGTGCGGATGAATTGGACATGGTCCAATACGGCTCTGACGACACGAAGACCCACCGGAAAATCAAACATATCCTTGGCACAAAATACCACGACAAGGTCGGGCGCTTGCTGGTGTCTGAACTTTTCACCGTGGGCGAGGGTGGTTGGTCCGGTTTTCCCTCACATAAGCATGACACTGACCGTCTCCCGATTGAGACGCGCCACGACGAGACCTATAACTTCCGCTTTAAGCCCAACCACGGCTCAGGTGTGCAAATGCTCCAGCGTGAAGACGGCAAGGCGGGGGATGCTTACCACATCGTCGACGGCTCAACGATTTGTCTTGATAGCGGGTATCATCCTTGTGCGGTGCTGCCGGGGTATCAGATGTATTATTTCACCATTCTGGGCGGGCTGTCACAGCGTAGTCTTGTGCAGTACTTCCAACCCTCACATGCCTATCAGGTCGAGACGATCCCGGGCATCAAAGACATGATTGCCAAGTTCAAATGAGCCTTGTGACACTCCACGATGTGCTGCAACCGGCATTGCAGCAAGGCTATGCCGTTGGCGGCCTGGTCACATTGGGCTGGGAAGACATGCGCGCCTATGTAGCCGCGGCTGAGGCTGAAAACTGCCCTGTGATCCTGCAGGCCGGACCGGGGTGTCGCGCGCATACGCCATTGCCTGTACTGGGAAAGATGCTTCGGCATTTGGCAGAACACGCATCCGTGCCGGTCGTGGCACATCTGGATCATGGATATACCTATGATGAATGTGCTGAAGCCCTCGATAGCGGTTTCACTTCGCTGATGTTTGACGGGTCGCGAAAGCCGCTCGCCGATAACATCAAAGAGACACGTCAAATCGCTGAAATGGCACATAAATCTGGCATATCCTGCGAAGGTGAGATCGGCTTTGTGGGCTACTCCGGTGGCGAAAACTCCGCGGGGACCGACCCGTCAGAGGCGGCAATTTTCGCGGCAGAAACGGATGTTGATGCCATGGCGATTTCCGTGGGCAACGTGCATTTGCAACAGGATAAAGAGGGCGGCTTGGACGAACCTCGCATTGCCGCCATTCAGGCAGCAACTGAGGTGCCACTGGTAATCCACGGCGGTTCTGGAGTGCCAACTTCGCAACGCAAATCATTGGCGATAAATACCAATATTTGTAAATTCAATATTGGCACTGAGCTGCGGATGGCGTTTGGTGCGGCATTGCGTGATGCAGTCAATGCTGACCCTGAGCGGTTTGACCGTGTCAGCATCCTCAAAGAAACCCATGACCCGGTGATGGCAGCAGCGCGGATCGTGCTGCGCAACCTGAAAGGTCAAAGCGATGATTAACATTGGTATCCTGGGATGTGGTCGTATCGGGCAAGTTCATGGCGCCACGCTGCGCACAATGACCACGGCCAAAGCGGTCGCGGTCGCTGATGCAATGCCGGCCGCAGCAGAGGCGCTGGCTGCCGTACTGGGAGCAAAAGTGATGTCGGCAGAGGCAATCATCAACGATCCCGGTATTGATGCTGTGGTGATCGGCACACCAACGACGACGCATTATGATCTGATCCATGCAGCCGCTGGGGCAGGGAAGGCGATGTTTTGCGAGAAGCCAATCGATCTGTCTGTTGCACGTATCCACGATTGTCTGGCTGCCGTCAAAAAGGCTGGCGTGCCATTCATGACCGCCTTCAACCGCCGTTTCGACCCTAATTTCGCCCATCTACAGCGGCAAATTGCAGATCAGGTTATTGGAAAGGTCGAATTGGTTACGATTCTGTCGCGCGATCCATCACCACCACCCATCAGCTATGTGAAAACCTCCGGCGGGATATTCCGGGATATGATGATCCATGACTTTGACATGGCGCGGTTCCTTTTAGGTGAAGAGCCGGTGGCGCTGACGGCAGCCGCGTCTAGCCTTGTCGATCCTGAAATTGGCGCCGCCGGCGATTTTGATACCGCGGTGGTGACGCTGAAGACCGCAACGGGGCGGCTCTGCCAAATTTCAAATTCACGACGCGCAAGTTACGGTTATGACCAACGTATCGAGGTACACGGCGAAACGGGGATGCTACGGGCGGATAATGTGCTTGAGACAACGGTGGAGCTTGCAAATGCATCGGGCCTGCAACGTGCCGTCGCGCAGCCTTTCTTTCTGGAACGCTATGCAGCCGCGTATCGCGCAGAGATGGCGCATTTTATCAACGCGCTGGTTACTGGCACTGATGTGAAGCCGGACGGGGAAGATGGGTTGAAGGCACAAATACTGGCAGACGCCGCAGACGCCGCCGCAAGGGATGGTTTGGCAAAATCCGTATAAACGACAACTGGTTAAACGGCACCCATAGCGATTCCTCTTGTTAGGTAACATATTGTTTTCTAATAGGAGTCGCAGTTGAAGGTAGCGCACACCCATCGGAATGTATTCGGCGTATAATCAGTATTATGTAAAATACCTAATTAAGAGCCGACATGTTGCGTTTCATACAAGACCACTTGCGTTCATATGCACAGTAATGACTTTATATCGCAGACGATTTAAAGGTGAGGATCATCGCATGAGAGACACGCTGCA
>NZ_JBELFI010000171.1:0-3905 GCF_042093035.1 Yoonia sp. | reverse complement strand
GCCACGTATCCCGAAAGACCGTCTGGCGCACCGTCAACACATCGATGCGCATCCGGTGAAGTGGCTTCTAAGGTTAGTCGACAATACTCGCAAGTGGTTTTTTAGATTTTCTGCATCTTTTTTCACAAACCCAAATTTCTGCCTGTTTTTAAGGGCTTGATGTAATTATCCGCCTGCTCAGGTCGCAGTAAACGCAATTTTCTTAGGCAGAATAGAAACGGAACATACCAGATCTTGGGTTATCCACAGATCCCTCCACAAGAACCCCCATTTCGGCGCAGTACTGGGCCCGTTTTGTGTCTCCAGTTCGCCATCAAGTCGTCCAAGCTGATGGAATCACGCCTTTACGCAACCTGCCTTTTCCGCCCGAAAGCAACATAGCGCGTCGCGACAAGCGCAAGGATCACGCCCAGGTAGATCAGCGGTTCAATTTGAAAACCCTTCACGAGCCATAAATAGTGTACCGCACCAAAAATGGCTGCCGGATAGGTCAGTTTGTGCATCTTCCGCCATGCCGCAGCGCCCATCTTGCGGATCGACCGGTTGTTCGATGTCAAAGCAAGCGGAATCAGCATCACGAAAGACGCCATACCCACGGTGACATAAGGCCGCTTCACAATCTCGGTCCAGACCCGACTGACGCTTTGCACATCGAGAATTGCGAAGACGAGGAAATGCGCAAGTATGAAGAAAAACGTCGTCACGCCGATCGCGCGCCTGAACTTCAGCAGGTTGATACCCGTCCACGTCCGTAGTGGTGTCACCATAAGCCCCGCGACCAGCAAGATCAGGCCGACCTCACCGTAGGCACGTTCAAGAACGTTGATCGGCTCAACCAGATAAGGGCCGATCTGGTTGAGGGCCAGCCAGAATTGCCAAACAGCATAAAGCGCGCCACCTACATAGATCGTCCATGCCGGTATCTTGCGGAGTGCGCCGTTCAAGGTGCCTGCGATATCCATCTTCTTAACTTTCTGTCTTTGCAACGATCCAGGGCGCATCGCCCGACCCATCAGAAAAACTTGCCCAGGTCCATGCCTTCATAAAGGCCAGCAACTTCCGGATAACCATTGAACATCAGCGTATCCTGGCGGGATGCAAACAAGCCTCCTCCGATGCGCCGCTCGGTTGCTTGGCTCCAGCGCGGGTGATCCACGGTGGGGTTCACATTACTGTAGAAGCCATATTCGCGCGGCTGCAGCTTATTCCAGCTCGTCGGTGGTTCACGATCCGTCAGCGTGATCCGCGAGATCGACTTGATCGACTTGAAGCCATACTTCCACGGCACCACCAAACGGATCGGTGCACCGTTTTGATTATACATCGGCTCATCATAAATACCGGTTGCCATGATCGTCAGCGGGTGCATCGCTTCATCAAGGCGCAGGCCTTCGACATAAGGGAATTCAAGAACACGGCGCTGCACGCCAATCATGTTGTCGGGCTGAACGACGGTCTCAAACGCCACATATTTGGCACCGGATTGGACACCAACTTTGTTGAGGATGTCGGCAAGTTCGATCCCGTTCCACGGGACGACCATTGACCATGCCTCCACACAACGGAGGCGGTAAACGCGATCTTCAACAGACAGCCCCGCCAACAAGTCATCCAGCGCATAATCGCCCGGATTGTCGACCATGCCATCCACTTTGATTGACCAAGGTGATGTCACAAGCTTGTGGGCATTCGCCGCAGGATCACCCTTGCCCGTGCCGAACTCATAGTAGTTGTTGTAGCTGGAAATCTCTTCCAGCGTATTGGGTTCCAAGTCGCTTTGCGCAGATGCACGGCCAGCCAGACCAATCGCCCCCAGACCGAGCGTGCCTGCCAGTATCTGGCGGCGGTTCAAGTAAGTGGCCTTTGGCGTGATGTCGTCTTTGGTCAAGTCGTTGGTCCAGCGGTATGCCATTTGGTGCTCCGTTCGTTTGCGTCTTTCCGATCATATAGGGGAGAATTCCTGAAAGATGTCTCACGATGCCGCCAGATCATTGAAATGTTCCAAAAACGGGGCCGTATTATCACGGCGTTTCACACAGGTGTTACTGGAAATGGCCAAATGTTGCGGCTTTGGCGGAATGGATGACCGGTCATGCGGCAGTCACAGGAATTTCATGGTGATCTGGTCGCAAAACCAAGCGTAGAAATCCCGATCCCCAGACCAGTGAATCTGCATATCAATGGAGAAATCACATGCTAAGAGGAACATTCATCGCAGCAACCGCGGTGCAAAAGACATCGTCGATACAGCCGCTAACGCAGGCAGATTCACAACGTAGGTCGCTGCGGTACAGGCCGCAGGTTTGGACGAACGCCGCGCCGGTAACCGCTATATGAAGATGGAATTGCGACCAAAGCGATAGCTTCCTTGGTCAGGCAAGATGCGATGCGCACTGTCAGCGAACCGCTTCATGGTCAGTCGGAAGGTCACGGAACCCAATCTCTTTTGCTTACGTGGCAACGTAGCGATCACGCCGGTGGTTAATCGCAATTATCAGGTTCAGAACAATCGCGCCCACGACGGAGTACATGACGATCTCTGTGTCGAACAAAAAGAACGCCATGCCGAACAAAGCCCCGTCAAAGATCAGCTGCACCCAACCCGCCCGAAACCCCGTCGTGTCCTGGATCAGAAGTGCCACAACGCCCAACCCACCCAAGGAGCCATTGTGCCGGAACAGCGCCAAAAGGCCCAAGCCGGTCAAAGCGCCGAATGCGACCGCACCCAACAGCGGGTCGAGATGATCGAACACCATGCCCAGTGGAATAAGCTCTGTCAGCACAGACAGAAGCGAAACCGAGATCAGTGATTTCACTGTGAATGCCGTCCCCAGCCGTTTCCATGCCAAAGCGTAAAAGGGGATGTTCACCAAAAAGAAGACCAAACCGAAGGAATAACCCGTCAGATATGAAACGACGACCGCGATACCCGCAGTCTGGCCAGTAATCAGACCGACAGTTGTCAGCATATGCACGCCAATGCCTGCAAGAAATATTCCCAGCGAAATACCCTGGACGTCATCGATGAAAGAATGGCCGGATTTTGGGTGGGTTTCAGACATGCTGCATATATAGGGCAGTATTCCTGACCTACAAGCAGAAAATCCTAAGCCCGCACGACACCCCCAAAGGCCACACCCGACAGATCGGCCATATCCCGTTTCCATGTCGTCAGATCGTCGGCATTAAACTTGGACAGGTGATCGTGTCCACAAGCGCGCGCCATAACTTGCATGAGTTCCACGCTCGCCCCGAAGAAATTCGCCAATTGCTTGGCGGAGCTTTCAACGATGATGCGGCTGGCCAGTTCTGGCCGCTGCGAGGCGATCCCGACGGGGCAATTGTTGGTATGGCACGCCCGCATCGCGATACATCCAATCGCCTGCATCGCCGCATTTGAAACGGCGATCGCATCAGCGCCCATGGCCAATGCCTTGATGAAGTCCGCAGGCTTGCGCAGGCCCCCTGTAATCACCAGCGACACATCCTGCCGCCCCAACAAGTCCAGGTGCCGCCGCGCCCGCGCCAAAGCCGGGATTGTGGGCACAGAGATATTGTCGCGGAAGATCGTCGGCGCTGCACCTGTGCCACCGCCGCGTCCATCAAGGATGACGTAGTCAACACCAACCTCAAGGGCTGCATCAATGTCCTTCTCAATGTGCTGCGCCGACAACTTATAGCCTATCGGAATACCGCCGGTCCGGTCACGGACCTCATCCGCGAAAGTTTTAGTTTGCGCAGGTGTCGTCCAATCGGGGAACCGCGGAGGCGAGATCGCGTCCTGCCCTTCTTCCAGCCCGCGCACGTCGGCGATCTTGCCTTTCACCTTATGGCCGGGAAGATGCCCGCCAGTGCCAGTCTTCGCCCCCTGCCCGCCTTTGAAATGGAACGCCTGCACCTTATCC
>NZ_JBELFI010000170.1:1570-3907 GCF_042093035.1 Yoonia sp. | reverse complement strand
CTTTTTGATGCGGGCCGCCGAATATACGCTGACGCCGCTCAGCGCGATGTTGCGCCTGGCCACGCGTGCGCCGGGGTTGGGGGATGCGCAATCCATGCGCAGGGTATACCGGTTGGGCGACGAAACGCCGGACCGGATGACCGACGCGCGCGAAAAAGTGCTCGCGGTCCTGCGCGACTATGGCGGTTTGTCATTCACCTTGGGCGAAGTGGCAGAAATGGCGGGGGTGGGGACATCCGTTGTGAAAGGGTTGGTCAAGCTTGGCGCGGTGACGGAGCAACAGGCGCCGCGCGATATGCCTTATCCAAGGCTGGATCCCGACTATGGGGGGAAAACGCTTAGCGACGATCAGGCGGCGGGCGCCGCGGCACTTCGGGCCAATCTGCGCGGCGATACCTATGGGACGACCTTGCTCAAAGGTGTGACGGGATCTGGTAAGACGGAAGTCTATCTTGAAGCCGTGGCAGAATGTCTGCGGATGGGACGACAGGCGCTTGTGCTGTTGCCAGAGATCGCTTTGTCGGGTGAGTTTATCAACCGGGTTGAGGCCCGCTTCGGCATGAAGCCTGCTGAATGGCATTCCGGCGTGACCATGACAGAGCGACGGCGGTGCTGGCGGATGGTGGGACAAGGTGACGCGCAACTGGTTGTCGGCGCCCGCTCGGCGCTGTTTTTGCCATATCGGAACTTGGGTCTGATCGTCGTGGATGAGGAACATGACACCTCGTACAAACAAGAGGACGGCGTGCTTTACAACGCCCGCGACATGGCCGTCTTGCGGGCGGCGATCAATGGCGCACAGGTCGTCCTGGCCTCTGCGACACCAAGCCTTGAGAGCTGGGCAAATGCGGATACAGGCAAATACAAACGGTTTGAACTGACAACGCGGTTTGGCGAGGCAGTGATGCCCAAGATGACCGCCATCGACATGCGCGCGGAGGATTTGCCGGGGGCGACTTGGGTGTCTCGGACTTTGCAGCGTGCCATGCAGGATCGGCTTGATAAGGGTGAACAATCGCTGATTTTTCTGAACCGGCGTGGCTATGCGCCGATCACGCTCTGCCGGGCTTGCGGGCATCAGATTGGTTGCGATCACTGCGATGCGCGGATGGTTGAGCACCGGTTTCTGAAGCGGCTCATGTGTCACCAATGCGGTGAAACGAAACCGATGCCGACGCAATGCCCGAGCTGTGCTGCGGAAGACAAGCTCAGCGCCGTCGGGCCGGGTGTAGAGCGGATGGGCGAAGAGGTTGCAGCGCTTTTCCCGGACGCGCGCATCGCGGTCCTGTCTTCTGATCTTTATGGCTCGGCGCGGGCGATGAAGGCGCATATCGAAGAGATTGCACAAGGCGGTACCGATATCATCATTGGCACGCAATTGGTCGCGAAGGGGCATAATTTTCCGTTCCTGACGTTGGTGGGCGTGATTGATGCAGATCTCGGTTTGCAAGGGTCCGACCTGCGCGCGGCAGAGCGGACATTCCAGCTCATGCGGCAGGTTGCTGGTCGCGCTGGCCGTGCTGAAACGCCAGGTGAGGCATTGTTGCAGACCTATCAGCCGGACCATGCGGTGATCCGCGCGATCTTGGCGGGCGATGAGGAAGGTTTCTGGAAGGCGGAAGCCGGCGAACGCAAGGCGGCGGGCGTGCCGCCCTATGGACGCATGGCCGGGATCATTCTGAGCAGTCCCAATGTGCAGGAGGTCTTTGATCTGGGCGCAGAGATGGCGCGGCGCGATGGCCCGTTGCGTCAGATCGGCGCGCAGGTTTTTGGCCCCGCACCCGCCCCGATTGCACGGGTGCGCGGGCGGCATCGCGTCAGGTTGTTGGTCAAGGCGGACAAGGCCGCCCCCTTGCAGCAGGCGCTGGCGCAATGGGTCAGGCAGTTTCACCTGCCGTCGAATTTGCGCCTCGCGATCGATATTGACCCGCAGAGCTTTTACTAGCGGGCAGGTGCCTCCGGCGGGAGTTTTCAGGCCAAGATGAAGGGCGTTCAGATGCGATTGGGGTCGGCGTCGTCGCCCATTTCCGCGCGCCAATGGCGGCGGCAGAGTGAGACGTAGCGTTCATTGCCGCCGACAACGATTTGATCGCCTGCGGCCAGAACATGGCCTTGCTCATCCTTGCGCACCACCATGGTTGCCTTCTTGCCGCAATGACAGATTGTGCGTACTTCGCGCATTTCATCTGCCAGTGCCAGCAATGATGCGGAGGCCGGGAACAGCCGCCCACGGAAATCGACACGCAGGCCGTAAGTCATCACAGGCACATTGAGGTCGTCCACCACGCGCGCCAGTTGCCAGACATGATCGGGGGTCATGAAATGCGCCTCATCAAG
>NZ_JBELFI010000170.1:0-1560 GCF_042093035.1 Yoonia sp. | reverse complement strand
CGCAGGCGCAAGGCCCGGCCTTCAGCCGTTTTTCGATCATCTCGAAGAGGTCGTCATCCGCGCCAAATGTGTCAGCGTCTGCGCCAATGCCGATCCTGCTACCGATCCGTCCGGTCCCTGCACGGTTGTCGAACCGCGCGATGAGCAGATAGGTCTGCATTCCGCGCTCAATGTAATTGTGCGAGGCCTGCAAGAGAACGGTCGATTTGCCAGCGTTCATCGTGGAGTAATTGAAATAGAGCTTTGCCATAGCCGATCATTAGCGCTGGTGTCACCACATTGGCAAGACCAGCGCTTGATGGCGGTCACACCATAAGCACGCGTCTGGGGCGTCAGGCTGAATGCGCAAGCGGATTGCGATCCTAGCAACACGGCACATCATCGTGCGCATCCTCATTACGTCATCCCAAACACATGGGACAGGTTTATCAATGACATCTGTGTCAAACCGATTTAATGGGAATGAAACGATGAGTTTCCCCTCTTGTCAGGGCAGAATACCAACACGGAGCGCAGGCATGGCGGGTTATGGCAGTTATCTGAAGAAACACGCGGAGGCGCTCGTCAAGGACGTGGGGATCGAAGCTGCCTGCGCATTGACAGGGAAATCCAAAGCGACACTTGGGCGGTATTATTCGGACAACGCCGAGCATAGCGACCGCTTCATGCCGGTTGACGCTGTCGCCGCACTGGAAGCCGCAGCCAGCTATCCGCATGTCACGGCAGCTTTGGCAGAATTGCGCGGGGCCGCGATATCATACGACAAGTCCGGCACAAATACCGAAGAAGGCGAGATCAACACCGATGTTATCAAGCTTAGCCAGCGGTTTGCTTTGCTGATGGCGGAGTATAATCTTTCCATTGCTGACGGCGTCATTTCGATCAATGAAGCCAAGCGTCTCTTGCGTGAAACGACGGCGTTGCAGCAGGTCTTGATCGACATGAAGCTGCATCTGGAAGAAAATCACTGATGGCAGCCAGAGATGAAGATATGCCGAACCTTCGGGCGGATGCGTTGCGGCCTTTGGATGTGCCCGCTCTGGCTGGCCCGGATGCACCCGCACATGCCCCGCGCATTTTGCTGCTCTATGGCTCACTGCGTCAGGTAAGCTATTCACGGCTTTGCGCCGAAGAGGGCGCGCGGGTGCTGCGTGCCTTGGGCTGCGAAACCCGGTTTTTTGATCCCTCTGGTCTGCCCTTGCCCGATGACCGCGATACCGACCATCCAAAAGTGCAGGAACTGCGTGATCTGGCAATGTGGTCTGAGGGCATGGTGTGGTCCAGCCCCGAACGTCACGGTGCCATGACAGGAATCATGAAGACGCAGATCGACTGGCTGCCGCTGTCGCCCATTGGCGGGGTCAGGCCGACGCAAGGCAAGACCCTTGCGGTGATGCAGGTCTCTGGCGGGTCGCAGTCGTTCAATACGGTCAACCAACTGCGCATTCTGGGGCGTTGGATGCGTTTGATTACGATCCCCAATCAATCTTCCGTGCCGATGGCATGGAAGCAGTTCGAGGATGGGCGCATGAAGCCGTCGCCACTCTACAACCGGAGTGT
>NZ_JBELFI010000169.1:0-3904 GCF_042093035.1 Yoonia sp. | reverse complement strand
GTTACGATAGATTGGGGCGGTCGCCCGGTTTTCGTCTGGCGCAGACCCCCTGCGGTGATTGAGGCGGCGCGTGCCGTCGCGCTCGACGATCTGGTCGATCCCGTGGACAAATTGGAAGAAAATCCCAATCTCAGTACCGACATGCCAGCGCAAGATGAAAATCGCACCGCCGACGCGGAGGGAGAGTGGCTCATTGTGATCGGGATTTGTACCCATTTGGGCTGCGTTCCGCTGGGTCAAACCGGGACAACGCTGGGCGCATTCGGCGGCTGGTTCTGCGCCTGCCACGGCTCACATTACGATACTTCGGGGCGGATCCGCAAAGGTCCGGCACCCCGCAATCTCGACATCCCGCCTTACGTTCTGGACGATGATTTGCAACTCGTGATCGGGAGCTGACCAGCGGACCGATCTACCACCGACAAAATGGAGACTACGCCATGCAAGCGAAAGATATCATGACCACCACAGTGATCTCGGTCGATGTTGATGCGAAAGTCGCGGATGCAGTGCGGTTGATGCTCGATCATCACATCAGCGCGCTGCCCGTGCTTGACGACAAAGGCAATCTCAAGGGATTGGTCAGTGAAGGTGATCTCATGCGACGGGTACGCGGCCCCGATGTGCGACGGCGGTCGTGGTGGCTTGAGGTGCTGAACGGTTCGGGCGGGTCTGCGCAGGATTTCGTCAAGCTCAATAGCCGGCATGTTCGGGATGTGATGACCCGCGATGTTGTTTGGGTGCAGGAGGATACGGAGGTCGCGGAAATTGCGCGCCTTTTGGAAAAGCACCGCATCAAGCGGGTACCGGTGGTGCGATCAGGTCAGGTGGCCGGCGTCGTCAGCCGTGCCAATCTGCTTCACGTCTTGTCGGCCATGCCCGATAATAGCCTGCGCGCTCCGTCCGAGGACGACCGTGTGCTGCGCACAAAGATTGACGAGGCCCTCAAGCAGGTGCCCGGTGCTGCCGTCAACCTGATAAACTACACCGTCGAGGAAGGAGATGTCTCGGTCTGGGGTGTCGCTGACAGTGATTTTGAGGAGAACGCCGTCCGCGTCGCGGTTGAAAATGTTGCAGGCGTTGGCACTGTAGAGGTCAAGATGGGCAGAATGCCCGCGTGGGGTTACGGCATTTGAGCGTGATAGCAGGCTTTGCGTCGGGTCCGTCAGTGCGCGCAATGCGCCGAGACGGCGTCATATGACAGCGTCAAGACCCAATCAGATTGCGAACCTAGATGACGGCATACAGATCGTTGGGGCGGGACCTGCGGGTCTGGTCTGCGCGATCGTTTTGGCCAAGGCGGGGCGTCAGGTCAAAGTGCGTGAATGGCGCGCGGATGTGGGGCATCGGTTCCATGACGATTTTCAGGGACTGGAAAACTGGACTGACAAAAGGGATGTTCTGGATGAGTTGGCCCAGGCCGGGGTCGCTGCGGATTTCTCTCATCATGGCATGACCGAGGGCGTCGTCTTGGACAGCCGCGCGAAGGCCCGTAAGGTGCATGGATCACGCCCTTTGTTCTATTTACTGCGGCGTGGCAGCGCAGCGGGGACGCTCGACCGGGCACTGCTGGATCAGGCGCGTGCGGCGGGGGTGGAGGTGCGCTTCAATGACCGTGTGAAGAACACCGGCGGCAGGATGATCCTGGCGGGCGGCCCGCGACGCGCAGATATCATTGCCGTTGGCTATGTCTTTGACACGACAATGCCCAACGGGGCGTGGCTGGCCTTCGGACCACAGCTCGCCCCGAAAGGCTATGCCTATCTTCTGGTGCATCAAGGGCGCGGGACAGTGGCCAGTTGCATGGTCTCGGGGTTTCGGGATCAGGCGAAGTATCTTGCGGCGACGGTGGCCCATTTTCAGCGCTATGCAGGGTTAAAGATGCTTGAGCCAAAATATTTCGGTGGGTTTGGGAATGTCCGTCTGCCGCGCACAGCAATGCAGGGTGGCAATCGTGTGATTGGTGAACACGCAGGATTTCAGGACGCACTTGCGGGGTTTGGATTGCGTTACGCGATGCGGTCAGGACGGCTGGCTGCCGAAAGCATTATCAATGGCGCCGACTACACGACATCCTGGCGTCGGGCGCTGCAACCGGGCTTGCGCGCCAGTATCGTCAATCGGTTCCTGTTCAATCAGACGGGCCCTCGCGGGATTGATTACCTGATCTCGAAGCTGGGATCGGCTGACGCAGGCGCTGCATTGCGCGCGGCCTATGGGCTGTCCTTGCCAAAGCGGCTGTTGCTGCCGATCGCGCAGATGCGTTATCGCGGCCCGCTGAAAGACAGCAGCTGCAATCATCTCAACTGCGATTGTGTCTGGTGCCAACATGGCGCCCATGATGCAGCCAATACCTGAGCGATGCCGGTCTTTCGTACATCGCAGGAGGCACAGCAAGCCGTTGCGCAGGCGCGCTCAGCGATTTGCGTGCCAGAGCTGGGCGAGGGCCACGGTGCGTTCGCATTGTTCATCGAGGGAGATGTACTATTTGATGCGATGATTGCGGCAATAGAGCGGGCAACCGACACGATCTGGATGGAATCCTATATTTTTGCGGCCGACGAAGTTGGCGCACGCTTTGTCGCGGCACTCGCGGCCAAAGCGCGCGCAGGGTTGGACGTGCGCTTGCATCTGGACGCCTTCGGTGCCGGCCAGCGCAATTTCCGCGCGCTCCGTCGCGCATTGGCGCAAAGCGGGGTCCGCTTTCGGTGGTTTCGCCCCTTTGATCTGCGCCATCCCCTGCGCTATTTCCAGCGCAACCACCGCAAGCTTCTGGTCGTGGATAGCCGGGAGGCGTATCTGGGTGGTTTCAATATCCGCCGCTTGAACTCGTGGCGGTTGCACGGCGTGACCCGCCAGCGCGACACGCATTTGCGGGTTTCAGGTCCGTTGGCAAGACTTGCAACCCGACACTTTGACCGGCTCTGGCAGGATGCGCGCGCGCTTCCGGCAAAGGCCATCCCCCAAGAGGCCGGCGGCATCGAAGGACTGCTGGTGCCAAGCTACTCGCGCAGGTGCCGAAAGAGGCTTGCCTGCCTCCATGCAGGGCTGATCGGGATGGCACAGACCCATATCTATCTGACGTCTCCCTATTTTGGTCCCGGCACTGTGGTCGACAAGGCGCTTCAGGAAGCAGCCCATCGCGGCGTTGATGTCCGTCTGCTTGTCCCCCGTCGAAGTGATCCGTTGGTCGCTGGTTGGGCAACGCGGGCAGCATATGGACAGCTTCTGTCTGCAGGGGTCAGGGTTTACGAATACCTGCCCCGGCAATTGCACGCCAAGACTTCGGTCGTTGATGCCGCCTGGTCTATTGTGGGGTCTGCGAACCTTGATTATCGCAGTCTCTTCGTCAATCAGGAACTGGTCCTGGTCGCGCATGACCGTGCCTTGGCTGGACAGCTACAGGCGCAGTTTCTGGATGATCTCTGTGATGCCAGTGAGATCACGCATCCGACCTGGTATCGCCGCAGCTGGCGCGCGCGTGGGCTTGAGGCGATCGGATGGGTCGCGCGGCGATTGCTCTAGGCGGCAGCAGCTTTTGGCGTCGCCGGGCGGCAATTGCGGCCTTCCGACGCTCCGGCACCGCCACCCAGCAAGCCGGATGGATTTCCTCATTCCTGTAATGGATGTTGCCGGATTGCGTCTACAGGACGAAGCCAAACATAAGGAGCTGAAAATGGACGACCGTTTGAATTCACAGTCTCAAGATACGGCCACACAGAAATCGACCGGATGTTGCGGTGGCAAGTCAGACATGCAGCCACAAACCAAGGCCGCAGCCCCAATCGTGCAAGCAGCCAAGGACACCCCGGCCATTTCTGGCTGTCGCTGCGGCCAGAACTGACGCGCGGCCGCGCAGGATGAGTGCCTTGCGAAGGTTGGGCGCTCATCGTTTCCGGGGCAA
>NZ_JBELFI010000168.1:0-3954 GCF_042093035.1 Yoonia sp. | reverse complement strand
ATATTCTGATGGCAGAAACGATCGAAACGAAATTTCACAACGATCTGATTGGGGGCAGCATCACAGTTGAGGACGGATATATCCCTGTGCCGACGGCACCGGGGCTAGGGATCGCGTTTGACGAAGATCTGGCGCGAGCGCATCCTTACACAGGCGATGGCCTGCATCTGCAAATGCAGGAAGACCCGATTGGCTATCACAGCATCAACAGCTTTGCAGGTGGTGCGCCGGTGAAGGCTTAACGGGCCTTTTTTCTTTTCAAAGGCAACCACCTTTGCCACAGTCGGGCGCATGAAGTTTCTTCGCCAATTTGCGGCCCGTATCGTTGGCCAATCGATCCGGATTTTTGCCCGCGCCATCACCGCAGTGCGCGCTGATTGGAAAGGGATCGAACCGGTCCCGCGCCAGCGTGTGTACTTTGCCAATCATACCAGCAACGCCGATATGCCGATGATCTGGTCAGTCCTGCCGCCCGCATTACGCCGCACGGTGCGCCCGGTTGCCGCGGCTGATTACTGGCTCAAGAATAAACTGCGCGCTTTTGTCGGGCCTGAAGTTTTCAATTGCGTGCTTGTCGATCGCAGGCCAGAGGTCAAAGACAAGCCGATGGATAAGATCATCTCCGCCCTCGAAGACGGATCATCGCTGATTATCTTTCCCGAAGGCAATCGCAACATGACAGACGACCCTTTGTTGCCGTTCAAGGCAGGGCTCTACAACATGGGATGCGCCCGCCCTGAGGTGGATTTGATCCCGACCTGGGTCGCCAATCTG
Source organism: Yoonia sp. (assembly GCF_042093035.1). GTDB lineage: Bacteria > Pseudomonadota > Alphaproteobacteria > Rhodobacterales > Rhodobacteraceae > Yoonia. Next base: position 3,180 of record NZ_JBELFI010000168.1, on the reverse strand, counting down.
ACAGAAATTATGCCGAAAGGCGAAATCATCCCCCTGCCCCTGATCTGCACCGTCACATTCGGAGAGCCTATCCATGTGCGCGAAGGGGAAAGCAAAGACGACTTCCTGCGGCGCGCATCCGATGCACTCTTGGCGCAACGTCCGCAGATGCACGCATGAGCAATACAACCGCCGATATCCTGCTTCTCGCCTTTGGTAGCTTTGGCATCCTGATCGCGCTGACCGTCTTGGGCGAAGTCCTGCGCGCGCGCCAGCCTGTGCATGAACCGAACCCGATGCTCGATACCTATATGACCCGCGTACAAAGCTGGTGGGGGATGGTTGCCTTTATCGGCGTGGCGCTGCTGTTGGGCAAACCTGGGATCATGACCTTGTTTGCATTCGCGTCATTTGCCGCGCTGCGCGAAATCCTGACACTGACCACGAAGGCGCAGGCCGATCACTTGTCATTGGCGCTGGCATTTTTCGCGGTTTTGCCGCTGCAATATGTCTTTGTAGGCTTTGGATGGACCGGATTATTTACCGTTTTCATCCCCGTTTACGCCTTCCTGCTTTTGCCGATGGTATCTGCGCTGCGCGGCAATCCACAGCGCTTCCTCGTCCGTGTGGCCGAGACCCAGTGGGCGCTGATGATCGCGGTTTTCTGCGTCAGTCACGTCCCTGCCTTGATGGCGCTGGAAATTCCGGGCTACGGGGATAGGTCACTTTTGTTGATTGCCTTCCTCGTGATGGTTGTCCAATTCGGCGACCTTCTGGATTTCTTCTTTGGCCGCCGGATCGGGCGTACAAAAATCGCACCGGGGTTATCGCCAAAAACATGGGAAGGCCTGTTGTGTGGCGTCCTGAGTGCGATGGTCATCGGCGCACTGCTGAGTTGGATCACCCCGTTTGGTGTGATCGGGGCGGCTTTGATGGCAGGTGTCGCGTCACTTGTCGGTATGTTCGGCAATATCGTTGTGGCAGCCATCAAGCGCGACCGCGGCGTCAAGGACTGGTCACATCTGATCCCCGGACAAGGTGGCTTTGTCGACCAGCTCGACAGCGTGATTTTTGCAGCCCCCATATTCTACCAACTGACCAAGTATTTCTACACCTGACCCGCGCGAAACTGGCCCAGTTTCGAGACGTTCTTGGCGACCAGCGTCGTGATCCCGCCAATGTTGTTCCGTCTGATCGCGCGATAATCCTCGCGGCTTTTGCGGATCAGATGGGCAAAACTGCGATTGCTGATGCCGCCCATCTTCATCTGGACCATCACAATTGGCAGATAGGCCAGACGCACATGACCCGCCGTCAGGAACCGCAGCATCCCGTCATAGTCACCCGAAATGCTGAAGCTGGTATCGTAGAGACCCACCCGTTCAAAGACGGCGCGCCGAAGGTACAGCGTCGGATGTGGCGGCATCCATCCACGCTGTAAATTTGCGCGCGAATAGGGGCCCGCTTTCCAATGGCGGATCACGCGTTGCGGATCATCGCGCGCAACATATTGCAGATCCCCATAGACCCCTTCGACGGTATCATCCTCAAACGCTGCCGCAACGGTGGCCAAGATGTCAGGCGCTGCCAACCTGTCATCCGAATGCAAAAGCCCGATGATGTCGCCGCTGGCACGGCTGATGCCTTTGTTGATCGCGTCATAAATCCCTGTATCAGCGCAGGTTTGCATCTGCGTATCCGGCAAACCCACCTGTCGCAACACGTCGAGCGTGCCGTCCGTGGACCCACCATCTTGCACGACGTGTTCAATGTCTTTGTGTATTTGACCCTTTAGACTTTCCAGCATATCGGGCAGTGTTTTCTGCCCATTCCTAACGGCGGTGACGACTGAGATCTTCATGCGGCAACCTCCTGTGATGTTGTCGAAGGGCGGCCCACCTGAATGCCAAGTACGGTCTCAATCGCTTCAATCGGCGCGCAATCATGTTCAGCCATGTAGCTGCGCACCTCTGCCAGTTTGCTGTCGACAAGATAGCGATACCAAAACCCCTGAAGAACATGAAATTTGCGTGCACGCGGAGCATCAAGCCACCCTGCGCGCAGAAAATAGCGGTAAAGGAAGTAAACCCCGGCCCGCGTCCCCAACGGCAATCGGGCATAGGCTTGTGTTTTCACCCAGCGTTTGATGGCCGCCTGACGGCCTGTCGCATCGGCGCGCAAACTGTCTTGGGGCAGGAACCGAAAGTCTTGATTGAGAATGTCAATCACCTCGCGGCTGGCGTAGCTATTGTGCTTGGCCGTCCACCAGTCGAGGCTTTTGCGATTGTCGTCGACAATCTGGCCTGACAGCGCGGCAATGGGACCGCGTACGATGATGTGTTCGTCCATCCAGCGGTTTTCGCACAGGCCCTTGCCATTGCGGAAAAGCCGAAGCACTTTGATCGGGAACAGGCCGCCGTGACGGATCGGGGCGCCCTGAAAGCACATACTGCGACCGATGGTGACCCCGGCTGCATCCGGCAGTCCGGCCTTGATCTCGGCACGTAGCGCAGGGGTGACGATCTCATCTGCGTCAAGGCGCATGACCCAACCGCCCTGCCCTTGGATCTGCTTGAGCGCCCAATTGAACTGGTCGGCGTAATTCACCCAGGCGTGGTGCAATATCCGCGCACCTGCCGCACGTGCGATCGCGACAGTTGCGTCCAAAGACCCGCTGTCGACGACCAGAATATCTGTGGCGATATCCCGCACGGACGCGATTGCGCGCGCGATGTGCAGGGCCTCGTCTTTGGCAAGAATAATCACTGTCAGCTTTGTCATTTGCGTTCTACCTCTCGCATGGGATTTCCGACGCCGGTGCCGCCTGTTGCCAGATCACGCATGGCAACGGCGCGGGCACCCAGGACCGCGCCTGCCCCGATTTTCACACCTGGACCGACGAAGGCATCCGCGCAAATCCAGGCGTCATCTCCGATCACAATCGGGGCTTTTATCAAGGCCCGATCTGCGCGACGCAGATCATGACTGCCCGCGCAAAGATGCGCATATTGAGACACCGTCGCGCGCGCGCCGACGGTAATCGATCCCAATGCATAAAGGATCGCATGATCCCCCAAAGCGGCCCCATCTTCGATCCATAGGTTCCACGGCATCGAAATCCGCACCGTTGGATAGACATGCACTTGCTGGCCGATCTGGGCGCCAAATACCCGCAGAAGCACGCGCCGCCATCCCCAGAGC
>NZ_JBELFI010000167.1:0-3954 GCF_042093035.1 Yoonia sp. | reverse complement strand
CCAGTGAGCGAAACATCCAATAAAGACCACCTGCGGTTTTTCCCAGCATCCTAGTCTTCCAATATCCATGTGTCTTTGGTGCCACCACCTTGGCTTGAATTCACCACAAGGCTGCCTTCGGTCAGGGCCACGCGGGTCAAACCACCCGGTGTAATGTTGACGCCTTCAGGCGACACCAAGGCGAAGGGCCGCAGATCGACATGCCGTGGGGCAAGCCCGCTTTCGGTAAAGATCGGCACGGTGGATAACGACAGGGTCGGCTGCGCGATATAATTGGCAGGCCGCGCCTTGAGCTTTTCGGCAAATGCGGCAAGTTCTTTTTTGCTGGCGGCAGGTCCGACCAGCATGCCGTAGCCACCAGACCCATGCACCTCTTTCACAACCAGATCGGCCAGATTATCCAGCACATAGGACAGCATCTGCGGCTCAGAGCACCGAAAGGTCTCGACGTTTTTCAGGATTGCGCGCTCACCCGTATAAAACTGCACGATATCCGTTATATAACTGTAAATCGCCTTATCGTCAGCGATGCCGGTACCGGGGGCATTCGCGATCGTGATATTGCCCGCGCGGTAGACGTCCATGATCCCCGGCACACCCAACATTGACGTTGGATTGAATGTCAGCGGATCCAGAAAATCATCGTCCACGCGGCGGTAGAGCACATCAATACGCTTGTACCCATGGGTCGTGCGCATGGCGATATGGCCATCAACCACCCGCAGATCGTGGCCTTCTACCAATTCAACACCCATCTGATCGGCCAGAAAACTATGTTCAAAGTACGCAGAATTGTGAATGCCCGGTGTCAGAACGGCCACGCAGGGGCGACCCGGGCATGACTTGGGCGCACAGGCAGCCAATGACCGACGCAGGCTTTTGGGGTAGTCGCTGACCGGCTGAACCTTGATCTTGCTAAACAGCTCCGGGAACATTTGTAGCATGGTTTCGCGGTTTTCGAGCATATAGCTGACACCCGACGGGGTGCGCGCGTTATCCTCAAGAACGTAGAAATCATCCTCACCCGTCCGCACAATGTCGGTGCCCACGATATGGGTGTAGACATCGCCGGGCGGGCTGAAACCCATCATCTGCGGCAAGAACGCTTCATTCTGCGCAATCAATTCCTTGGGAACGACACCCGCCTTCAATATTTCCTGCCGGTTGTAGATGTCATGCAAGAACGCATTGATCGCGCGGACCCGTTGATCGATGCCCTTTGACAGTTTCATCCATTCGCGCGCCGATAAAATGCGCGGCACCAGATCAAAAGGGATTAACCGTTCCTCTGCGTCGGATTGTCCATAGACATTGAAGGTAATGCCGGTGCTGCGAAAAAAGGCTTCGGCCTCTTGCGATTTGGTGGTAAGACGGTCGTTGTTTTGACCTGCAAACCACTGCGCATATGCATCATATGGTTCACGAGCGGCGTCGCCGCGCAACATTTCATCAAAAAACTGCATATTCTGTGTCATTCCTTCGTACATAGCTGAACAAGCGCTGAACGCAACGCGATGCCCTGTTTGCGTGCCGAACTGAGACTAGCTCACCTAATTTTGCCTATTCTTTCAGCGCGCAAGCACCAGTTCTGCTAGCAGACCACCCAGCGTCTCACTGCGCCCCAGACGCAATACGCCGCCATGAGTGCGCGCAATATCAGCAACGATCGAAAGCCCCAAACCAACGCCACTGCCGTGATCTTGATTGCGCGATGGATCGAGCCGGACAAAGGGGCTCAGCGCGTCTTCATATTGCTCTGGCGGAATGCCCGGACCATCATCCGCGACCCAGAACCGGATCGCCCGATCAGTCACACTCACGCCAATTTCGGCTTTGGTGCCATAGCGCAAGGCATTGCCTACAAGATTGTCCATCGCACGGCGGATCGCCAACGGGCGCAAGCTAACGGGTTCCTCTGCGCCTTCGATCTGAGCCACGGTAACTGGCTGGCCCATCCGCTCGGCGTCGGCAAAAACGGCGCGGATGATTTCGGCAGGCACACAAGGCGCGCGACTGTCCGCGGCATCGCTACGCGCGAAATCAAGAAAAGCATCGAGCAGCCGTTCCATATCATCGACATCACGCAAAAGCGGGCCGGCATCCGCCCCATCCAACATCGACAGCCCCAGTCGCATCCGCGTGAGCGGTGTGCGCAAATCATGGCTCACACCCGAAAGCATCATGGTGCGGCTTTGCGTCTGCCGTTCCAGCCGATTGCGCATATCCAAGAAAGCCGTTCCCGCCGCACGAACTTCAACCGCACCGGTCGGGGTAAAGGGGGTAATCCGCCCCTTACCGTAATCGGTCGCGGCACGCGCCATGCGCTTGATCGGCCGCAGTTGGTTGCGTAGAAAAATATAGGCGACGGCAGTCATCAGCCCGCCCATGACGATCATGATAACCAGGAGCTGGTGCGGATTGGAGGCTGACACGCGATTACGTCGAAAATCCATTCGCAACGGGCCGTGGCGCGTCTCGGCCCAGATGACAACACGCCGACTATCGGCGAGGGAAACGGCGATGATCCCCGGCAGCTCGGATCGTAACATCTCGATCACAGTGGCACCGGTCAGATCGACCAGGGGTAAGGTATCTTCAAACTCCACCTGCGGCGCGGGAATTTCAGTGTCGATTTGCAGATTTTCTCCCAGACTGGCGACTGCGGCGCGGGCGGTCTGTTGATCGGGGGCGTCTTGCACAGTCTGCAGCAAAAATCGCAATTCTATGTTGGTAGTGCTTGTCATCAGCCGCGTGACACCGTCAAAATTGCGTTGGATAAACACAACAGAGACGATCAGTTGCAGCAACAAGACCGGCAAAACCAGGATCAAACCAGCGCGCGCGTAAATTCCTCGCGGCATATAATTTTTGAGCAAGCCAAACATACGCTCACGCTACCCGCTCCAGCGACAAACGAAAAGCACACAAGATGATAGCAGATGCCCCCATTCCGGGCAGGCCAATGCGGCTGCGCGACACCTTGTTGCTTGTTTTGGCCCCGAACCCGTCGCCAATGACGCATTGGGGAACGAATACATATATTCTGGGCCAAGAGACGTTGGCCATCATTGATCCGGGTCCTGTCTCAGAAGCCCATCTAGAAGCGCTGCTTGACGCAATCGACGGGCGGCCAGTGACGCATATCTTTGTAACGCATAGCCATCTTGACCATTCTCCACTGGCGCTGCCACTGTCTTTGGCAACGGGGGCCGCGGTGTTTGCTTTTGGCGATAGCAATTCGGGGCAGAGTCAGCTCATGCGCAGCCTCTCAGCCGAAGGGCTTGCTGGAGGAGGCGAAGGCGTCGATCGCGATTTTAGGCCCGATCAGGAAATGAAACATGGTCAAAAACTGCGCGGCGCATGGGGCGGTATGACCGCATTGCATACGCCGGGTCATATGGGCAACCACATGTGCTATCGCTGGGAAGATGCACTTTTTTGCGGGGATCATGTGATGGGGTGGGCCAGTTCACTGGTATCACCGCCCGATGGAGATTTAACGGCGTTTATGCGATCCTGCGCAATGCTCCTGACCGATGATGCGCGGATCTATTATCCCGCGCACGGGGCAGCCATAGCTGATCCGAAAAGACGGCTGCAATGGTTGATCGCCCATCGCCAAAGGCGGGAGAAACAGATTGTCGCGGCGCTGGCCGACGGACCGGCAACCTCGAAGGAACTTGCAGCAAAAATATATGACACCACACCGAATTCGCTGCTTGAGGCCGCCGCCCGCAACGTTTTTGCTCATCTGGTGGATCTTTCACAAAGGCAAGAGGTCAAGGCAATCGGCGGCATCCGCGCGGACGCCAGCTTCGTCCGAAATAGGTAGGAAAACTTTCTATAGAAGAGGGCCAAAAGCCTCTGGACGTCACGGAATCGCATTGCTATATGGCCGGGAGTGTTCCGACGTAGCTCAGCGGTAGAGCAGTTGACTGTTAATCAATTGGTCGT
>NZ_JBELFI010000166.1:0-3353 GCF_042093035.1 Yoonia sp. | reverse complement strand
TCCGTCACTTTGTCTTCTTCAACACCAAGATGCTCTACAACGATCTTGCGTACGCGGTCTGCAACGTCGCTCATTTCATTACCTCATGTCTTTCTGGGCTTACGCCCGTTGTTCCCTGAGCTTTCGCCCGCTTAAGTGCCTTCTGGCACAGTCGTTATTCGCGTCAGCACAACATTTGACGTTACGTCACATGCGCTTTGCAGCAAATCTGCGTGGCCTATAACAGAGAATTCTGAATTGGCAAATGCTTTCCACGCAGACCGCAACCGCGTCTGGTCATAACATGGCCATGCCACCATTCACATGCAAGGTAGTGCCGGTGACATAGGCCGCTTCCGGGCTGGAAAGATACAAAACTGCCGCAGCGATTTCATCTGCATCCCCCATCCGGCCCGCAGGCACTTGGGTGAGAATCGCCGATTTTTGATCATCTGTCAGCTTCTCGGTCATCGCGGTCGTGATAAAGCCAGGAGCCACGCAGTTCACCGTGATGCCACGGCTGGCCACCTCGTAAGCGATTGACTTGGACATGCCGACCATACCGGCTTTTGAAGCCGCATAATTCGCCTGCCCAGGATTTCCGGTGGCGCCAACAACGGATGAGATATTCACAATCCGCCCCCAGCGGGCCTTCATCATGCCACGGATCACGCCCTTACACAGGCGCATGGTCGAGGTCAGATTGACCTCCAGAACCGACGCCCATTCATCATCCGACATACGCATAAAAATATTGTCACGCGTGATACCTGCGTTGTTGACCAGCACATCCACGGAGCCCATTGCATCGGCCGCTTGCTTCGGCAAAGCCGTCACAGCTTCGGCTTCGCTGAGGTTACACGGCAAAACATGCGCACGCTCACCCAAAGACGCGGCCAGTTCTTCCAGCGGCGCCACGCGCGTGCCTGACAAAGCAACGGTCGCACCTGCGTCATAAAGCGACTTGGCGATCGCACCGCCGATACCACCAGATGCACCTGTTACAAGCGCATTCTTTCCATTCAAATCAAACATATATCGACCTCTTATTATCTTGTTATTTCAGCGCATCCGTGACTACGGCAACATCATCAGGCGAACCAACTGCCATTGTCGCAATGTTGCGGTCAATACGTTTTATCATACCCGACAGCGCCTTGCCCGCGCCAATCTCATAGATCTCGGTCACACCTTGGGCGGCGAGATACATCACGCTTTCGCGCCAGCGCACCGACCCGGTCACCTGATCCACCAACAAGGACCTGATCCGGGCAGGATCACTGACCGCCTCAGCCAATACATTCGCAACCAAAGGGACAGTAGGTTCATTGAATGTCACATCGGCCAATGCAGCCGCCATAACGTCTGCGGCAGGCGCCATCAGGCTGCAATGGAAGGGCGCGCTGACGGGCAGCAGCAACGCGCGCTTGGCGCCCTTCGCCTTTGCAATCTCAACCGCACGCTCAACCGCCGCTTTGTCGCCTGAAACGACTACCTGCGCCGGGTCATTGTCATTTGCGGCCTGACAAACCTCGCCCCGTGCAGCTTCTGCGGCGACCTCTTGCACGGCTGCAAAATCCAACCCCAGGATCGCAGCCATCGCTCCAACACCAACCGGAACGGCTTTTTGCATCGCGGCGCCACGGGCGCGCAACAAGCGGGCGGTATCGGCCAGACTCAATGCACCCGCAGCAGCCAGAGCCGAATATTCCCCCAATGAATGGCCGGCAACAAACGACGCCGCGTCAACGCCCACACCTTCCGAACCAAGCGCGCGCATAGCAGCAAGCGATGTTGCCATCAGCGCAGGTTGCGCATTTGCCGTCAGCGTCAAATCGGCAATTTCGCCTTCCCAAATAAGCCCTGAAAGGTTTTCACCCAAAGCCTCATCAACCGCGTCAAAGACAGCTTTGGCCTCTGGGTAGGCATCGGCTAGCGCCTTGCCCATTCCAATCGTCTGTGCCCCCTGTCCGGGAAAAACAAATGCGCGCATAAAAGGCCCCTCTTGGCAGTGTTTTTGTTGCCAAATGCTTACCCTGCCCGGCCAAGCGGCACAAGCAACGCGAGAACACGCCAAATCTGTCGGCGGCGGTCTGGAACAAGAAACAGCGATAGACGGGCAAAAAAGACTAAAGGCGTGCGAACAAATCTCTTTCAAGCCGCGATTGCAACGCCGCAATCTCTGCAGTCTCAGCGCGCGCAAGCCAAAGCGCAGAACCGCCATCCTTGGGCTGCAATGCGAGGTCAGACAGGCCCGCGAGCCCGCTCGGCCGGTGCAATAAAGCTGAAAATGCAGAAAACGGGTAGACCCCCAACAATGTTGGCGCACCCCCGCGATGCGGGATAAGCGCGCGGATTAATTCGGTCTCAAAGTCGATTTGCACTTCGGACCGGGTCCCGCGACTGGCAAACCACAACAGATATGCAGCAACTGCGCCAGACATACCTGCCGCGCCAATGCGCAACGACGTCAAAGCGCCATCAAAAAACAAGACCGGCACAAGGAACGTGCCAAGTGCAACAACCGCAAAACAAATGCCGATAAGATAGGAGAGAAATTGCCCCACCAAAATCCGCCACTGCACCTTCATCAAGGGGCGCAACGCATACCCCCCGTCCATTCGCACAATCTCAAACGAAGCCATTGCCCATCCTGCCGTAAAGCGCATTCATCATCATATGCCAGCCGTACAACCGGCCCAAACTCAGAAATACCGCAGCAATCCCAACAGAAGCTTTACAAAAACCGAAATTCTCACGCAAAATATGAGGATGATGCACACCAACAGCCTTGCACCACCGCCCATCGCCTGTATAAGGCGCCATCCTTCTGCAAAGTGATATGAACTGCGCAGACTCTCGTGGATGGGACGCAGAAGGTCAAACCGCCCATCCTTTGAAATGCGCTGATAAATGAACTGGAGTTCACATGCCGCTATATGAGCATGTTATGATTGCGCGTCAGGACTTGTCCAACACGCAAGCCGAAAGCCTTATTGAACATTTCGGGACCGTCCTTGCCGACAACGGTGGCAAGCTGCTGGAAAACGAATATTGGGGCGTCAAAACGATGGCCTATAAGATCAACAAGAACCGCAAGGGCCACTACGCCTTTCTGCGCACCGACGCGCCCGCGCCTGCTGTGCAGGAAATGGAACGCCTGATGCGCCTGCACGAAGACGTCATGCGTGTGCTGACCATCAAGGTCGATGCACACCAAGAAGGCCCTTCGGTGCAAATGCAAAAGCGTGAAGAGCGTGGCGAACGCCGCGAACGTCGCTGATCTTACTGGATAAGGAAAAACATCATGGCTACTAAACCATTCTTCCGTCGTCGCAAGTCTGATCCGTTTGAAGGCGATAACGCGCCTGCGA
>NZ_JBELFI010000165.1:0-490 GCF_042093035.1 Yoonia sp. | reverse complement strand
AAGACACTCGCCTTTTGCAGCGCTACATCTCTGAGCGCGGCAAAATCGTTCCCGCCCGTATCACTGCTGTTGGTGCCAAGAACCAGCGTGCTCTCGCTCGTGCGATCAAGCGTGCCCGTTTTCTTGCCCTGCTGCCTTACGCTGTAAAATAAGGAAAACATCCCATGGATATCATCCTACTTGAGCGCGTCGCAAAGCTGGGCCAGATGGGCGAAGTCGTCTCCGTCAAGGAAGGCTACGCACGCAACTTTCTGCTGCCACAAGGCAAAGCACTGCGCGTAAACACGGCAAACCTTGCCCGTTTTGAGGCCGAAAAAGCCCAGATGGAAGCACGCAACCTTGAGACCAAGCAAGAAGCCGCTTCGCTGGCGGAAAAGCTGGACGGTCAAAAGTTCATCGTGATCCGCTCTGCGTCCGACGCAGGGTCGCTCTACGGCTCCGTCACAACACGTGACGCAGCAGAAGCGGCAACAGAAGCCGGTTTCACCGT
>NZ_JBELFI010000164.1:0-4000 GCF_042093035.1 Yoonia sp. | reverse complement strand
TCTTGTGATCCAGGCAGGCGAATTTTTCTCTATTCTTGGCCCGTCTGGCTGTGGCAAAACAACGATCCTGCGGGCTGTGTCGGGATTCGTGGAACCATCTGCCGGGCGTATCTTGATCGGAGACGCTGATCAGCGCGGCAAAGGGCCAAATGTGCGCGAAACCGCGCTGATTTTTCAAAACCTCGCATTGTTTCCGTTGATGCGGATCTGGGAAAACGTAGCCTTTGGGCTGGAAGCACGCGGCGTTGCCAAGCGCGCGCGCCGCGACAAGGCACAAGAACTGCTCGATCTTGTGGCTCTGACGGATCAGGCCGAGAAGACGCCAGGTGAATTGTCCGGTGGCCAGCGCCAGCGTGTGGCAATCGCGCGGGCATTGGCGGTGGATCCGTCGGTCCTGTTACTGGACGAGCCGCTGTCGGCGCTGGACCTGAAGCTCAGGCAACATATGAGAGCCGAGCTGCGAAGCATCCAGAAGAAAACTGGTGTGACTTTTATTTATATTACCCACGATCAGGGCGAAGCGTTAACCATGTCCGACCGGATTGCCGTCATGAACGCAGGGCGTATCGAACAAGTTGGAACGGCTGATGAGGTATACTCCAACCCAGTGTCGGCTTTTTCAGCGTCGTTTGTCGGTGAAGCCAATCAATTCGCAGGCCGCATTTTGGCACAAGATGGGGAGATGGCGCGGATTGATACCCCGCATGGGCAATTCAACGGGCGCAACCCGACCGGACTTGTGGTCGGGCAGGAGGCGATCTTGTTTGTCAGGCCGGAAAACATTCGCTTTTCTGCGGTGGAAAACGTGCTGCACACGCATCTGTTGCGCCGCGATCTTGAAGGGCCGTTTGTGAATCTGTTCATGGCCACACAAAGCGGGGCCTGCGTGGCGATGCATGTCCCCAACACCGCAGAGACAAGCCCTGCCATGGGCACTCAGGTCACGATCGGATTCATGAGCACCACCGCGACTATTCTGCCGCTTGGGCCGGTGGCACGCACCGGACAGGACATCGCCGCAGAATGAAAGATCTGGTCCGCAGTTTTGGCAAAGGGCTGACTACTCTGTTCGTTGCGGCTGTTCTGGGCTGGGCGCTGGTGCTTATTATCCTGCCGCAGCTGGCAATGCTTGAAATGGCGTTGACCAAGCCTGTGCGGCAGCTGGACAGCTCAATCGTTGGTTCGCTCGAAAGAGATGCCGCCAGTTGCGTGAACATCCTTGGTCAATATGCCGAACCCGACGCGCCCGCGTCTGAGAATGGCGGGATGGCGGTGCCGTCGATGTCGGGCATGGCCGTGCCTTCCCTATCCGGCATGGCGGTGCCGTCGATGTCGGGCATGGCTGCACCTACGTTAAGCGCGGATGCCGCGCGTCCGTACATTCTGCAATGCGACCGCGCCACGACCCAAAAACGGTTGGTGCGTGAAGACGGCGCAGAAGTTTACCTTGACCAGTTTTATGACTTACCGCTGCTCAGCGTTGCCGCAGATGCTTCCATCGCAGAGCAGATTGCCGCTGCTGGACAAATCGAAGCGCTTGCAGCGGGCCTGTATCAGCAACTGCTTGTCGAGGAGGCCAGTTCTGCAAGACTGGGCTTTGGCAATTTCACAGCGATCAGCAAGCCGGTTTTGATCCCCCGCTCGGAGGAGGCGCAAGCGCAAAGCGATGCCAGCCTGAACGGAAAGGCGATGTCGCTGCTGGGGCTGCGATATGCAGTCGACGGCCAGAACTACCAGCGTATTGGCATGGAAATACTCGTGCGGACGCTATTTTTCGCGGTTTGCGCAACGATGCTTGCCTTGGTTGTATGTTATCCGGTTGCGTACAAGGTTGCGCTTGCCACGCCGCCGCAGAAGGTGGTCTGGCTGATGCTGGGCCTGATAATTCCTTATGCAATCGTGGAACTGATGCGCATCTACGCATGGACCTCGATCATCGATAATCGGGGACTTATCAATGAAACACTGATGTGGGCTGGCGCTATCACCGAACCGATCCAGTTCAAGCGCTCGGCGCTAACGGTCTTTGTTGTGATCGTCTACACCTATGTCCTGTTTATGGTTTTCCCGATCTACAACGTGATGAGCACGCTGGACCGTAACCAGATCGATGCGGCCCGTGATCTTGGCGCATCAGCGCCCCGCCTGCACTGGCGGATCATCATTCCGCATTCCAAACCCGGTATTGCAGTGGGCTGTATCGCGACGTTCATGCTGGCGGCTGGCGCGTTCTCGGTGCCTCGGATCATCAGTCGTGGCCTCCAGTCGGAATGGTTCAGCCAGACGATCTACAACAAGTTTTTCGAGGTTAACAATTCCAACGTCGGTGCCGCTTATAGTTTTGCATATACGCTGATCTGCTTTTTGATCGTTGGTCTGTTCATGTGGATCATGCGGGCAAGGCTCAAAGATTTTGCGAGGGTGCAATGACGTCGCAACGCATTTTGAATGCCTATATCTGGGCGTTTCTGGCATTCATGTTTGCACCATTGGTGTTGATGATCATCGCGTCATTCAACGATGCCTCGCCGCCGTCGGTGACTGATTGGCGCGGGTTGACGGGCAAATGGTATGCGTTCTTCTGGATGTCCGAGGCGGAGTTGCGCGCCGATCCGGTGCTGCGTGCGCTGGATCGTGACCGGTTTATAGGTTGTTTTGGCAATTCGCTTCAGGTGGCGGCAGTGGTGGTGCCACTGTCGCTCATTCTCGGCCTTTCCGGCGCTGTGATGTTGACCCGCTGGCGCAGCAGGGCCAATGGGCTGCTTTGGTGGGTTCTGTTGTCGCCGATGTTGGCACCGGGGATTGTGTTGGGCTTATCGGCCTTGGTGTTCTGGGGCCGGCTCGGCGTTGGGGCAGGACTTTTCACGATCATGATGGCGCAAGTAACGTTTGTTGCGGGCTACCCCATGCTGATTCTGATGGCGCGCCTGCAACGCCAGCCGGTTGAATTGGAAGAAGCGGCCCTTGATCTGGGGGCAACCCCGTTTCTGGTCTTCAGACGAATAACTTTGCCGTTTCTGTTGCCTGCCTTGGCCTCTGCTGCTGTCATCGCCCTGCTCTCCTCGATTGAGAACTACAACACCACGATGTTTGCCAAAGGCGGAGCCTGCACCTTCGCTACCGAGATCGGCGCCATGAGCCGCAACCCCAACGGCCATCCGCCAGTGATCAATGCCGTAGGCTCGGTCATCATTTTAATCACGGTGAGCGCCGCGTTGGTCCACGCAGTTTTAACGCGCCGCGAAATGCGCTAACCTTTGCGCATGAAAATAATCGCCCGATGTCATCCTTTGCTGGAACCGCTTTTACCAAAACCAGTCCGCGCCACCCATGCGCTGCCCGATTGGCTGGGCGAGATGCCTTCGCAAATTGACGCCGTGACCCTTGGAGGCGCGACCGTCCGCACGCTCAAACACTGTCCGCCGATCATTGATGCGATGCGGCTGGGTGTTCTGATCTTGTGCCCGACAGACATCACCGTGCGCGGGGGGGTGGTCTCGTGGGATTGGGACCCGCCGATCCTGACAGACGCCAACATCAGCCGCGCACCCATTGGCGTTCATGTGCCCGAGCAGGCCGAGGGCAGCCCCTATGCAGGACAACAGCTTTTTCTGAAATTCATGAATTTCTGGACATTGCAAACGCCGCCCGGCTGGTCGCTTTTGTTCATGCACCCACAGGGCTATCCTGATCTGCCATTTACCACGCTGGGCGGTGTGGTCGATTGCGACACCTATAGTGATGGCTATGTGCATTTTCCTGCGCTTCTCACGCCGGGGTTCGAGGGTGTGATCCCCAAGGGGACGCCCGTTGCACAGGCCGTGCCCGTTCAAAAAGAGACAGCGCTCGAGATCGCAGCGATGTCACCTGTGCAAGTCGCAGACAACCGCGCTGTCCAAGATGAGCTGGCGCGCACGCCGGGCCAATCCCGCAAGGTATTTCGCCGCTAGGGTTCAAGGCTGAGCGGGACAGACCCTTTTGCTGTGCGGGTCTGGGTTTT
>NZ_JBELFI010000163.1:0-4042 GCF_042093035.1 Yoonia sp. | reverse complement strand
GTATATCAGAATGACGAATGGATTGCAGCCGTTGGCTGCACTTTGCATGGATGGCCGTTTTGCGGACTTTGCTGCCGTTTGCTGCACTTTGCACCACAGTCTGGTTCTGGCATTTTGCGACTTCGGGTATGGCGCCTGGTAGGCTGAAATTAGCAACTCAAAGATAGCCGGTTTTGATGTATTGGCCGATACCCTAATGAGGCTTCTAACAAGACTGGATTAGGCGAAAATCGCTCAAACTATCCGACAGAGTCTGGGTTCATTGTGTTGGCTTATCCTGCAGTGTTGCCGTTGCTGCCCAAAGGCGCGATACGGGTGCCGTTTCAGGATCAATGTCTCTGTTGTGGCTGGCATGGATTCAAATTCGTCTAGAAGTCATTCAGCTACATTGAATGTAGAATTCAATATGTTTCGCTTGCCACATTGCGGTTGAGGTTTCATTATCGACGCAACACGTTCTGTTCACTGGCTGGAGAAATGATTTGACCAAGATATCCGAAATGCCCGCCGTTGCCCGGGGTTTTATCTCAAATCTCGACTTGCCAGCCGTTGACGATGCTTCGTGGACGCCCCCTGTACCGGCACATGAACGGCGTATCTCAATCGTCTCTACGGCGGCTGTTCACCGTCGTGAGGACAAGCCCTTTTCTTGGCTGGCAAAGGATTATCGTGCCTTTCACAAAACCGACCGTGATTTGGTGATGACCCATGTGGCTGTCGAGTTTGATCGCTCGGCCTGGCAACAGGATCTGAATACAATTATCCCGTTAGACCGGCTTGAAGAAATGGCCACTGACGGGGAAATAGGTTCGGTTGCAGAAGATCACTATTCTTTCATGGGGGCGGCAGATCCCGTCACCATGGAGAAATCAGCCCGTCAAGCCGCTGCGCAAATGAAGCAGGACGGTGTGAATACGGTTTTGCTGATACCTATATGACCGTTTTGCACGCGCGCCGTGTGCGGGCTGGCTCATTATTTTGAATCCGAAGGCTTATCGACCGTTCTGGTTGGCTTCGTGCGCGAGCATATTGAGGCGATCAAGCCGCCTCGGTCATTGTTTCTGGATTTCCCAATGGGGCGCGGCATGGGCAAACCGAATGACCCGGCCTTCCAGAAAAAAGTCATACGCGCGGCGTTTGATCTGTTTGACACAGAAAAGGGCCCGGTGATCGAGGATTTCCCCAAGGTGATCCCGGTCAAGAATGGGCGCATGGGATATGCTTTGCCGCCAGACCTTGTTCTGAGTGTCGATGACATTGGTGATGTGGATGTCGTTCTGGCCGAGGTGACTGCCGAAATGGCTGCCCTTAGATCGGATTACGATGCGGCCGTTGCCGCACGAGGCCGCACCACAGTAGGGGCCAGCGGCTTAGAGATCGACGAGCTTGCGCCCTTTGTTGCGGGCTTCCTGAATGGGGAAGTTCCCCCAAGCCCCAGAAAAGGCATGCCTGCCATTCCGTTGCTGAAGCTCGTGGTCGAGGATCTGGAAGCCTATTTCACGGAAACACGAACGCACCGCGACGGAATTGATGATCTGGAACTCATGGGCAAATGGTTTTGGGAAGAAACCAAGACCGGACGGATGCTGCTTTTACTCGAAGCCGTGTCGGTCGCGTCCGACAACAAAGTGATGCTTCAGATTGTCGAGATGTCCCTTATGGCGCCGCGTTTCTGGTCCGAAGGCCCAGTGCCCGGCTCATCCGCCGCTGGATGGTGAATTTCGGGGGCCTGTGTCACTTGGTTTCCCATTGGGGCGTAGCACTGATCATCACTCGCTTGTGTGGGCTGATGAGGGTGAAATTGCAGCGCATTGCTGCTTTAGGCTGATACGTCCGGGTTCACCTTCAGTCACGCGGCCAATAGCTGCAGCATGGATGGCACCGCCTTGCCTTAGGGCAACTATCACTTTCTCAACAGACTGGTCTGGAACCGCGCTAAGCAATCCGCCTGAGGTTTGCGGATCGAACAGAATATCTTCATCGGCAAGATCAATACCCATGTTAATGTATCGGCTGGCCGCGTCACGATTGCCCGGATGCAGCGTGCTCTGGACACCTTCGCGCAACATTGCCGCAGCCCCCGGCAATATCGGAATGCGCAGCGGGTCAATCACAGCATGCACACCCGAGGCCCTGACCATTTCCCCCAGATGCCCCAGCAAACCAAACCCGGTGACATCTGTGCAGGCAGACGCCCCATGCGCCGCGAATATGCGGGCGGCCTCCCGGTTTGAGGCCACCATTGATGCAATTGCCGCCTGCAAAGCGTCATTCCTGACGCGGCCCTGCATCCAACCTGCCAATAGCGCGCCCGTGCCCAGTGGTTTCGTCAGGATCAGAACATCGCCCTCACGCAAACCGGACTTTTTCATCAGCTTGTTTTCGTCAGCATATCCGGTGACGGACAGACCGAATGACATCTCTTGCCCTTCTCCGGTGTGGCCACCCACCAACCGGACGCCCGCGTCCTGCAGGGTTTCCCGTGCGCCCATCAGCATATGACGCAGGTCATCCGCCAAAATCGCCTCGCTCGCAAAAGGCAGCGTGACAATTGCCAGCGCTGTGCTGGGATCAGCCCCCATCGCATAAATATCGCTCAGCGCATGGTTCGAGGCGATCCGGCCGAACAGATAAGGATCATCGATGAAGGTTCTGAAGTGATCCACCGTCTGAACCGCCACCTTTCCCTGCGGCGGGCGGATCACAGCCGCATCGTCAGGGGTGGTAAGGCCGATCAGGATATCCTCATCCGTATCGTTTTGAAATTCGGACAGCACCTGGCCCAGTATATCTGCGGATACTTTCGCACCGCACCCGCCACAACGCATCGGGGCCATCTGAGCGGCATCGTCCATTTTCAACACGCGATATTTGGTCATCCAACGCTTATCAATCCAATCCTTCACCCGCCAGATCCAGCCCGCTTCCACGGCAAACGGCCCGTAAGAGGCAATCGCATTTCGGTCCCCGGTGGATATCAGCGCAAGGGTTCTTTTTTGTGGTGCAAAGATTGCCGAAGGCGCGGCGGTCCGAACCCCCAGCATGGTTTGCGCCAAAACCGGCCCCTGCCGCACGGCATAGACACCATTCTTGGCCAGCGGCGGATCAAACGACGCGATATCACCCGCGGCAAACACACGTGGATCTGAAACGGATTGCAGTTGGCTGTTTACACGGATGAACCCGGCAGGGTCGAGCCCAAGCCCCGTATCACGCAACCACCCCGGTGCCGCGGCATGTGTTGCGATCACCGTGGCATCTGTGCTCAGGCTGAACCCATCTGGACCACACACAGCATTCCGGGTGATGCGATCCACCTTCTGCTGCGTGTGAATCTGCACATTTTTGCGGCGCAATGCCGCCCGCAGGCGTCTGCGCACCGCTGCTGAATGGTTGGTTAGAATATCGGCTTTATCTGTGACAACATGGATGGTGATCCCCAAGGGCTTTTGCGCTCTTTCAAGGGCTGCCTTCAATCTGTGATGCAGGCACAAAGCGACCTCGACACCGCCCGTGCCGCCGCCGACGATCACAAGCTCAATCTCACGGTCAAGCGCAAGCAAACGGGGTTCAAGGCGGTTCCATCGCTCCAGAAAGGCGTGAACCGGTTTGATGGCAAAGGCGTGTTCGTGCCCATGTATTGAGGCAATCTCGGGTGTGGAGCCGATGTCGATTGACACCGTATCAAACGACACGGGCGGGCGATCCGAGCACGTCACCCGGCCAGATGACAAATCCAGACCAACCGCGCGGGACTGATACAATCGCGCACCCGCCGCCAGCGCAAGTGGTGCTAGGTCCACATGACAGTCATCAAATGTGTAATGCCCGGCCAGATATCCCGGTAACATGCCTGAATAGGGCGTTTCGATATCGCGCGAAATCAGCGTCAGCCTTACGCCTTCGGGTCGGTGCATTGTGAACTGGCGCAGCACTTCGACATGGCTGTGCCCGCCACCGACCAACACCAGATCATGTTCGACTGGGTGCTGGCGCCTCATCATCCGGCCCGCTCGGTATTGGGGGCGAAATGCGGTTGGCG
>NZ_JBELFI010000162.1:0-4052 GCF_042093035.1 Yoonia sp. | reverse complement strand
GGCGCAGCATTAATATCTGCAGCACGTCGCGGGGTTGGGGCCGGATCTGACCCGTTGCGCCGCGCGCGCGCGGTCCGCATCGCCGCTCCGAGATCCATGGCGTCGCTTGGCCAGGATTGCGGCTTGCGATCGTCCCATGGCAGCTGATCGGCCATGTCGGATTCGCGTGTTGCACGGACCTCTGTGACATCTCCCATCTTTCTGACGGACAGGATCATGGCATCGTCACCAAGTTCGCGTACCGCCTTTTCCATCGCGGTATCGGGATCGGATGCTCTGAAGATATATTCAGTCATGACCAGGGCGCCTCATCGGGGATCAAAAAATTGACCATGTTTCATTCTGTGGCCATTTGCTCGTCGCCAGACACCGTCGCCACAACCTCCACCCGTCGCCCGTCAGGCAATTCCGTGAATGAAAGGACGGGAAAGTCAGCGATATGTTGACGCAGAAAGCTGGACAACTTGCGCCGGATTTGCGGAGAAACGACCAAGAATGGTTTCTTGCCGGCTTCAGTCTGTTCCTCGTTGATACGCACCAGCGATTTAACCATATTTTCTGCAAGTGATCCGTCCAGCAGCAACTGATCGCCCTCTGACCGCTTGGCGGAATTGATCAACAGATGCTCGAATGCGCTGTCCAGTGTGACTACCGGAAGCGGGGTGTTCAGCGGCGTTGTCTGTTGAATAAGCAAGCCAACAAGTTGGGGCCGCAGCGCCTCTGCGGTCTCTGTCACGCTCATGTTCTTGCTTGCCATCTCGGAAATCAATTCCAAGATGCGTCGCAGGTCGCTGATCGGTATCCGTTCACGCAAAATCTGCCGCAGCACCGCCGTCAGATTATGCAATGGCATCAGTTTAGGGACAACGGACTGGACCAATTGCGGCACAACTTTTGACAGATTGTCGAGCAGTTCCTGAACATCATCCTGTCCGATCAGTTCTGACGCATATTTGTACAAGATCTGGCTCAGATGTGTCGCCAGCACCGTTTCAGGCTCGATGATGATATAGCCGTTTGCTTCTGCTTCGAATTCGCGGTCCGGCTGAATCCAGGTCGCGTCGATGCGGAAAGATGGCTCTTTGACATCTATACCCTCAATCTTGACGCGCGATGTGCCGCTGGGCAGCGCAAGTTTCTGATCAGGATAGATCTTGTCCTCGGCCACTACTGTTTGACCGATCTTGATCCTGTATTCGTTCGCGGTCAGCCCAAGATCGTCACGGATGCGGACACTGGGCAAGACAAAACCCAAAGCTTGCGACACTTCTTTGCGCACGGTGACAATGCGTCGCGCCAAAGGCCCGCCGTCGTCTTTGTCCACCATCGACAAAAGCGGATAGCTGAGCAGCAGCGTCACCGCAGACAAGTCCGCGACGTCGGTGATGTTCAGGCTATTGGGATTGGTGTCTTCGACAGGTGCTTTCGCGTCATTCTTGTCTTGCGTGGCATCGGTCTGTTCTTGCTTGCGAAAGAAGTATGCAGCGACACCAGCAGCAAGCCCCATGCCGCCAAACAAGATGGTGGGCATACCTGGCACGAGGCCGATCAAAAGAAGCACCCCGGCCACGGGGAACCATGCGCGCGACATGCTGACTTCACCCTTGATATGCTCGGCCATATCTTGGCTCGACGATACACGCGTCACGATGATGGCCGTCGCAATCGACAACAGCAAAGACGGGATTTGCGCGACAAGGCCATCACCGATCGACAGCAGAATATACAGTTCTGAGGCTTCGCCGATCGACAGCCCATGCTGCAGCATCCCGATCGTCAACCCGCCGATGACGTTGATGGCCAGAATCAGAATACCGGCAACGGCGTCGCCTTTGACAAACTTCGATGCACCATCCATTGCGCCATGAAAATCTGCCTCGCGCGATACGTCCTCGCGGCGCACGGTCGCTTCTTCGGCGGTGAGCACTCCCGCATTCAGATCCGCGTCAATGGCCATCTGTTTGCCGGGCATGGCATCAAGGGTAAAGCGGGCAGAAACTTCTGAGACACGGCCTGCACCTTTGGTGATCACGACAAGGTTGATGATCACCAAAATGACAAAGACAAAAATCCCGACGACATAATTGCCCGCAATGACAAAGGCACCGAATGCTTCGATCACGGCACCGGCGGCGCTGGTTCCCAAATGTCCTTCGCTGAGGATGATCCTTGTCGAGGCCACGTTCAGCGCCAGTCGCAACACCGTTGCAACCAGAATGAGGCTGGGAAAAGATGAAAAATCCAGCGGTCGGTAAGTGTGCAAAGCCACCATCAATATCAATAGTGACATGAAGATGTTCAGCGTGAAAAAGATGTCCAGCAAGAAGGCTGGCAGCGGCAATACCATCATCGCCACCAGCATCAAAATGCCAAGCGGCAGCGTGATGCTGGTCAGGCTCCGCCCCAGCAGGTGCCGTGGTATTGCTGTTTCGGACGCGCTCATGTCACCTGCTGCTCCATTTGGCGGCGCATCTCGGACGCCGCCACTTCGCCAAGTGAGAAGCAATTCCTGTGCCAGTAAAAAAATACGCCGTATTTGCGCTGTTCTTGGCACTGGCACGACATATGCAAGACCACAGGCGAAACGCGACTTGCGGAGGATATTTTTGTGCGTAACTTTGCCTTAACCGATTTTATCAAGACGTGTGCGGTTTTCACGATTGTTCTGGCGCTTGGCGCCTGCAACATGAATGGTCACGCACCCTACAACGCTGCGGGCATATCACCCGCCGCAAAAGAAATCCTTGAAATCGAGACTGCGCTAAGGGGCACTGATGCCGCTGTCATACAGCAAACTGTCCCACCAATTATTGGGACGGGATATGCTACGATTTCAGCGCAGCCCGCGCATAACATCAATCAAAAGCGTTTGATGGCGATCCGCGTTGCCCGTCTGGACGCTATGCGCGATATCACCGAGCAGGTGCATGGCTTGCGGCTCAGTGCGCAGACAACCGTGGTTGACGCCGTCTTGCAAAACGACACAACACGCGCATCGGTCGATGGTACAATCCGAGGTGCGCGTACGGTGCGTATCAATCCGGTTGGTCGCGACACCTATGAGGTCGTGCTGGAACTGGACCGCGATATGATCGCACGCATCATGATGGCAGTGCGATAAGCAACCGAGAGGTAAGGCCACGGATGCTAACAGGAATATTTCATCGTCAGATGAGGCTGCTTGCGCCTGTGCTGTTGCTGGTTCTGACCTGTGGGCCGGGTTTTGCGGATATCGTGAGGGTCACAGGCCGGGCTGCCGTGACCAATAATGATACAGACCGTGCGCAGCGTTTTGCTTTGGAAGATGCGCTATACCTTGCCGCGCTAGAGGGGGGGGCTGACGTGTCAGGCTTTTCCATGGCGGATAACGGTGCGCTGACAGGCGAGAGCATTCTGTTGCGGCCCAATTCCCGCATCCTTGATTATACTGTTGTCAGCCAAGGGCCGTCTGGTCATCATTATGAAGTTGTCATTGATGCCTATGTCGGCACTGTGCCTGCGCTTGGTTGCGCTGTGCGGCCGGCGATCAATCTGATATCCGGGAACCCACAGATCCATGTTGGATATACCGCACCTCTGTGGGCGCAAGAGGCTTTGGAGCTGGCGCATGACGCGACTATCATGGGTCTTGGGACCACGCCTCAGATCCAGATTTCAGCGCGCGACATCTCGCTTGCGACGGTGGGACAGAGCGGGAGCAAAATTCCTGCTGGTTTTGATTACGACACTCTTATGGGCGGCCAGTCCAGGGTAGAGGCATCGCGGTCAAACCTGATACCTGATACCGCGCGGGGCCTGCATCTGTCATGGCACGCAACGGCTCCCGGGCTTCAAGCGACGACACTAACGGTGACCTTGCAGGCGAAGGTGCTTGATCCTGCTGCGCCTGGACGGGCACAGCAGATGACCACCAGCCATGTGGTCGCTGTCTCGGCCAATACGCCTTGGCGCACGGTCAATGTGTTGGCGCGAAAGGATGCGCATGAGGTCGCAAAAAGCCTCGCCGAAAGTGTGTCAGCAGAGCTTGCAACTTGGCTGGGGTCCTATGCCTG
>NZ_JBELFI010000161.1:0-4129 GCF_042093035.1 Yoonia sp. | reverse complement strand
TCTTGTGGAGATAGCGACCGCCCGCATTGGCCTGCCAGAATTCGACCAAAGCACCGGGAACACCTCGGCCGCTTTCGTCCAACACCCGGCCATGCACGATAATGCGAGGCCCGATCGCAGTCTCTCCGGGTTTGGCGTAGTTGAGCAGCAGATCGTTATCCAATTCACCCAGCATCCCGTGGCCAAAAACCGGAGAGGTTTCCTCTGACAAGGTTGTCGGGAAAGACAGCAAAGCCGCCTGCGGGCTGCGTTTGACGCTTGTCTTGTACCATGGCGTAAGCGCATCGGGCTGCCAATCACGGTCGCGTGGCACGAAACCACCTGTCTTAGGGGGGGCTATCAAGCTCATATCTCTACTCCCAATTCGGCATATGTCTTCTTAGCAAGTTTGATAGCGTGGTTGGCTGCAGGTACGCCCGCGTAGACGGCGACATGCATGAAAGCCTGCAGCACGTCTTTGGGTTCTGCGCCGGTATTGCGTGTGGCGCGGATATGCATCGGAATTTCTTCGAAATTCCCCGTCGCGGCCAGCAAGGCTAGCGTCAGCATCGACCGTTCGCGCCGCGTGATCGTGTCGTCTGACCAGAGCGTACCCCAGGCGCCTTCGGTGATCATGTCCTGAAAGGGTGCATCAAATGTAGTCTTGCCCGCCTCGGCCTTGTCTACATGGGCGTTACCAAGGACCTGACGGCGGGCTTGCATGCCTGATTGGTATCTGTTGGTCATGTTGCTTTCCATCAATACGGCAAACCGACGTAGTTCTCGGCCATCGCCTTTTGCGCAGCATCATTGCTGCGCAAGAATTCTAGTTCTGCCACCTGAATTCGTTGATCAAATTCGGTTTGATCAGGGTAGCGGTGCATCAGAGCCGAAAACCACCAACTGAACCGCTCCGCTTTCCAGATCCGGGAAAGTGCCTTGGCTGAGTAGGCGTCGATCCCGTCAGAGCTGTTGTTCTCGTAGTAGTCGCGTAGGCCATTGTAGAGATAATGCACGTCCGATGCGGCGGTGTTCAGACCTTTGGCCCCGGTGGGCGGTACGATATGGGCAGCGTCTCCACATAAGAACAATCGCCCCCAGCGCATGGGTTCGGTTACAAAGGACCGCAGCGGCGCGATTGACTTTTCGATGCTTTGCCCGGTGATGAGCCTTGCTGCCTGCTGAGCAGGAATACGCTTCTTGAACTCGTCCCAGAATGCATCATCCGACCAGTCGTCGATCGTGTCATCAAGTGAGCACTGGATGTAATAGCGGCACAAGTTATCATTGCGCATGGACGCAAGCGCGAACCCGCGCGGGGAATTGGCATAAATCAACTCGTGGCTGACGGGTGGGGTTTCGCTCAAGATGCCGAGCCAACCGAAAGGGTACACTTTCTCATACTCTCGGCGCACATCATCGGGGATCGTCTTGCGGCTCACGCCGTGAAACCCATCACAACCGGCAACGAAATCGCAATCGATCTTACGGGTCTCGCCTGCAACTGTATATGTTACGAATGGGGCGTCGGTATCAGCACCGTTTATTACCACGTCCTTGACGTTGAACTCAATCTTCCCGCCCGCGGCTTCGCGTGCATCGTAAAGATCGCGCGTGACTTCGGTTTGACCATAAACAACGACTGGTGTTCCCGTGTGCTTTGTAAAGTCGATACGGAACATTTCGTCGCCAAAAGAGATCAGCGTGCCGTCGTGCGTAAATCCTTCGGCATGCAGTCGGTCGGCGCAGCCAGCTTCCTCCATTAGGCGAACAAGCCCTTGTTCCAACACGCCCGCGCGAATGCGACCAAGGACGTAGTCTTTGGTTTTTCGTTCCAAGACAATGCTGTCGATGCCGCGCTTGTCCAAGAGTTGGGACAACAGAAGACCAGATGGACCACCACCAATAATCACAATCTGTGTATTCATTTTTGCCCCCTTCAATAATCGACCCGAATCTTGATGTTTGTCCATTTTGATGCATCGAAACTGAAAGTAAATTGATATATGTGATGGTATACTTATCGAAATTGGAAACTAAAAATGGACCGACGGATAAAATTCCGCCACCTCGAGGCATTTGTGGCGATCGCGCGCGCCAAAAGGCTGAAACGCGCGGCCGAGCAGTTGAACCTTTCGCAGCCGGCAATCTCTAAGACGCTAAGTGATCTTGAAGACATCCTGTCTGTTTCGCTCATGACCCGTGATCGCTCCGGAGTTCAGCTTACACCGGAAGGTCGCGTTTTTCTGCAATATGCCGAGCAAAGCACGGCGGCACTGACCCAAGGGCTAAGCAGTATCGCGTCTTTGACCGAAGCGGGCGGGCACGTCCTTAAGATTGGTGTATTGCCTAGCGTCGCGGCGCAGGTCTTGCCTTTGGCCATTGAAAGGTTCCGGCTCTCCTCACCGACAACCATCCTGCATGTTGACGAGGGCGGGCATGGCTTTCTAACAGACCGTCTGAGAAGCGGTGATCTTGATCTTGTTGTCGGGCGATTGGGTCCGTCCGACACGATGCGAGGGCTGTCGTTCACGTCACTCTATACGGAAAGTGTGGTTGCTGTTGTGGCCCCTGATCACCCCAGAGTGGATGCCACGCGGCTTGAGCAGATCGAAGAGGACGTCGTGATTTACCCGCCCGAAACTGCCGCCATACGCCCCTTGGTGGCACGATTGATGATGACCCGGGGGATGGCGCTCTTTGGTGATCGGATAGAATGCGTATCCGGCGCATTAGGGCGTGCAATGACCTTGGGGGCCTTAAGGCCAGTTTGGTTCATTTCGCGTGGGGTTGTCGCCGATGATTTGGAGGCTGGTCGCCTTGTCGCCTTGGATATTGATATGGGGCCGACAGAAGGGGCCGTTGGTATTATGGCGAGGTCAGAGGAGAACGCGCCCGCGCTGGTCGGCCTGTTCCGGTCTGCAATTTCCGGTGCCGCATCATTACTAGAGGCTGGGGAAGGCCGCTAGGCCAATATTTCGCGGAAAATTTGCGGGGTATTGATTTTAAACATCTGATATTGAACAATTATAATTGTTCATTGACTGAACTGTTCCGTCATGGTCTTAATTGCTTCAGGGAGTGAGTTAATGATTCTACAAGACATATCTGTAGCAATCACGGGTGCGGGGAGCGGCCTTGGGGCCGCGACGGCTCGTCGATTTGCAAAGGCTGGTGCTCGGGTCGCGTGTCTGGACCTGAGTGAGAGCGCCGCGCAGCGCACGGCTGAAGAGGTGGGCGGTGCCGCCTATGGAGTCGACGTAACTAACAGCGCGGCAATCGAAGTGGTGTTTGGCGAAATTGAAGAAACACAGAGCGTCCCGCGTGTTGTCGTCAACTGCGCCGGCATTGGCACTGCAGCACGCATATTGCCGCGTGACGGCAGTCTGACCATCGGCAGCTTCGAGCAAGCGCTCCGGGTAAACCTTCTGGGTACCTATTCTGTTATGAACATTGCCGCCCGTGCTATGGCAGCGGCAGACCCGATAGATGCTGACGGTGCGCGTGGCGTGATCATCAACACCGCCTCTGTCGCATTTGAAGACGGGCAGATCGGACAGGCGGCCTATTCCGCCTCCAAAGGCGGGATCGTTTCGATGACCCTTCCGGCCGCGCGTGAACTCGCCCGGTTTGGCATCCGCGTCATGGCCATCGCTCCGGGTTTGTTTGAGACTTCCATGAGTGCCGGGCTTCCCGACGATATCCGGGCTGAGATTCTCAAGGCCGTTCCGTACCCATCGCGTATGGGTGACGCTGACGAATACGCACAACTTGCGCAGAGTATCGTCGAAAACCCAATGTTGAACGGAACCGTGATCCGTCTCGACGCAGCTGCACGTATGCCAATTAAGTAAGGAAGCCAATGTGACCAAGGCCGAAACCATAGCCTCTGTTCTGCTTGTCGAAATTGACGGGCCCGTTGCGACGCTGACGATGAATCGTCCGGCAAAAAGAAATGCAATGTGCGATGAACTTCTCGACGCGATCGACGGGTTCTTTTCCAACCCGCCCGAGGGCGTGCGCGTTGTAATCCTGACAGGCACGGCGGGGCATTATTGTTCGGGTCTTGATCTGTCGGAACACGTTCAGCGAGACGCAGAAGGCACAATGCGCCATTCGCGCAACTGGCACCGCGTCATGGATGTGATCC
>NZ_JBELFI010000160.1:0-4329 GCF_042093035.1 Yoonia sp. | reverse complement strand
CTTTCACTTTACGATCCGGCCCCGCATTCAGAAATGAAAAGCTGGGGCAAACGGCTATTGATTACCGCTGGTTTCATGGCGGTCATGTACGGTCTTTTCGCGCAACTGCTGAATGTTTTCACACCGCGAGAGATTTTTTTCTGAACCGCAAAGGCGGCAGAGTTAACCCTAGGGAGGATACTATGAAAAAATGGATTGCAGGGGCCGCACTGGCCTTGGCCACAATGACAGGAACAGCCTATGCTGATGGTCATGGCAGCTATCCCGAACGGCCCATCATGATGATGGTCAGCTACGGCGCAGGTGGTGCGACCGACTTTCAGGCGCGCATTGTGACGATGACCGCCGGCAACGAAGATGCGCTTGGCATGCCAATCGCCATTGTGAACCGCCCCGGTGCGGGTGGCCGTGTCGGTTGGAACTGGTTTGCGACCGAAGCAGAAGCAGACGGCTATACGCTGGGTGCCTATAACATTCCGCACTTTGTGGCACAGTCTATCGAAGGTGGCGTGTCTTACTCGACCGACAGCTTTGAGCCGATTGCAAACTGGGGCGCCGACCCTGCAGTCTTCGTTGTTGGCGCCGACAGCGCGTTCAACTCAATGGCGGACGTGGTCGATTATGCAAAGGCGAACCCAGGTGGTCTGACATTCTCGGGCGCGGGTCTCTTTGTGGGTCACCACATCGCGGCTTTGCAGCTTGAGAAAGCGGCTGGCGTGGAACTGGCCTATATCCCGAATAACGCTGGCGGTGCAGGTGCGATGCGCGCCGTGATCGCAGGCGAAGTTCTTGGCGGTGTTAACAACCTGTCCGATGCGTTCCGTGCGCAGGCAGCTGGCAACGTGAAGATCCTTGGAGTGTTCGACCTGGAGCGCAACGAAGAGTTCCTGCCAGACGTCCCAACCATGATGGAGCAAGGCTTTGACATCGACAACGCATCCGTGAACTTCCGCGGTGTGATGGTGCCAAAGGGCACGCCACAGCCCATAATTGACAAGCTGGCCGAAACCGTGCCTGCCATGTTCGAGAATGGCCGCGTGCAAAGCCGCATGGCCGCCGGTGGTTCGCCAATGGCCATCATGACACGTGACGAAGTCCTCGAAATGTGGGCCGCACGTCAGGAGACGCTCGAAGAGCTTCTGGCCGGTCTCTAGACTAACAGCGCAGCGCCCCTGATTGGGTGCTGCGCCCCCGCATCAACAGGATAGTCCCCATGAACTCCATTGATCCCATCGCAGAGGTAGAAGCCATCGTCGCACGTGCGCGCACGGCCCAGAGCGCCTTTGAGCGTGGCGGTTCACAAAAAGCCTATGACCGCGCCGCACAGGCCGCGGCCTGGGCCATCATGGAGCCTTCCCGCAATCGCCATCTGGCGGAACTTGCGGTTGAAACGACCGGGCTCGGGAACGTGCCCGACAAGATTACAAAGAACCATCGCAAGACGCTGGGCCTGATGCGCGACATTCAACACGCAAAGACCCAAGGGATTATCAGCGACGACCCTGCAACAGGCATTACCGAAATTGCGCGCCCGATTGGCGTGATCGGTGCTGTTGTTCCCTCCACGAATCCCGGAGCGACGCCTGCAAACAACATCATCAATGCCCTTAAGTGCGGGAACGCGATTGTGGTCTCGCCTTCTCCAAAAGGCGTTCCAACGTGCGAAGCTTTACTCGGCTATATCCACACCGAGTTTGACAAGCTTGGGATTGACCGCGATTTGGTGCAGATGATCCCCGGACGTGGGTCCAAAGAAAAAACCCAGCGACTGCTTGAGATTGCAGACTTGATTGTTGTCACTGGCAGCCAGAACAACGTGAAACGGGCCTATACGTCAGGGACGCCTGCGCTGGCCGTGGGCGCTGGCAATGTTGCTGTCATCGTCGATGAAACCGCCGATTTGGCCGCTGCTGCCGAAAAGATCAAAGCCTCTAAAACCTTTGACAATGCAACGTCCTGCTCTTCCGAGAACGCCGTTGTTGTGGTGGATGAGATTTACGATGCCTTTGCATCCGAAATGGCCCGTACGGGCGGCGCATTAATCACGGATGAAACCAAAGTAACATCCAAGCTGTGGGTGAAAGGGCATCTGAACCCGCTAGCGATTGCGCAAGATGCAGATAAGATGATCGCCGGACTAGGCCTGAGCGACGAAGTGCCCGCCGACACGGCATATCTTGCCGTTGAGACCAAGGGTATTGGCCCTGATCATCCGTTATCGGGCGAAAAGTTGAGCCGCGTCTTGACCGTTTATCGGGCGAAAGATTTTGACGACGCGGTACGCATCACACATGAGATCGAGATGCACCAAGGTGCGGGTCATTCTGTTGGCATTCACACGCAAACCAGCGACAGGCCCCTCACGCTTGCAAAGGCGATCCCCACCAGTCGCGTTATTGTGAACCAAGCGCACACTTTTGCGACGGGTGGGTCGTTTACCAATGGTATGCCGTTTTCACTGTCGATGGGCTGCGGGTCTTGGGGTGGCAATTCCATCGATACCAACCTGCATTGGCGCCATTTCATGCAGGCAACCAAGATCGTTCGGGAAATTCCGGCCAACGAACCTGCTGTCGAAGACATTTTTGGCGACTACTGGACTGAGGCCGGCGAATGATTTTTAACAAAATTGTACCGCCTCAAGGCACGGTTCAAGATTGGCTTGACGCGCGGGCAGAAGACGGCGGCATTGCCATCGTTTTCCCTGAAACCGATGAGCAACTGACTTGGCGTGAGTTACGTGATGAAGCGCGCAGCATGGCGCAGGGCCTCACAGGCTCTGGCATCAAGCAAGGCGAATGTGTCGCCATTGTACATCCTAATGGCCGCGATGGTGTGCTTTCGGTCTATGCTGCCCTTTATGGTGGTTTTCGGGCCACGATGATCAACCTTGCTGCGGGTCCATCGGCAATTGCCTATGCGCTGGATCACAGTGGTGCGCGATTTGCGTTTGTTCATGACAGTCAGATCGAGGCCATTGCAAAAGTCGCGCCAGAAGGCCTTCAGATCATTGCCCCCGACTTATTGCAGAACAAGGCTGAAATCCCTGAATTTACCGCCAACCAACATGCGCTCTTGATGTATACCTCAGGCACGACAGGCCAGCCCAAAGGCGTTGTGCACTCTCATGCTAGCTTATTGGCTGGTGGGTGGACGACAGCCATTGCACATGACCTGTCGTCAGCTGATCGCGGGTTTTGTGTCCTGCCGATTTATCACATCAACGGACTTTGCGTGACGATGATGGGCGCGCTTGTTTCGGGCGGCTCCCTGGCGATGACCGCAAAATTCTCGGCCAGCAAGTTCTGGGACCAAGCAGAAGTGGCGCAGGTGACCTGGTTCTCGGTCGTCCCTACTATTATCAGCCATCTTCTACACAATGACGCCAACCCCGCGCCCGAGGTCCGCGAACGCCTGCGCTTTGGCCGCTCTGCATCATCCGCACTGGCCGTCGAGACGCAATCTGCATTTGAAGAACGATTCAACGTGCCCATCATCGAAACCATGGGCCTGACAGAAACCGCGGCCCAAATCCTGTCAAACCCGCTCCCGCCCGGTGTGCGCAAGATCGGATCACCGGGGGTCGCTTACGGCAATGAAGTTTGCATCCTGACACCCGATCTCGAGGCGGCGCCCGCCAATCAGGAAGGTGAGATTGCGATACGTGGCCCTAATGTGATGGTGGAGTATCTTCACAATCCCGACGCAACCGAAAAGACATTTGCTGGCGAATGGTTGCGCACAGGCGATTTGGGGCATGTGGATGAGGATGGCTATGTCTTTGTGACAGGGCGACTGAAAGAGTTGATCATCAAGGGCGGCGAAAATATCGCGCCGCGCGAAATTGATGAAGTGCTCTATTCGGAGCCTGACATCATCGAAGCTGCCGCCTTTGCGCGAAGCTGCAAAAGCTATGGTGAAACGGTTGAAGCGGCGGTCGCGATCAAACCAGGGTCGCAGTTGTCAGAGAAGGCGTTGATTGCGCTCTGTCAGGAACGCCTAGGGAAGTTCAAATCGCCTGACACCATTCATTTTTTACCTGAATTGCCGAAGGGGCCATCGGGGAAGATCCAGAGGTTGAAGTTGGCGGATCTTGTCTAGCGCGATTTGTCATGGACCGCTGATAGACGTTGAATAACTCACGCAACCAATGGTGGGCAGGCTCAATGGACGAGCGCTTGGTTCGTCTGCTTCAATAATGAAGCAGTGACAAACTATGATCACGATATTTGTCGCTCTAACGGCGAAAGACGGCAGAGCATCTATGGTTCTGTTCGCTAAAAGTATATCTCTGTGAAAACGGCCATTTGGTTGAAAAGAAGCAAGGTC
>NZ_JBELFI010000159.1:0-4333 GCF_042093035.1 Yoonia sp. | reverse complement strand
CAACCGGTCCTGGCGTTCGCGGTCTCGCTCTGCCTGACGCTGGCGGTTTTGTTCTTCCTGCTCTTCGCGTTTGGCATCCACCTCTCGTTGGGCCTCTGCGAGCAGGCGCGTGTAATGTTCTGCGTGTTGGGCGAAGTTTTCAGCATCCACTCGGTCGCCAGACAGAACGGCATCGCGGTGCAGCTGATTATATTTCTCGATGATTTGCTGCGGGGTCCCGCGCACCTTGCCATCTGGACCGGAGCTATCAAAAACCCGATTGATGATGTTCCCGCCCGTGGGCCGGTTATTGCGGTTCTTATTCCGCGACCGTGACTTCGATGATCTCATGTAAGTGCTTTCAAGCCTTTGGCTGTCGTTGCGCGGGCCATATCGCGCTATTTTTGCGCGTCCGAGGGTTGGGCCTTGCGATGTTTGGCGACTAATCTCAGGGGGGTCAGTGGCGAGCCTCGTCCCTGTCGATACCCATTAAATAAGCGGTTGGATGGGGCCAAGACAAGCCCAAATTACGCAAAATGCACAAATTTACGACGAAAGTTCGTGATTTTGCGGTTTTTTGCCAATGACAACACGGTCGCGCCCGTCCAGATCGGGTATCACCGATACATCGGTGAATTTCGCATCCTGCATCATTTTCTGCACGGTCTGTCCCTGCGTTGGCCCAATCTCCACCATCAGGGATCCGCCGCGGCGCAAAAATGCCGACGCACCCGCGACAATTGCGCTATAGGCGCTCAGCCCGTCAGCCCCGTCCGTGAGCGCACTGAATGGTTCAAAGAGCTGCACCTCCGGCTGCAACACGTCCATTTCATCAAAGGCGATATAGGGCGGGTTGGAGACGATCAGATCGAATGTGCCTTCCACTGTCGCAAACCAATCTGAAATCGTGAAAACGGCGCGTTTTCCCACGCCAATTGCCGCGCCATTGCGCCCGGCGACGTCCAACGCTGGCTTGGAGATATCGGTCCCCACACCTGTGGCCGCCTTGCGTTCGTCCAAGAGTGACAGCAAGACACACCCGCTGCCCGTCCCCAAATCCAGCACGCGGTCAAAGCCAACCTGCAATGCGGCTTCAATCAAGGTTTCAGTTTCAGGGCGTGGGTCCAATACATCGGGAGTAACGATGAACCGATGTTTGTAGAAATCCCGGTAACCCAAGATATGCGACATCGGCTTGCGTCTGGCGCGTTCAGCAATCATTGCAAAATAGGTTTGCGCGTCATTTGCGGCGCGCCACAACAGCCGCGCCTCGCGCCCGGGGTCAGGGACACCTGCTTCCAACAGTTTCAGCGCCCCTTCGCGCAGCGCATCATCTTCGCTCACGCGCCCATCTCTGCCAGCAATGTGGCCTGTGCATCGGCCTGCAATGCGGTGATGACCTCTTCCAGATCGCCCTGCATCACCTGCCCAAGCGAATAGAGCGTCAGATTGATCCGGTGATCCGTCATGCGCCCCTGCGGGAAGTTATAGGTACGGATCCGCTCTGAGCGATCGCCGGAGCCGACCTGAGATTTCCGATCAGCAGAGCGTTCACTGTCCACCCGCTGGCGTTCAAGATCGAACAGGCGGGTTTTGAGGACTTGCATTGCAATCTCTCGGTTGCGGTGCTGGGATTTTTCGGAACTCACAACGATGATACCGGTGGGTTCATGCAAGATGCGCACCGCACTGTCGGTGGTGTTCACGTGCTGCCCGCCAGAGCCGGATGCGCGCATCGTATCGATGCGGATATCGGACGGGTTGATCTCAATATCCACGTCCTGCGCCTCAGGCAGTACGGCCACGGTCGCCGCAGAGGTATGAATACGCCCGCCGCTTTCGGTTTCGGGCACACGTTGGACGCGATGCACCCCGCTTTCGTATTTCAACTTTGCAAAGACACCATCGCCTGCGATGCGGGCCACAACTTCCTTGATCCCCCCCAACTCGCTGCGGCTTTCTTCGAGAATTTCAAAGCGCCAGCCCTGCCCTTCGGAATAACGTTGGTACATTCGCAGCAGATCATCGGCAAAGAGACCGGCTTCATCACCGCCAGTCCCGGGCCGGATTTCCAGCAACGCAGGGCGCCCGTCGGCGGCGTCCTTTGGCAAGAGCGCCAATTGCACGTCGTGTTCTGAGGCATCCAGTGCGGCGCGCAGTTCCGGTAGCTCCATCTCTGCGAGCTCTTTCATCTCAGGATCACCGAGCATCGCCTCCGCATCCGCGATTTGCGCCAAAAGGTCTTTGTAGGCGGTAACGGTTTCCACGACCGGGCGCAGGTCCGCATATTCCTTGCCCAGCTTCGCAATCTCATTGCCGGCAGAACCATCGGCCATCTTCGCCTCCAAAAACTGGAAACGGTCGATGAGTTGTTCAATTTTATCAGGTGCGATCATAGGATTGGAAGTGGCCGATCAAAGCGGGGCGGTCAAGGGGCCAAGCGCGTCAAGCCACGCCAGAACGCGGGCTTTATTGACGCCTTGATCGTAGTAGGAAAAGCGCAAACGTCCATAAATAAACAGCAAATCATTCTTGACGGCAACGGTCGTGTAATCGGGGATGCCCAAGACCTTCGTCCGGGTTTGAAAGGTTATCATGCCTTCATCAAGGCGACCCGCAAAACGCAGGGTACGGTCCGTGTTCAACGCAATGTCCTGCAACGCAGCAAGCACAGTCTCGGCTGGCTCAGAGATCGGCCTGACCGCAAGATAGCCGCCCCAATATGCCACATCGCCGGGGGCATTGACCTGCGGCAGTTGATGGAATTTCGCAACACTGGCAGGCGCAAAACGCATGTAGGCGAACTGCCCCACCAGAAGCAGGCCCAAAATGATGATAATGCGCATGACACTCCCCGAAGGCGATGAAAGGTTTCTTTGATGACCCACATAGGCCAAAAATGCGCTATCTGTAGGGCACACCGGGCAAAATCGAGAGCATCTCAAACATCAGGTTTGCACCCGTCAAGGCCGTGTTCCCAGACGTGTCATATGGCGGAGACACCTCTACCAGATCACAGCCTACGATGTTGAGCCCACGCAAGCCGCGGATCAGCTCCATCGCTTGCGGCGTGGTCAGGCCACCAATCTCAGGCGTGCCCGTGCCGGGGGCATAGGCGGGATCCAGACTGTCGATGTCATAGGTGATATAGCAAGGTTGGTCGCCGATCTTGGCCTTGATCTGGGCGGCGAGCGGGCTGAGCGACTTATGCCAAAGGTCAGACGCAAGATATTGGTTGAAGCCCCAATCTGCGGCCTCGGTGAAGTCATCGGCCGTGTAGCCGGTGCCGCGCAACCCGATCTGGAAAACCTTGTCGGCCGTGATGAGGCCCTCTTCATAAGCGCGGCGAAAGACGGTGCCGTGGGTTTCACGTTCACCAAACATCTCATCGTTTACATCGGCATGGGCGTCCACATGTACCAGTGCCAAGGCCCCGTGTTTGGCCGCCACAGCGCGCAGCACGGGCAAGGTCAACGTATGGTCGCCGCCCAAGGTCATCGGTATGAAATCATGCTTGAGGTGTGCAGCATATGTCTCTGTTATCAAACGAATACTGTCAGTGAGTGAAAACGTGTTGACGGCCACATCGCCTAGGTCTGCACATTGCAAAGCATCAAACGGGGCCGCACCCGTTTGGATATTATAAGGCCGGATCATCGCCGATTGCTCGCGCAATTGCTTTGGCCCCATGCGCGTGCCAGAGCGCCAAGAGGTGCCGATATCCATCGGAATGCCGATAAACCCGACATCAAGACCCTCCGCGATGCAGGCGTCAGGCAGACGCATAAACGTCTGCGGACCAGAGAAACGGGCCAGATCATTTCCGGATATGGGCATATTTGGCATCAGGATTTCCTCTTGTTCCAAAGTGCCAGACAGCACATCTCCATTGCGACATGGGCGCCGGCAATCGCGGTGGCGCCTGTCGTGTCATAGGGTGGGGAGACCTCGACAATATCGCCTCCTACCAAATTGACCCCCGCCATATCGCGCAAGATCGCGGCGGCCTGCCAGGACGCGAGCCCACCCCAGACAGGCGTCCCTGTCCCCGGCGCGAAGGCTGGATCTAGCGCGTCAATATCAAAGGTCACGTAAGCCGGATGATCGCCAACACGGTCCTTGATCTGCTCTGCGACCCATCCGCTACCCTGTTCATGGCAACCGCGAGCATCGATAAAGGGCATGCCAAGATAGTCTTCGCAATCCGTGCGAATGCCAATCTGCAGGGAGCGTGTGACATCCACCAATCCCAGTTTCACAGCCTTATACATAAAGGTACCGTGATCGATGCGGCCCATGTCATCGTCAGGCCAAAGGTCAGAATGCGCATCGAACTGCACAACAGACATCGGGC
>NZ_JBELFI010000158.1:0-4456 GCF_042093035.1 Yoonia sp. | reverse complement strand
GATTTCTTCGCGCATGATAATCAAATTGTCGTCTAGGGCGTTGATACCTTAGATAAATTTACCCATCGCAACAGCCGTATCAGCCATCCGGTTGGAGAAGCCCCATTCATTGTCGTACCACGTCAGAATCCGCACCATATTGCCATCGAGCACTTTGGTTTGGTCGAGGTGGAAAATCGAGGAATGCGGGTCGTGGTTGAAGTCAGAGCTCACCATCGGCAGGTCGGTGTAGGCCAGCACGCCCTTCAACGGACCCTCAGCCGCAGCGATGATGGCGGCGTTCACCTGTTCCACGGTTGTAGCGTTGGTCGCTTCAAAGGTTAGGTCAACCACAGAGACATTCGGCGTCGGCACGCGGATCGCGACGCCGTCGAGTTTGCCGTTCAATTCCGGCAGAACCAAACCAACCGCTTTGGCTGCGCCGGTTGACGTCGGGATCATCGACAAAGCCGCTGCGCGCGCGCGATAGAGGTCTTTATGCATCGTATCCAACGTCGGCTGGTCGCCAGTGTAGCTGTGGATCGTCGTCATAAAGCCCTTGGTGATGCCCATCGCATCGTTCAGGACTTTCGCCACAGGAGAAAGACAGTTGGTGGTGCAGGATGCGTTGGAAACGACGATATCATCGCTGGTCAGTGTCTGGTGGTTCACACCGTAAACGATCGTTTTATCGGCGTCCTTACCAGGTGCAGAGATCAGAACACGGCTGGAACCGTTGTCGAGGTGCGCTTGGCATGCCTCTTTGGATGTGAAGATACCGGTGCATTCCAGAACCACATCGACGCCCGACCAAGGCAGATCAGCGGGGTTGCGGATCGCGGTGACCTCCATCGGGCCCCGGCCCACGTCGATAGTTGTTTCGGTCGTGGTTACAGTGGCGGGGAAGCGTCCGTGGACACTGTCAAAGCGTAGCAGGTGTGCGTTGGTTTCCACCGGGCCAAGATCATTGATGGCTATGACTTCAATATCGGTGCGCCCGCTCTCGATGATCGCGCGCAGCACGTTGCGGCCAATACGGCCAAATCCGTTAATAGCGACTTTGACGGCCATGGTAATCTCCTTCGGGTCAATGTTGGCGCTAACATTGCGATTTATGCGGAAAGGTCAACCTTTGATCGTGCCTATCGCCAGAACGCAAGCCATTCTATCAGATCAAATAGCTTGCGCAGCAGGAAAACGATGTTTGCCCATTCATATAGAAAATGATCGAACGCAAGGAATGCGGCGATGACGAAAGCAAGCCAGAGGGCGATGGTATTTGTCATGGTGCTATGATCTAGCGGGATGCTTGGGAAATGGCAAAGCCCGCGCGAAGGCGGGCCTTGGGAAACTCTGGGGAAGGGGTTTTATTGCAAGCGCCCCATTGTGGCGGCCACATCCGCCATGCGTGCGGAGAAGCCCCATTCATTGTCATACCACGCTAGAACGCGCACTGTCTTGCCGCCGACAACCTTGGTTTGGTCAGGCGCGAAGATGCTGCTTTCGGTGGTATGGTTGAAATCAATGCTGACTTTGGCCTCGTCGTCGTAGGACATGACCATGCCCATGTATCCGGCGGCGGCTTCAGCAACGACAGCGTTCACCTCTTCCACAGTGACAGACTTGCTCGCTTCAAACGTCAGGTCAACGGCGCTGACATTTGGTGTGGGGACGCGCATTGCGGTGCCATCAAGTTTGCCGGAGAGTTCCGGCAGCACTTCGCCCAAGGCTTTTGCGGCACCCGTTGAGGTTGGGATCATCGCCATCGCAGCGGCGCGCGCGCGGTAAAGATCATTGTGGCGCCGGTCGAGCGTGGGCTGATCGCCTGTGTAGCTGTGGATAGTCGTCATGATCCCGCGCTCAATCCCGATTGCATCGTTGAGTACTTTGGCAAGCGGGGCAAGGCAGTTGGTGGTGCAAGACCCGTTTGACACCAGACGCTCCGCTGCGATCAGATCGCGGTGGTTGACGCCATAGACAACCGTGCGGTCGACATTCTTAGCGGGGGCAGAGATCAGCACTTTCTTGGCGCCACGTTCCAGATGGATCGCAGATCTTTCGCCATCGTTAAATTTACCGGTGCATTCCAGAACAACGTCAACACCGTCCCAATCCAGCTCTGCGGGAACATAGGTGGACATCACATCGATCGGGCCACGCCCCAGATCAAGTGTGTGGCCGTTGACTTTCACGGGGCTGCCGAAACGGCCGTGCACACTGTCGTATTTCAGCAGATGCGCATTGGTTTCAATCGGTCCGGTGGCGTTGATCTTGACGACTTGCACATCATTGCGCGCGGCCTCTGTAATATGCGCCAAGGTGCAACGTCCAATGCGGCCAAAACCATTGATGCCGACGGTAACTGTCATGGGACCTGTCCTCAACCGAATCCATTTTGTCTCCGTATAGGCGGCGTACAGTGGTATGCATAGAAAAAACACATAAATTTCAAGTTG
Organism: Yoonia sp.; assembly: GCF_042093035.1. Classification (GTDB taxonomy): domain Bacteria; phylum Pseudomonadota; class Alphaproteobacteria; order Rhodobacterales; family Rhodobacteraceae; genus Yoonia. The sequence goes on along the minus strand of NZ_JBELFI010000158.1, from coordinate 2,021 downwards.
TTAGCGATAACAGATTTCACATTCGCTGTGTTAGCGCTAATGTGAGCGCTAGAAGGCATGGCGTGTAGGGACCACCCCTCGGCGCGCCAGGGAGATGAGACATGAAACGTGTGATGTACTTCAGCGCAGCACGCGCTGGTTTGGGCGAAAAAGAGGTCGATGCGATCGTTGCAGAGGCGGCAAAACGAAACGCTCTTCATGGCGTGACAGGCGCTCTGGGATTCAATGGGCAAGCGTTTTGTCAGGTGTTGGAGGGCGACGAAGATACGCTTGACCGGCTTTTGGAAAGCATCAGCCGCGATCCGCGGCACAACGATTTCAAAATCGTTGATGTGAAGAAAGTCGAAACCCGTGCATTTCCCGATTGGACAATGACGCGTGTCGACAGTCTCGACTTTCAGCATATCGTCGATGCGATGCGCAACTGATCCGCACACGTGAATGAAATCTTCGGAGTTAGGATATGCATCCTTTGATATCGTCTGAGCATGTGGTGGCCTATCAGCGGGACGGTGTCGTTTTGATAAAGGGTTTGTTTGCCGACTGGGTCGATGAATTGCGCGATGGCATTGCGACCAATATGGCCGAGCCCGGACCCTTTGCCGCCGAAAACTTACATAGTGGTGAAGCGGGACGCTTCTTTGATGACTATTGCAACTGGTCTCGCATTGCCCCGTTTGAAGCTGCGGTCCGAAAGTCACCCGCCGCAGAGGTCGCGGCCGATCTGATGAAATCGCAAAGCTGCCAGCTTTTCCATGACCATGTTCTGGTCAAAGAGCCGGGGACGTCAAAGCCCACGCCTTGGCACCAAGACAGTCCCTATTATTTCGTTGAAGGTCAGCAAAACGTAAGTTTCTGGTCGCCGCTTGATCCCGTGCGTCAAGCATCGCTGCGCTGCGTGGCTGGTTCGCATAAATGGGACAAAGAAGTCTTACCGACACGCTGGCTCTCAGAGACTGATTTCTACCCAAGTGAGCAAGATTTCATGCCCGTGCCTGATCCTGATGCGGAGCATATGCAGATCGTAGAATATCAGATGGAGCCAGGCGATGCGGTCGCTTTTCACTACCGTATATTGCATGGCGCACGCGGCAACGAAGCGGCCAGCCGCCGCCGCGCTTTTTCGCTACGCCTTTTGGGCGATGACGCGCGCTATGTGGATCGTCCGGGGCCGACATCTCCGCCATTCCCGGGTCACGGCATGGTTGCGGGCCAAAAGCTGCGTGAAGACTGGTTTCCGGTGCTTTACCACCGCGATACATAATAGCCGCGCTGACAAAGCAGCGCGGCCGGATGTTTAGCGGCGAACCTGTTTCGCTTACTTCAGCAGGGATTTGACCTTTTCGGCCGTATCCTTGGCCGTAATACCAAACTGCGCGAACAACTCTTCGGCCGGGGCGGAGGCGCCAAAGCCGTGCATCCCGATGAAGCCGGATTTCTCGCGCTTGCCGCGCTCCCCGAACAACCAACGGTCCCAGCCAAAGCGGATGCCCGCCTCAATTGCGACGCGCACGGGGCCGCCGGGCAGGACGCGCTTGCGGTAGGCTTCGTCCTGTTCTTCGAACAATTCCCAGCATGGCATGGAGACAACGCGTGTACCGATCCCTTCGGCTTCAAGCAGATCGCGCGCCGCCAACGCAATGGATACCTCAGAGCCTGTGGCTAGCAAGATCGCCTGACGCTTGGCAATCGCATCGGCCAAGACGTAGCCGCCTTGGGCAGTCAGGTTCTTGCCTTTGTGCTCTGTCCGGACTGTCGGCAGGCCTTGACGGGTTAAGGCCAGCACAGAAGGTGTCTTTTGCGATGTCAGCGCCAACTCCCATGCCTCGGCGGTTTCGACGGTGTCGGCAGGGCGGAAGACATTGGTGTTTGGTGTTGCGCGCAGCATGGCCAGATGTTCAACCGGCTGGTGCGTCGGGCCGTCTTCGCCAAGTCCGATGCTGTCGTGGGTCATCACGTAGGTTGTGGGGATGCCCATCAGCGCGGAAAGGCGCATGGCACCACGTGCGTAGTCCGTAAAG
>NZ_JBELFI010000157.1:0-4504 GCF_042093035.1 Yoonia sp. | reverse complement strand
CGCCAGTCACATGGACGCGCCAGCGCCACGCCGTTCAATGGCAGCACCATTGGAGCCCGCAGCAGAGCCTGCACGTGAGCCGGCTGCGCAAGTGACACCTGCCGTCGCTGCCGAAACCGTGGCACTTGCACCGACGCTTTTTGAATCCCTCGATGCACCTGCACAGACACCGGCGCCAACGCCAATAGCAGCATCTGAGCCGCAAACAGCTGCAGCGGATGATCTTCCACCGCCCGCCTATGCACCGCGCCCTGAGCCTGTGATGGCAGAGGCAGACAATTTCGTCGCACCGCGCGCACCCGCGGCCCCTGGAACGCCGTCGCCAGAGGCAATGGCCCGTCTGCAAGCCGCCGTCAGCCGCGTGCCAAACAACCAAACCCAGCCACAGGCGGCCGCGCCAGTAGCGGCTGCACCGGAAGCCGACAAGCCGCGGTTCGGAATCAACTCTTTGATTAACCGCATGACCGGAACGCAGGCAGACACGGCACAGCAACCATCTCGTGCCCAGCCACAAGTAACGGCTTTGCATCAGGAACCTGAACGCGATGCGGAGCAGGAAAAGATCGAAATCCCTGCATTCTTGCGCCGACAGGCCAACTGAAAGGTCACAGTGGCAAATTTAAACGCCACGTCATTCTGAGAACAAGGGTCGCCATCGAGCGGCCCTTTTTTATGGTTTACAAAGGGTTGTAGGGCGAAGTTGTATACTCGTTTTATTTGTGAAAGATCATGTTTCAGTCCGTCGCAAAGAGTGAGTTGAGAATGCTGCATCTGCATTCTAGTTGGATATGTAACGAAACAAAGTTTCCGGAGTGCTGGAACGTGCAAACGACGCTGAAATCTGACCTCACCTTTGAGGGCACTGGCTTGCACTCAGGTGCGGCTGTGCGCGTTGTGTTGCGGCCAGCGTCGGCCAACACAGGGATTGTATTCCGCCGGATCGATGTGACCGGAACGCCGCGATTGCCTGCGCGCTGGGACTACGTGACGGTTTCGCCATTGAACACGCGCCTTGGCAATTCCGCTGGCGTCACCGTCTCCACGATAGAGCATCTGATGGCTGCGATGGCGGGTTGCGGTGTCCACAATGCAATCGTCGATATTGATGGACCCGAAGTGCCGATCCTTGATGGAAGTGCGGCAAGCTTTGTGCGTGGCATTGTGGAAGTGGGCTTGACCCGTCTTGCGGCACCCCTGCGTGCAATTGAGATCGTCAAAGAGATCAGCGTGAGCGATGGCGATGCCTCGGCAACTCTTGGGCCTGCGACGAGTTTGCAAATCCACTTTGAAATCGCCTTTGCCGATACCGCCATCGGACACCAGAAGAAGACGTTGAACATGGCCAACGGCGCTTTTGTGCGCGAGCTTTGCGACAGCCGCACATTCTGCCGCTCGGCTGACGTTGATATGATGCGCGCAAATGGCCTGGCGCTTGGTGGCAGCTACGAAAACGCCGTCGTCGTTGATGGAGCAAAGGTGCTGACACCCGGAGGTCTGCGTCACCGTGATGAAGCGGTGCGTCACAAGATGCTGGATGCATTGGGAGATCTATACACGGCCGGTGCGCCAGTATTGGGCCGCTATACCGGCAAGCGGGCGGGCCATGCATTGAGCAATACATTGCTGCGCGCCCTTTTTGCGCAGCCCGACGCCTGGCGTTGGGTGGATTGCGATGCGAAAACGACCGCTCGTTTGCCCGGCGTCGGGGTCAGCATGGCCGATCTGGACGCCGTTGCCTGAGCGACTGCACTGACAGTTGATCGCGGGCCGATGCAAAAGGCATTTTGCACCTCATTTTTCTATGTTAGACCGACCGCATACAGGGCGTATCGGTGCCTTGATATGACAAAGCCGGTATGAGTGAGGACGATCTATGTCAGCCAGTCAGGATAATACACCTCGCGTCTTTTCGCGTATCGGGCTTACGGTTGCTTTGGCCCTCTTGGCGGGCTGTGGTGCTTTTGAACGCAGTGGCCAGCCGCTTGATGAATTGACCGCGCAGTCGATTTTTGAACGCGGTGAACAGCAGATTGCGCAAGGTGATCCAGATGACGCGGCCTTCACATTCGGCGAAATTGAACGCCTTTATCCATATTCCGAATTCGCAGAGCGCGCATTGATTATGCAAGCCTTCGCTTATCACCGTGATCGCGATTACCCCAACAGCCGTGCCGCAGCACAACGTTACCTGGACTTCTATCCGACCCAGCAAGATGCGGCCTACGCGGCCTATCTTCTGGCATTGTCCTATTACGACCAGATTGATGACATCGGGCGCGATCAAGGCCTGACATTTCAAGCCTTGCAAGCGCTGCGCCGCGTGATCGAACAGTACCCCGATACCGAATATGCCGCCGCGTCCATCCAGAAATTCGACCTTGCGTTCAATCACTTGGCTGCGAAGGAAATGGAGATCGGGCGCTATTATCTCAAGCGTGGCAATTACATCGCCGCCAGCAACCGTTTCCGCACAGTCGTCGAAGATTTCCAGACAACCACGCATACGCCAGAGGCGCTCCACCGGCTGGTTGAAAGCTACTTGTCGCTTGGCCTGACTGATGAGGCCCAGACAGCAGGTGCTATTCTGGGCTACAACTACCAATCCAGCGAATGGTACGCCGCCAGCTTTGCCTTGCTGACCGGGCAGGGGCTGACAGCCGATCCGGTGGGTGACAATTGGGTTGCATCGATCTACCGGCAGGTTGTGCGCGGTGAGTGGTTATAAAGACGTCGGGATCATGTCCCATGGGCGAAGGGCACTGATATGCTGCGCGGCCTAGATATCAGAGACATGCTCATCATTGACCGGTTGGAGCTGGCGTTTCAGCCGGGTTTGAACGTGCTCACGGGGGAAACAGGTGCGGGCAAGTCAATCTTGCTGGACGCGCTGGGGTTCGTGCTGGGCTGGCGTGGGCGTGCGGAACTGGTCCGTCAGGGTGCAGACCAAGGCGAGGTGTCGGCATGGTTCGATCTGCCCGACGGTCATCCGGCAATTGCGGTGTTGAAAGACGCGGGTATCGCTTTGGATGATGAATTGATCCTACGCCGTATCAATACCCGGGACGGCCGCAAGACCGCATGGATCAATGACCGCCGCGCCAGTGGCGAAGTTCTGCGACGCCTGTCCGATACATTGGTTGAACTGCACGGCCAGCACGATGATCGCGGGTTGCTGAACCCACGCGGGCATCGCCAATTGCTTGATAGCTATGCAGGTCTTGAGGCGGATTTGAAAGAAACCCGTGCAGCATGGCGCGCTTGGTCGCAAGCCCGCGATGCGCTGGCTGAGGCTGAGTCGCGGATCGCGCAAGCGCGGGCTGAGGAAGATTATTTGCGCCACGCCGTAGGGGAGCTTGACGCTTTGGCGCCTGCTGCGGGGGAAGAGGCCCAGCTTGATACGCAACGCAGGTTCATGCAGGCCTCAGAGAAAATCCGTGCGGATATTGCAAAAGCGGGTGAGGCACTCGGTCTGAACGGGGCAGAGGGTATGACCGGCGATGCTTCGCGATGGCTGCAAGGCGTGGTCGAAGCCGCTGAGGGGCGTCTGGATGGGCCGATGGAAGCGATTGAGCGGGCTTTGTTGGCTTTGGACGAGGCACAGAGCGGTGTCGCGGATTGTTTGGACGCGTTGTCTTTTGATGTGTCCGAGTTGGAGGCCGTCGAAGAACGTCTTTTTGCTATTCGGGGATTGGCGCGCAAGCATAGTGTTTTGGCTGATGACCTTGCCGATTTTGCACAGACTTTGCGGCGGCGGCTTTCGGTTCTGGATGATAGTGCACGTGATCTGGCGGTTCTCACTGCGGCTTTGGCGCAAGCGCGGGGTACCTATGACGCAGCGGCCAAGTCCTTGCGGGACAAGCGGTTGCGGGCGGCCAGAGAGCTTGATGCTGCGATGGCCCAAGAGCTGGCACCGCTAAAGATGGAACGCGCGGTTTTTGCGACCCATTTGACTGATGCGGATGCAGGACCTGAAGGGATCGACACCGTGGCCTTTACCGTCGCAACCAATCCCGGCGCACCGGCAGGCCCGCTGAATAAGATTGCGTCAGGGGGCGAGTTGAGCCGCTTCTTGCTCGCGCTGAAAGTCTGCCTGACACAGTCCACAGATGGGCTGACACTGATCTTTGATGAAATTGACCGTGGCGTTGGTGGTGCCACTGCGGATGCCGTGGGGCGGCGCTTGGCGGATCTGGCGCAGGGTGGCCAAGTTTTGGTGGTTACACATTCGCCACAGGTCGCGGCCCTTGGTGGGCATCATTGGCGTGTGGAAAAACAGCAGGACGCGGATGAGACACGTTCAACCGTTGTCGCATTGGATGCGCAAGCGCGCGTTGATGAAATTGCCAGAATGCTGTCAGGCGATCGGATCACAGATGCGGCGCGGGAAGCTGCAAGGGTTTTGATCGCCCCTTAAATGATGGATGGGCGCCGCTGGCGCGACGCCCTGAACCATTACCCGTTACCCAGCCCACTCTTTACAAACGTGGAACGGCCACTCACCTCC
>NZ_JBELFI010000156.1:0-4518 GCF_042093035.1 Yoonia sp. | reverse complement strand
GCCGTTTGCCCCAGCTTTTCATTTCTGAATGCGGGGCCGGATCGTAAAGTGAAAGCAAGATAAAGAAGGCAATTGCGGTGGCGGTATAAAAGCCAAGCGCCTTGGCCGCCCAATAGACGTAGATGATCGCAACGATCAATCCGGGCAGCATGTTGCGCATTGCATCATAGCTGATCCCGTTACCGACTTTGGTGCGGCCCAAGATGGCCTTCACAAAGGTCCAAATCGCCAGAACAGCGAAGACCGATGAAATCAGGCGCGGAAAGATGAAGGCATCCGCAGGTTCCTGCGTAAAGCTGATGTAGGCGATACTGACACCAACCGCAGCGATCAGGCCGGATGCAACGATGTGCTGATTGCGGGGCAGATCGGTCATGACAGCGCCTCTTCTTTTGCGACGGCATCGTCTTTGGTGGTGTAACGGCGCGCCATGATTTCCATCCAGACTGAATAGGCGATTGAAGCAACCACGATCAGGATCAACAGCCAGTTCAGCCAGCCGGTAAAGAAATAAGTGCCGGTGCCGACAGTGGCATTTGCGATCATCGAACCTTGGATAAAGTTCGCCTCTGCAATGGGTCCAAGAATAAGGCCGAGAACCAAGGGTGCAGCCGAAAAACCGAAGCGTTCAAGGAAATACATACCCAGACCCAGCGTTGCCATGACATAGACATCGCCCATGGAATTCTGAACCGAATAGCTTCCAAAGACTGCCAAACCCAGAACGATTGCTGCCATCACAGCATGAGGAACCCGCGCGACACTCGCCGCCAATCCAGCGATGTAGAGGCCAAAGATACACATCAACAGCTGCCCTATCAGCATGGAGTCGATAAACGTCCACGCCACTTGCGGATAATTCATGAAGAGGTCGGGCCCAGGGAAAATACCATGGATCAGCAGCCCCCCCAGCAGAACTGCAGCCGTCGGAGAACCGGGAATAGAAAGCGTCAGAAGCGGCACCAAGGATGGGCCGACCATGGCGTTGTTGGCACTCTCTGCCGCGATCACACCCTCGCTGTGGCCAGTCCCGAACTTCTCGCTTTCCTTGCTGAACTTCTTGGACTGATCATAGGCGACAAGGCCGGCAATCTGTCCGCCAACACCGGGGATCAGGCCAATGATAGACCCTGTCACTGTCCCGATCGCGAGTGCTGTCTTGCGCTTGAAAACCTCAACAAATGCCAGGCGGATAGGGTGTTTCTTCACACTGATGATCTCTGCATCGTCGCTACGGCGGCCTTTGGTGAACATCGTGATGACTTGCGGGATCGCGAAAAGCCCGATCAGCGCTGGGATCACATTGATCCCGCCACTGACAGCAGGGTGAAAGATGAACCGCTGCGCACCCATGATGTCATCAAAGCCAATTGTGGCCAGCCATAGGCCGATACAGCCGGACAAAAGGCCTTTGACCACCGAGCTGGAATCCAAAGTGCCAATGACAGTCACGCCAAGGATGGCCAGCCAGAACAGATGTGACGGGCCAAATGCCAGAGCCCACTGGGCCAAGACTGGCGTCAGAAAGATCAGAAGGAAAACACCAAAAAGGCCACCGATAGCCGACGCAATAAACGACAGCTGCAAGGCCTTCGCCCCATCGCCTTTGGTTGCCATGGTGTGACCGTCCAGCGTGGTCGCAATATTGGCTGGTGCGCCGGGGATCTTTAGCAAAATGGCACTGACTGCCCCGCCAGCAACAGTCGAGGTATAGGCAGCACCCAACAGAATCAGGCCCTGCTGCGGCTCAAGCTGGAATGTGAACGGAATGAGCAATGCCACGGCCATTGTCGGCGATAGCCCCGGTGTTGCCCCCAAAATCAGACCACCGATGGTGCCAAGCAACAGCAGCCCGAAGTTTATCGGGGTGAACACGTCGCCCATGTAGTACAGAAATTCCATCTGGCCCAAAATCCTCCCAAACTTTGGCTTGACCATTTACGCTAAGCGATGAAAATAGTTTTGCAAATGTTTTCATAAAAATGCTGAAATGGCGGTTTAAATGACTGAAAGTAAATCGAAAAAGGCAGATATTTTCACAGTCTCTAAGGCGGCGCGTGTATCTCCTTCTACGGTGTCACGCTATTTCAACCATCCAGAACTTTTGAAGCCAGCCACCCGCAAAAGGATCGATTCCGCAGTGCGCAAGACGGGTTATATCCGAAACCGGGCCGCGCAGACCATCCATGGGATCAGGTCAGGAACCATTGGTGTTCTTGTTCCAACACTGGATCACGCAATTTTTGCCGAGGTCGTGCAAGCATTCTCGGATACGGTGTCTGCCAATGGCTTTACCATTCTGCTGGCCTCGCATGGGTATGACCTGCAACGCGAGTACGCCATCTTGCGAAAATTTCTTGAGCACCGCGTTGATGGCGTCATTCTGACTGGGTTGGACCATGACGAGGCTGTGTTTCAACTATTAGATAGCCAAGAGATCCCCTGCGTGTTGATGTGGAATTATTCCGCAACATCACGCTACCCCTCGATTGGTGCAGACAATAAGCAAGCGGGAAGATTGATTGCACAGCATGTGCTGGAATTAGGGCACCGACGCGTTGCTTGTATGTTTCCACCGACACACGGCAACGACCGCGCGCTGGCACGGCGTGAAATCGTACTCACCACCTTGCGTGCGGCCGGTATTGAGATTCCCAAAGAATGGATGCTGGAAACCGTCTATAGCATTTCTGAATCAAAGCAGGATACGAAGCGGCTGTTTTTGCAAAAGGATCGGCCGACAGCACTCATCTGCGGCAACGATATTCTTGCGACCGGAGCACTTTACGGGGCAACGGCGAGCGGACTCACCGTGCCGGACGATGTCTCGATTGTAGGCATCGGTGATTTCAAGGGATCTTCAGAGATTGAACCTGCATTGACAACAGTCCGGCTCCCGGCGCGGCGCATCGGGCAAGAGGCCGGGGATGCGATAGTGTCGGCGATCATTGATCCAGCAGCGGGCAAGGCGAGAAGTCTGAATTGCGCGCCAGAGTTTGTTGAGCGGCGGTCAAGTGCGGCTGTGAAGTGGAGTGGCTGACTGGTCGGTCTCTTCAGTGAGGCTGTGTCATAGTAGACGAGTGATGATAGCTAGTGTCGTTGGATTGCCCCAATTGGAAAGCAGAGAAATTGCCCGATTGCGGACATTAGCTGCAACGCAGCAATTTGATAGTTTGGGCTCTTCAGTAGCATTCGCCGCGCCAGTAATGAACGGCTGTTCTTTCCAAGAACCGCCTTTCGTTGCGGTGCGCATGAACTGGTAAGATGCAGAACCAAGCTGACCTTCACTGAAATCGCACCAATGGCTGATTTCTGTTGCGCGACCTCGCAGAATGTTGGTTCGTTGTGGTTAAGTCCTGATGAATGATTGGCAGTGTGAGCCTCTCTCACGTTTTTCATTTGAGAACGTTGATGCGACCAGTTTCAAGAATAACCGGCGGCCTCAAAGTAGCGGTTGACGCATCTGTTAATGTGGTCTTCCAGCAACGTGCTGGCGTTCGTCGGGATTTCGCCGAACTCAAGGCCCAAAAAGGATTGCGACACCAGCGTTTCGGGCAAGGATTGCGCTGAAAGGTTGCTGAACAGCTTTGACAAAGCGGCAGATACAGCGGCGTCCGCCCAGTAATAGCGAATGCGGTCGCTGTAGCTGTAGATGCGCAGGCGGGCGACGTCGGCGTCTGACCCGCTGTAGTAGTATTGCCAATTGTTTGGCGCATCAATCATGCATTGGGTCATGACTTCGCGGACATTGGAGGGGTTATCAATGTCCATGTGGGCTTCGATCTCTGCGAGCGCCCAGACAGCTTCGCGGAAGCGAAAGGTCAATTCGGGGCCGACTTTTAGGAAAAAGAAGTGATTTTGGACAAGGGACACCAGCGCGGTTGTCGGCTGGTAATCTGACGAGTGTGCCTCGAACGTCAGGCCGTCCTGCTTAAGAATTGCGGCGCTCAGTGGGGCTGCCTTCTCAGGCACGAAAGGATAAATTGACGTGTGCCCGAAATCGACACCGGGCTGCGTGACAACAGAGACGATCCGCGTCCACGCATCTTCCAGACCGCGCGCCTTGAACGCGGCGTAGTGGGTCTCAATCGTGTCGTGGAATCGGTCAACAGACGTCACATCTAACGCATCTGGTTCATCAGTTTCACCACCAGGGATCGGAACTTCGGTACCGATGATATAGATTAATTCGCTTGGGTCAGGCGCATATTGCTCGGCCACGACACACAGGTCGGCGGCACGTTCGGCGATCTGCACGAACGTAGGGTTTGGCTCGCCGCCGCAGGCCATGCTCGTATCGAGGTGAATTTTCTTGAACCCTGCCTGCACGTAGGTTTTGACCAACTCGCGGGCCTTTTCCATCGCCACATCGAGAGACTCATTCTTCCAGACGTTGGGACCAAGGTGATCGCCACCAAGGATCAGTTGATCCATCGGCACACCAGCGTCCTCCGCCATCCCGCTGAGCCATGCCATGAAATCCGCCGCGGTCATTCCGGTATAGCCGCCGTCTTGGTT
>NZ_JBELFI010000155.1:2893-4525 GCF_042093035.1 Yoonia sp. | reverse complement strand
CTAAGAGCGGCTTGCCGTCTTTCCAGATCGACATGTTCACGTGCATGCCGGTGCCGTTATCGCCAGCAATCGGCTTGGGCATGAATGTCGCCGATTTGCCGTAGGCCTGTGCCACGTTGTGGATGACGTATTTATACTTCTGCAGCTCATCCGCCTGATGCGTCAGTGTGCCAAAGATCAAGCCCAGTTCGTGCTGGCAAGACGCCACTTCGTGGTGGTGTTTGTCGACCTTCATGCCCATGCGCTTCATGGTGGATAGCATTTCTGAGCGCATTTCCTGCGCATCGTCGATTGGGTTTACCGGGAAGTAACCGCCTTTGACGCCGGGACGATGGCCGGTGTTGCCCATCTCGTATTCAGTATCGGTATTCCATGCGCCGTCGATTGCGTCGACTTCGTATGAAACCTTGTTCATGGAGACCTGGAAGCGGACGTCGTCGAAGACGAAGAATTCGGCTTCGGGGCCAAAATATGCTGTGTCACCGATGCCGGAGGACTTCAGGTACTCTTCGGCTTTCACGGCAGTGCCGCGCGGGTCGCGCGGATAGCGTTCCATCGTGTCAGGTTCGACGATGTTACAGTTAATGCAGATGGTCTTTTCCGCATAGAACGGATCGACATAGGCACTTTCGGCCTGTGGCATCAGTTTCATGTCGGACTGGTCAATGGATTTCCAGCCAGCGATGGAAGAGCCGTCAAACATGAAGCCTTCTTCGAGGAAGTCTTCGTCGACCAGATCGGCGACGACTGTTACGTGCTGCAACTTGCCGCGGGGGTCGGTGAAGCGGATGTCGACATAGTCGGCTTCCTCGTCTTTAATCAGCTTCAGAACATCTTTGTTGTTCATAAGGTCTTACCTTTCTGTCACATAGTTTTCGTGTGGTTCATTGCGCAAATGGTCGCGCGGTGTCTGTTAGAGCGCTTCTTCGCCGGTCTCGCCGGTGCGGATGCGGATGGCCTGCTCAATGGTTGAGACAAAGATTTTGCCGTCACCAATCTTGTCGGTCTTGGCCGCGCCAATGATCGCTTCAATCGCCCCTTCCACCTGATCGTCGGCAAGGACGACTTCGATTTTCACTTTGGGCAGGAAGTCCACGACGTATTCGGCGCCGCGATAAAGTTCCGTGTGGCCCTTCTGGCGGCCGAAACCTTTGACCTCGACCACGGACAGGCCTTGCACGCCGACGTCCTGGAGTGCTTCTTTCACTTCGTCCAGCTTGAACGGTTTTATGATCGCTTCGATTTTTTTCATCGCGCTGCGACTCCCCCTTTGGTGTTTCGACAGTGGTCAGACCATTTCTATTGCAAAGGTACAATTTGTGGCGGAACCTGAGGCCAAGTCTGAAGGGTGAAAGACAGCATGTTGCTTAAATTTTGTGCATAACGATTGAAATGAGGTCGTTTTGAAAACTCTACCTGCTGAAACCGTTGCCGAAGTGCTGTCTGCTGCCCAAATGCGCGCCATTGAGCAGGCTGCGATTGCGCGTGGGGACGTCACCGGGCTCGAGCTTATGGAGCGTGCTGGCAAGGCTGTTGCGGATGCAATCATCGCCAAGTGGCCGGGTGGGGCGCCTGTCGTGGATGTGGGGGGGGGGGCCCCCCCCCCCCCCCCCCCCCGGGTTTTGAAAAAAA
>NZ_JBELFI010000155.1:0-2883 GCF_042093035.1 Yoonia sp. | reverse complement strand
GGTGGGGCGCCTGTCGTGGATGTGGCTGGGGGCCAGCCCCCAGACCCCCGGGATATTTATGCTCAAAAGAAGCAGGGACGGTCGGCTGTTGTTTTGTGTGGACCGGGGAATAATGGCGGCGACGGGTTTGTGATTGCCCGCCTTCTAAGAGAGAGGGGCTGGGCGGTAGAGGTCTGGTTTTATGGTGATCTTGCCAATCAGCCACCAGATGCGGCGGTGAGCGCAGCCCGATGGGCGGAAATCGGTGCGATCACATCTCTGAGCGATGATGCGCGGCCTGATTTGGCGGGGCACCATGTGGTTGTTGATGCGCTGTTTGGCACCGGGCTGACCCGTCCTTTGACCGACCTCGGGCGTGTGCTGCGTGATATTTGTGATTGTGTTGATGCTGGTGGTGGATTGCCGTTGTTCGATCGATTGCGCCATTGGCCGCCGGTGGTGGCGGTGGATGTGCCTTCCGGGCTTTGTGCCGATAGTGGCAAGGTGCTGGTTGATGCCGGGTTTTCGACGCGGGGCGGCAGCCGGGCCGCCTGTGCAGTCGCTGATTTGACGGTCAGTTTTCATGCGCCCAAGCGGGGGCATCTGCTGGCGGATGGGCCGCGATGGTGTGGCACGCTGGTTTGTGCTGATATCGGTTTGGATCATCGTCCAGCGGCGCAATTGTCGGAACGCGTTTACGAGGCATCCGCGAAAGGGGTTCAGCTTCGTCCGCAGGGCCATAAATATAGTCACGGGCACGCGCTGGTTATCGCCGGCGGTGCAGGACAGGGGGGTGCCGCGCGGCTTGCCGCACGCGCTGCTTTGCGCATTGGCGCAGGCGCCGTGACCGTGGGGTGTCCACAGGCGGCCTTGACCGAGAACGCCGCACAATTGAATGCCGTCATGCTGCGCGAGATCGACACTGGTGATGCTCTGGCAGAGGCTCTGTCGGATCAGCGGATCAACGCAGTTTGCATCGGCCCGGGCTTGGGCTCGAGCGATGATCGCCGTGATCTGATCCGTGTGGGATTGCAACGCGGCCGGTCGTTGGTTCTTGATGCAGATGCATTGACGTTGATCGCACGCGATCCCGCGCTTTTTGCAATGTTGCATGACAAATGCGTGCTGACGCCCCATGCGGGCGAATTCGCGCGGTTGTTTCCCGATCTTATCGAACAGATGGACGCGCCTGCCAAAAACGGCCCTGCATTCTCAAAGGTTGATGCGACGCTTGCAGCCGCGAGGCGGGCAGGGTGTGTTGTTCTGTTTAAGGGGCCTGACACTGTTATTGCCGATCAATCCGGGCGTTGCAGCATCAATGCCTCGGCCTATGAACGCGCCGCCCCTTGGTTGGCAACTGCGGGATCTGGAGATGTCTTGGCAGGGTTCATTGCAGGGCTTTTGGCGCGGGGGTACAACACCATGCGTGCCGCCGAAACGGGTGCGTGGTTGCATACCCAGTGCGCGCTCTCATTCGGTCCGGGGTTGATTGCCGAGGACCTGCCAGAGGAGCTGCCCAAAGTCTTTCGCAGCTTGGGGCATTAGGGCCATTTTTCCTCTCGCATCCCATGCAGACCTTTGCTAGACAGCGCCCAACTTCGGGGCAGGCCCAAAAACCTGCCCCGTTTGACAATGCGGGTGTGGCGGAATTGGTAGACGCACCAGATTTAGGTTCTGGCGCCGCAAGGCGTGGGGGTTCAAGTCCCTTCACCCGCACCAGAGTTTGAAAAAGAAGGACAGCACATGCAGGTCAACGAGACCCTGAACGAAGGCCTCAAGCGCGGTTACACCATCACCGTGACTGCCGCCGAACTGGACGCCAAGGTTGAAGAGAAGCTCAAAGAGGCGCAGCCAAGCGTTGAAATGAAGGGCTTTCGCAAGGGCAAAGTGCCGATGGCACTGTTGCGCAAGCAGTACGGTCAGCGTCTGATGGGCGAGAGTATGCAGGAAGCCATTGATGGCGCGCTGTCTTCGCATCTGGAAGAAAAGGGTGATCGTCCGGCAGCCCAGCCGGAGATGAAAATGACCAATGAAGATTGGAAAGAGGGCGATGATGTCGTTGTCGACGTCGCATACGAGAAGCTGCCAGAAATTGAAGACGATGATTTCTCCAAGATCAAACTTGAGCGCATGGTTGTGAAAGCTGACGACGATTCTTTGAAAGAAGCGCTGGATAACCTTGCGGAGAGCCCGCAGGCTGTTGAATACCAGCCCAAGAAGACCCAAGCCAAGAAAGACGATCAAGTTGTGTTTGACTTCGTGGGCAAAGTCGATGGTGAGCCCTTTGAAGGTGGGTCCGCTGAGGATTACCCGCTTGTTCTCGGTTCCAACTCTTTCATTCCCGGTTTTGAAGATGGCTTGCTGAAGGTTAAGGCCGGCGACGAAAAAGACGTCGAAGTCACCTTCCCCGATGATTACCAGGCGGAGCATCTTGCCGGCAAACTGGCGGTATTTTCTTGTGTTATCAAGGAAGTCAAAGGCCCCAAGAAGCCGAAGATGGATGACGAGCTGGCCAAGAAGTTTGGTGCTGAGGATCTTGACGGACTGAAGGTCCAGATATCCGAGCGGTTGGAAGCTGAGTATTCCGGCGCATCGCGTGCTGTTGCCAAGCGCAACCTGCTGGATGCCCTCGACAAGAAGGTCAAGTTTGATCTGCCTGCGTCATTGGTTGAAGCGGAAGCCGGTCAGATTGCCCATCAGTTGTGGCATGAAGAAAATCCCGACGTTGAAGGCCACGATCACCCAGAGATCACGCCCACCAAGGAGCATCAGTCCCTTGCGGAGCGTCGCGTGAAGCTGGGCCTGTTGCTGGCCGATATTGGCCAGAAGGCGGAAGTGACCGTCTCCGATCAGGAAATGACCCAAGCGATCATGAACCAAGCGCGTCAGTACCCCGGACAAGAG
>NZ_JBELFI010000154.1:0-4552 GCF_042093035.1 Yoonia sp. | reverse complement strand
CCGCTGCAATGGTGAAAGAGCTGCGCGACAGCACAGGCGCAGGCATGATGGACGCTAAGAAAGCGCTGACTGAAAACGATGGCGACATGGACGCCGCAGTTGATTGGCTGCGCACCAAGGGCTTGGCAAAAGCTGCAAAGAAATCCGGCCGCACGGCTGCTGAGGGCCTCGTCGCAGTCGCCGTGTCCGGTGGCAAGGGCGTGGCTGTCGAAGTCAACTCCGAGACGGACTTCGTGGCTAAAAACGCTGACTTCCAGAAGATGGTTGCGGGCATCGCAGACGTGGCTTTGGGCGCATCCGACATCGACGGTTTGAAAGCCGCCGATATGGGTGGCAAACCTGTTGAGCAGGTTGTCACCGACGCTGTTGCGGTGATCGGTGAGAACATGTCAGTGCGTCGCATGGCAGCACTCGAAGGGGCGACCGTTGTGAACTATGTCCACAATGCAGCCGCCCCCGGCATGGGCAACATCGGCGTTCTGGTTGCAATGACCGGCGACAATGAGGCCTTCGGTCGTCAGGTTGCGATGCATATTGCAGCCGCAAACCCGGCGTCGTTGTCAGAGGCTGACCTTGATCCGGCCGTTGTTGAAAAAGAGAAGCAGGTTCAGATGGATATCGCCCGCGAAAGCGGCAAGCCAGAAGCTGTGATCGAGAAAATGATCGTTGGTCGTATGAAGAAATATATGGCCGAAGTCACGCTGCTGAACCAGCAATTCGTTGTGAACCCGGACCTGACAGTGGCGCAAGCCGCGACAGAAGCTGGCGTTGAGATCACCGGCTACACACGTCTGGCGGTAGGTGAAGGCATCGAGAAAGTTGAAGAAGACTTCGCCGCCGAAGTGGCTAAGCTGAACGGATAAACTCCGAACAGATTTAAGTTAGCGGCCCGCTGGTGAAGAACCGGCGGGCTGTTTTCGTCTTGGCAACGAAAAGGCGACCTGCCCACTACATGCAGGCCGCCCGCTTTTCAGGGAAGAAAAGCGCGGCATCGCCTTGGAAGAAAGGCGATGCCGCGACGATTTCAGGCGACCCATGTTTCGGGACGAGGACCACCATAAATCGCGTGACTGACGGATTGAGAACAATACTCGGCGCCAGCCCCGGTTTCCCGGTACCTGTAGCGCATCCCAGAAATCACAAGGACGCCACAGACAGTTCCAAAGGCAAAATGCCACCACTCACGGAACGGTTGCATGAATGCAATTAACGTGGCGTCAAGCAAGTAAGGAATACCGTACTTTGCGTCAGATGCGCTGGTTTTTTTCTGCGGCTGCACAATAAATAAGCAACTAGCGGCTGTCCGCACCAAACATCTGGTTGTAAAACGCCGCTTTCAGGATCGCTTGGGCGGTTGTTTCCGCGTCCAGAGTCTGCCGAGCGAGTCGCAGGTGTTTTTCAATCGTTGCTGGCGTCAGTCCAAGCAAGACCGCAATATCCTGGGTTGTTTTGCCATCGCCGACCCATTGCAGCACTTCGCGTTGGCGCGTCGTCAGTTTGCGTTCACCCGAGTATGGCAAGGACAGCAACTTGAGATGCAAGACATTGTTCATCACAATGATTGCGTCGCCATTTTCCGCCCACATGTTATCAACCTGGTCTTGTGTCAGGCCCGGCTTGGCGGTCAATGCAATTGCGCCCTTGCTGCGCTGTGACACCGACCGGAAGCTTACAGTATAGCCAGCAGTGACCTGCATGGATTTGTTAAACGCCATGACACGCATTTCAGCAGGAGTCAGATTGCCACGACTTGCAGTTTCGGTCAGCCATCGCCAGCTACACGCGCCATCATTTTCAAGCGCCCATTGGATCATCGGTGCGTTATGATAAAACCCATCATCAATGAAAGCCTTCATATATTCAGGTTTTTGTGTCGAGAGGATTACCCAATCCCGCGGGTCGCCCAAGCCGTTGGATGTCCGATAGCGAGTATATCCGTAGAGCAAACGATCAAATCCGCATTCCGCCATAAGTTGCTGGTGGATGCACCAGAGTTCCTCCACGGATGCCGCCTTTGTCAGCCGATCGACATTGCCAATGACGTTTTGCATTATTTGTTATTGAGATGTCCGGCCAGCGCTTCCATCGCAAGCGGATACCCCGCAGCACCAAATCCGCATATCTGCCCAACCACCACGCGTGAGATGTAGGATGTTCTTCGAAAATCCTCACGCGCGTGGACATTTGAGAGGTGAAGCTCAATCACAGGCAGTGCGATGCTGCTGATCGCATCCATCAAAGCAACAGAGGTATGCGTATATGCGCCCGCGTTCAAAATGATGCCGTGATGCGCGCTCTGCGCGGCATGAAGCATATCAACCATCTCGCCTTCATGGTTGCTCTGGGCGAACGTCACCGACACGCCCATTGCCTCTGCCGTCGTTTTGCACAATGCCTCAATATCGCCAAGGGTCGTGTGGCCGTAGACCTCAGGCTGGCGTGTGCCGAGCAGGTTCAGGTTTGGACCATTAAGAATGAGGAGTGAATGCGTCATGCGATTTGTCTAGCATCAATTAACTGTTTGGTTCAATTGGATATTCTTCGACGTCACTTTCACGATTGCAGATTGTTGCATACGATCAACGCTTGCACGCGGATAGAGAGCCTCTATCTTGGCCGCATAGCGATCTGGGACGGGCCCGACAGCTTACTGGGAAATGATCTGCGTGCGTGTCCTTGCCATTACGACAATTCGCAATGAAGCGCCGTTTATTCTTGAATGGTTGGCCTATCATCAACATATCGGCGTGACGGATTTTTTGATCTATTCCAATGACTGTGAAGACGGGTCTGATGACTTGTTGGATCGTCTGGCCGCGCGCGGAATTTTGCATCACGAGCGCAATCATTCGAAAGGCAAGAAATCCGTGCAATGGCGGGCTTTGAGAAAGGCCAATCGGCATGCCGCAAAAAGGGCGGCGGAATGGGTCTATGTGATTGATGTAGATGAATTTTTATGCATTCATGCAGGGGCGGGGAGGCTCATTGATCTGATCGGCACCCAACCCGATGCCGAAGGCTTTTTGATCCCTTGGCGCATGTTCGGCAACAATGATGTCACCCATTTCGCGGACGAGCCGATCCTTGCACAATTTACCAAGGCAGCGCCCGAACGGCTGCTATGGCCATGGCGCGCCGTGCAATTCAAATCGCTTTATCGCAACGACGATAAATTTGCCCGCCTTGGCGTGCATCGCCCGCAATTGCGGGAGGGCGCGGAATATGGTCTTTGGTGTGACGGCAATGCTGAGCCGTGTCGCGGCATCACTGGAACGGTGATTCCGACGACGCGCGCGCGTTACGCGTTAGCGCAGATCAATCACTATGCGCTTGGAGCCAGGGACAGCTTTCTGGTAAAAGTCGCGCGGGGCAAGCCAAATCATAGCAGTGATCCGATTGATCTGGCCTATTGGATAGAGCGAAACCTGAATGAGGTCTCGGATACGCGGATCCTGCAGCATCAAGACCAGGTTACGCAGAATATGGAAGTGCTGATGGCAGACGCGCAAACCGCCGCGTTGCATCATGCGGGTGTTGCCTGGCGCAAGCAGCGGATCAAAGACCTGCTCAGGGCGCCTGAACCTTTCTACCTCATGTCGCGCCTGATGCAGTTGGGTGCGTCACAGGTGCTACCGATGAAAGCACAATCCCAACAGATGAAAGACCTGCTGGCGCTTCTGGCTGCCCAACGCCGTGGTTAGTGCTCGGTCGTGTTTGGGCGCGGCACGGTGAAGGAGTAATCGGCGGGCAGGGCGCCCTGATCGAATTGATCCACCATCTCTTGGGGCACGCAGTCTGGGCCGGCCAGAAACACATGCGCGCCGAAGATCGGCAACATCTTTGAAAGGCTTTGAAAGCGCGCGCTGCCCAGCATGTCGTGAAATGCCCGTTGAGAGGTTTGCGCAAGCAATTGCGTGATCTTCGCCTTGTGCAGGTCCACAGACGTGGCATGGCGCTGCGCGATTTCAGGGTCGGCTAAAAACCGCGCGAGTTCGGCATCCACCGCCAGCTTCATCCGCTGGATTGATGTATCGGTGGTGGTGTTGTGGTTCATCCGGAACCAATATGCCGCGCCTTGGTCGCGATCGACATGGTTCACGCGGCCACGGTCCCGTTTCACCAAAAAGCTTTCCACGGACCGGACCGCGTAATGGTTCAATGTTACCAGATCATACCCGATCGTGCGCCCATTGGAGCGCCAAGCAGTGCGATATTCACTCTCTGGCAGGGCATCGCCTGAGCCATTCACCCAGCGCAAATTGTCAACCATCTGCCCGCGCAGGCCTTTTGGGCGATGCACGCCGAGTTTCTTGAAATACCCGTTGTTTTGGTAAAGTGTTTTGAAGCCCCATGCCTGATGCGGGCGCCCCGCATCCTTGCGGGCGCAGTGCGTAAACTGCGCGGTGACCGGCTGGTCAACGAACGTCCGCTTGCCACCGTTTCCGAACAATCGCCAGGTGCAGGAAATCATGTTTGCGTCACCCATTTGCGCAAAGAGGTGTCCGTCGTCAGGGTTTTTGGAACCAACGGCGGCCTAAACTAAGAGAGAGTT
>NZ_JBELFI010000153.1:0-4587 GCF_042093035.1 Yoonia sp. | reverse complement strand
GTGATGAGCTGCGAAGGTGAAATATCCTGGCCGTAAGCCGCGACAAGATCATCCAAAGGCCGTATTACGTCCTCATTGATAAGTGCGACGATGGAAGAATTCGCAACAATCGCCGTGGTATACTCAGCCGGGTTGCCGGACATGCCAGCTACATTCAGCGACTGGTGGTCCGCTGTCAGATTGGATGAGAAATCAACACCCTCACATGCGCCCGCGGCAGCGGCAACAGTTTGAATGGCGGGGAATTCATTGCCGATAATGCTGACGCGACCATCGACTTCACAAGCCGATGCACCTGTTGCGGTCAATGCGGCGACCGCCGTGCCCAGCATGGCGTTTTTCCAGATTTTCATTTTGTAAGAACCTCCCAGTTGTTCTCTTGCGCCGGAGTTGCCCGGACGTGGATCTTGGCCAATCGCGAATCGGATTAGCTTTGCATACGTTTGCAAGTTAACCTTCAATGGTCCGCACCACGCAAGCATTTTGCGGTGCAAAAGCGAAGATTTTTACGCTGCGACGATTTGGCCTTGCCAGAAATCGGGAATCGCGCGAGTGTTTTTGCAAACGTATGCAAGGGAGGGCGCCATGGCCGAAATTCAGCTACGCAATGTGTCCAAGCGCTGGGGCTCGTTCGTTGGTGTCCAAAGTTTCGACCTGACGATTGCCGATCAGGAGTTTCTGGTGCTGCTTGGCCCGTCGGGTTGCGGCAAGACGACCACGATGCGAATGATTGCCGGGCTGGAGGACGTGACCGACGGCGATATTCTGGTCGACGGCAAACGTATCAATGACCTTGACCCAAAAGACCGCGATGTAGCGATGGTTTTCCAAAGCTATGCGCTTTACCCTAACCTGAACGTCTACGACAATATCCGATTCCCACTGAAAGTCCGTGGTGTCCCGCAGGCCGAACATGAGGAGCGCGTCATGCGAGCCTCTGCCATGGTCGAGTTGGACGATTTCCTGCATCGCAAGCCCGCAGAGCTATCGGGTGGTCAACGCCAGCGCGTTGCGTTGGCACGTGCGATTGTGCGTGAACCGAATGTCTTTCTCATGGACGAGCCGCTTTCAAACCTTGATGCAAAGCTGCGCGTCTCGACCCGTGCGCAGATCAAGAACCTCAGCCATGAATTGAAAGTCACAACGATCTACGTGACCCATGACCAGATAGAGGCAATGACCCTCGCTGACCGCGTTGTCGTGATGAGCAACGGGATCGTTCAACAAGTCGGCACCCCGACCGAGATCTACGACAACCCTGCAAATACCTTTGTTGCAGGGTTTATCGGTTCGCCTGCGATGAACCTTGTGAATGGCGAAATTTCGGACGGCGTCTTTCGTACCCAAAATATGAAGGTTTCCGGCCTGCCAAACCAGCACAGCGGTCCGATTACGCTTGGTTTCCGTGCCGAAGATGCAAGTGTCGCCGCCGGTGACGCCGATATCGGATCAAGCGTTTACTCGCTGGAACTTCTGGGAGAGGCGACAATGGTCACAATGAAGGTTGGGCGCACGATCGTGTCGGTGAAGTCCGGCAAGGAATACCGGGTAGAGATCGGGGACGCGGTGCAGGCAACTGTCCCTGCCGATATTTGCCACCTCTTCGATATTCAAACCGGAGAGCGCCTGTAGACCATGGGCGCAATCTCCGCATATGACTTCGTTGTCATCGGCGCAGGCTCGGCTGGCTGTGCGGTGGCGGCAGGATTGGCCGACGCCAATGCAGGCTCCGTTGCCGTCACAGAGGCGGGGCCGACGGATGTTCGTCCATTCGTCAAAGTGCCATTTGCTTTGATCTGGCTGATGCGATCCAGGCGCGACTGGCAATTCAAACCGGCCCCACAGAATACGCTGAACGGGCGGCAAATCAATGTCCCGCGTGGCAAAACGGCGCAAGAGGTACATTTTCAGGATGGCACTTGCCTGTTCGCAAAGCGCCGGATCGTCCTTTCGGCGGGGGCGATAGGCGCCCCCGCAATTCTGCTGCAATCAGGGATCGGTCCTTTGGATGATTTGCACATTGATTTCAACCTTTTGTCCGATCCGGCGGATATGGATTTGATGGTCGCAGGGGTCCGGCGACTGCGAAAGCTGCTGAAAGAGGCTGATATTCCAGGGGTTGAAGGCCACCCCGGCGCGGAATCTGACAGTGACGCGGCCTTGCGCGGCTACATCAAATCACACTGCGGAACGGCATATCAACGCGCAGGCACGTTGCGGATGGGTGAAGGCGATGCGCCGGTGACACCCCGACCGGCCCTGCGCGGGTTCGAAAATCTCTGGGTTGCGGGCGCCTCGGTGATGCCCGCGATCACCTCAGCAAATACCAACGCGCCCTCCATGATGGTCGGTCATCGGGCGGGCAAAATGATCGCAAAGGACGCCGCATGACACGCGATGCACAATCACAAGCCTCTCTGGACGCTGTCAAAGCGATGGAGCAGGGCTTGGCGAACAATGAAATGGATATGTTGAAGTATTTCACTGAAAACTTCACATGGCGCGGGAATCAGGGATGCGGCACCAAGGTTGGCGTCGCGGCATTCCAACGCAACTGGCAATGGCCGTTGCGGGCGGCTTTCTCCGACCGGGATTACAAGACCGATCAGTTCCTGGCGGATGGCGCATGGGCGGCTTGTTTTGGCCATATCGAAGGGACGCACTCCGGCACATTCATGGGCATCCCGGCCACCGGCAAGCGGGTCAAAATCCCCTATATGGATTTTTGGCGCATTGAGGACGGCCGGATCGCGGATAACCCCGTCTCGGTCGATTTTGCTTCTGTGATGATGCAGTTGGGCATTGACGTCTTTGGCGGGCATGGCTGGGAGAAATACGACAACGGCGAACAGAAACCACCGAAACCGGAAGGGTATTGAGACATGACCATCAGCTATCTGAAATCCGGCAAACCCGAAGCGGAACGCGCAGAAGATGACGCAAAAGTGCGCGGCATTGTGGAAACAACGCTCACCGATATTGCCGCACGTGGCGATGACGCCGTGCGTGATCTGTCTGCAAAGTTTGACAAATATTCACCGCCCAGTTTCCGGCTGTCCCAATCGGAAATTGAAGCTGCGATGTCCAAAGTGTCTGCGCACGATATGGACGATATCAAATTCGCCCAAGACCAGATCCGCAATTTCGCCCAAGCCCAGCGCGCGTCGATGACTGATATCGAAGTTGAGACTATTCCCGGCGTCATCTTGGGGCACAAAAATATCCCCGTGCAATCGGTCGGGTGCTACGTGCCGGGCGGCAAGTTTCCGATGGTAGCCTCTGCGCATATGTCTGTCCTGACGGCCTCCGTTGCCGGGGTGCCGCGCATCGTAGCCGCGGCCCCGCCACAAAATGGAGCGCCACATCCTGCGATTGTGGCCGCGATGCAAATGGGCGGGGCAGATGAAATCTACGTGTTGGGCGGGATGCAGGCCGTTGGCGCAATGGCGATTGGCACCCAGACGATTGATCCGGTCCATATGATTGTCGGGCCGGGCAACGCCTTTGTGGCCGAAGCAAAGCGTCAACTCTTCGGGCGGGTGGGGATCGACCTTTTTGCGGGCCCGACCGAGACCATGGTGATCGCAGATGACGCCGTGGACGCAGAGCTATGTGCGACTGATCTGCTCGGGCAAGCTGAACATGGCTACAACTCGCCCGCGGTCCTGCTCACAAACTCAGCGAAACTCGCCCGCGAAACCCTGTCTGAGATCGACAGGATCCTGAATATTCTGCCAACAGCAGAAACGGCGCGCACATCATGGACCGATTACGGAGAGGTGATCCTCTGCGACACATATGATGAAATGCTGGCCGTCGCAGATGAAATCGCATCCGAGCATGTGCAGGTGATGACCGACCGCGACGATTGGTTCCTTGAGAACATGACTTGCTATGGCGCGCTTTTTTTGGGGCCCCGCACGAATGTGGCCAATGGTGACAAGGTCATCGGCACGAACCACACGCTGCCTACCAAGAAAGCAGGGCGCTATACCGGTGGCCTCTGGGTTGGCAAATTCCTCAAAACCCACAGCTACCAAAAAATCCTGACAGATGAGGCGGCAACGCTGGTCGGCGAATACGGCTCCCGGCTTTGTATGCTCGAGGGTTTTGTGGGACATGCCGAACAGTGCAATATTCGTGTCCGCCGTTATGGTGGCAAGAACATCGCCTATGGAACCGCTGCCGAATAGCATTTCTCATTCCGCCAAAAACTTCCGCCGGAGGCTCCGGCGCGCACTATCAAGGACCAATCCATGACACTGCCAACCACCCCGACATTCCGCCTTGATGGCAAGCGTGCGCTTGTTGCGGGCGGCTCATCGGGGATCGGTTTGGCCTGTGCGGTGGCGCTCGCGGAAGCCGGGGCCGTAGCGACGGTCGCGGCGCGCAATACGGGTAAAGTGCAGGCAATTGTCGACGAAATGACTGCGGCAGGCCTGGCCGCAGAACCCTTGGCTCTCGACGTCGCTGATGTGCCCGCGATGGAGGACAGGGTCGCTGACGCGGGTCCGTTCGACATCTTGGTAAATTCGGCAGGTCTGGCACGTCATACGCCTGCGCTGGACACATCAACGCATGATTTCG
>NZ_JBELFI010000152.1:0-4597 GCF_042093035.1 Yoonia sp. | reverse complement strand
CACCAAATAGCGCCAGCGGGTCGCCGGGGCGTTCAATTCGGATTGTGGCATATCCTTCGAACATTGCAGACCCAGACGTCGGCATAGCATCAGAGGCGGTCATCGGCATGCCCGGCGTACCCGTTGACGCATCCCCAAAAACGCGCAGACTTTGCGCGGCATATGCATCAAGCCGATCTATTCTGGGATCAGCGGCAGTGCCACCGCCACCTGATCCACCACCAGACCCGCCGCCGCCGCAGGCCAAAAGCCCTACGCTGAGTAAGGTTAATGCGACAAATTTGATGAAAACGCGTTGCACCCGCAAGGCCGTATCAAGACTTCGCAAATCATTCGTTAAGCCGGACCGTCGCGATTGCCCTTTCGCGCCCGAGCGCATAAAGCGGTGCGCATGACAAATCGCCCCGCACTCCCCCCCGAAATCGCCCGCCGCCGGACTTTCGCGATCATCTCGCACCCGGATGCGGGCAAGACGACGTTGACTGAAAAGTTCCTGCTTTATGGTGGCGCCATTCAGATGGCCGGTCAGGTACGCGCAAAGGGCGAAGCGCGGCGCACGCGCTCTGATTTCATGCAGATGGAAAAGGACCGTGGGATCTCCGTTTCGGCCTCAGCGATGTCATTCGACTTTGAAAAGTACCGTTTCAACCTCGTCGACACCCCCGGCCACTCGGACTTTTCCGAGGACACGTATCGGACGCTGACAGCAGTAGACGCAGCGGTCATGGTCATCGACGGGGCCAAAGGTGTGGAGAGCCAGACCCAGAAACTGTTCGAAGTGTGCCGTCTGCGCGATCTGCCAATCTTGACCTTTTGCAACAAAATGGACCGCGAAAGTCGCGATACTTTCGAAATAATTGATGAAATCCAGGAAAACCTCGCGATCGACGTCACCCCTGCGTCTTGGCCTATCGGGGTCGGGCGCGAATTCATCGGCTGCTATGATATTCTGCGCGACAAGCTGGAATTGATGGACCGTGCGGACCGCAACAAGGTCGCGGAAAGCATCCAGATCAGCGGGCTGGAAGATCCGAAACTGGCCCTACATGTGCCTGCGCATCTGCTCGCAAAATTCCTTGAAGAGATCGAGATGGCGAAAGCGCTTTTACCAGAGCTTGACCCTGAGGCGCTGTTAAATGGCTCCATGACGCCGATCTGGTTCGGCTCCGCGATGAATTCGTTTGGGGTGAAGGAATTGATGGATGGTCTGGCGACCTATGGCCCTGAACCGCAGGTCCAGACCGCCCAGCCGCGCAACATCGCGCCCGAGGAAAAGCAGGTGACGGGTTTTGTTTTCAAAGTGCAGGCGAATATGGACCCCAAACACCGCGACCGCGTGGCGTTTTTGCGTCTTGCCTCCGGGCATTTTGAACGGGGCATGAAGCTGACCCATGTGCGGTCTAAAAAGCAGATGGCCGTGACCAATCCGGTGCTGTTTCTGGCTGCTGACCGCGAATTGGCGGAAGAAGCGTGGGCGGGCGATATCATCGGCATTCCCAACCACGGACAATTGCGGATCGGGGATACTTTGACCGAGGGCGAAGCAATCCGCGTCTCTGGCATTCCGTCTTTTGCGCCAGAGCTTTTGCAGACCTGCCGCCCGGGCGACCCGATGAAAGCCAAGCACCTTGAAAAGGCGCTGATGCAGTTTGCCGAAGAAGGGGCCGCCAAGGTCTTCAAGCCGACTTTCGGGTCTGGCTTTATCGTAGGCGTCGTGGGGGCCTTGCAGTTCGAGGTTCTGGCATCCCGGATCGAGATGGAATACGGACTTCCGGTGCGTTTCGAAGCCTCGCAATTCACCTCTGCCCGTTGGGTGGCAGGTGAACAGACCGCCGTCGATAAATTCGTGAACGCCAACAAACAGCATATCGCAACGGACAATGACGGCGACACTGTTTACTTGACCCGGCTGCAATGGGACATTGACCGCGTTGGCCGCGATTACCCGGATGTGACCCTGACCGCGACCAAAGAAATGATGGTCTAGGGGCGATGCCCTTACAAAACCGTGTCCAACCGACGGGCGAGATTATCAGCGATCCCGCCCGTGGTGAATTCACGGGCAATCGCGGCATCATCCACCGCCCCGACAAAACGCTGGGCACCGCCCGGTGGTCGCATCATGCGTGGATTTGCTGTGTGCTGGATTGGCAAGGGCGCAAACGGCCATTGATGACAGGGCGTAACTGGACAGAATTGTTTTTCCTTGATGAGGCGGTCGCATTGGCCGCCGGGCACCGGCCTTGTGGCTATTGCAGGCGTGCGGATTATGCGCGTTTCACTGCGGCTTGGGCAGATCACGCAGGCAGGCGTGCCAAAGCGCCTGACATGGATAAAGGGCTCCACCAAGCGCGGATCGATGCGCGCAGCCGCACCCAAATCCGGCACAAGGCAAACCTTGCCGACCTGCCCGAAGGGGCGATGATTTTGCGCGACGATGGCGTATATTTAGTCGGCCCATCGACATTTCACCGCTATTTGCGAACAGGCTATGCGGCTGCCGTCACGCGGCCAAAACACGAGACCGTCACAGTCCTGACCCCCAAACCAATGATCGACATCTTGCGCGCTGGTTTCCGGCCCCACCTGCACGCGTCAGCACACTTGCTATCGACGCATCCGCACTGAATACTCCTGCCAAAGGAACCGGACAGACTGCCCAAGTGACCAATAAAAAACAAAGCTTCCCCGGCGGTATTTCCGCCCTTGTCCCGCGCTACAAAAAGCGGCGGGCGCTTTTGACGGGCGAAGACTTGCCAGCACTTGATTGCGACTTCACCGATTTCAAAGGCGTCCCCTTGCCACCGCAAGAACTACCACGGCCAGAGGGCCTTTCGCGCGTCCAAAAGAAGCGTCACATGCTGCTCGGAGAACTCGCCGGGCATTGCGAATTGGCGCTGCTGCATGGGCTTTTGATCTCTCATCTGCGCAAGCACACGTACCCGGAAACAGCACCCGATTTGTTCCTGCGGCTTTGGGATGAGGAGCAAGACTGGCTGCTGGAAAACCTGCCAACCCGATGGCTGATTTCAGCCGTGATTACCTTTGCCGATCATGGGCAAACGGAGGCGGAACGCAACCTCGCCGCGCGCATGAACATGTTGTTTTCGCTTATGAAAATATATGAGGCGGAACGCTGTTTTTCCGGCCTGCCGCCGCAAAAGCCATTCCGCATCAAAGATCGCAACAAGGCAACGCTGCCAATGGGGATGAAGGATTTTTCTGTGTTGAATGGCGATCTGGAAGCCAACCTGCTCGCCCCGCTTTGGAAAGATGCAAACCAGGCACCCGCAATCGACCCGCTGGTTCAGCACCTTCTTGAACGGTTGAACACCGACGACGGCACGGTCTTTCGGCGCATGGCAAAAATGCGTGAAACGGCAACAAAATAACGCGGGCGCGCGCCTCGCATTGACGCAGTGCAGCATATCCGCTAAGTCCCCTCTCACGGTCAAAACTGGCCGTCAGACGCGGGACGCGGAGCAATGGCGTCCTTTCATTTTTGCAGACCGATCTGCAGCCAAAGGACGTATATGACCAAGTTCTCTGATTTGAACCTTGCCCCCAAGGTTCTCAAGGCCGTCGCCGAAACCGGCTACGACACCCCCACCCCCATTCAGGCAGGCGCAATCGCCCCCGCATTGGAAGGCCGCGATGTTCTGGGCATTGCACAAACCGGGACCGGAAAAACCGCAGCTTTCACCCTGCCGATGATTACGCTTTTAGGCCGTGGTCGCGCGCGCGCGCGGATGCCACGCAGCCTCGTTCTGGCCCCGACCCGCGAATTGGCAGCACAGGTTGCTGAAAACTTCGATACTTACGCAAAACACACAAAGCTGACCCGCGCACTGCTGATCGGTGGCACCAGCTTCAAGGATCAAGACAAGATCATCGACAAGGGCGTGGATGTGTTGATCGCGACCCCCGGTCGTCTTCTTGACCACCTTGAGCGCGGCAAGTTGATCCTGACTGACGTAAAGATCATGGTTGTGGATGAAGCCGACCGGATGCTGGATATGGGGTTCATCCCCGATATCGAAGAGATCTTCAAACGCACACCGTTCACCCGTCAGACCCTGTTCTTTAGCGCAACAATGGCGCCGGAGATTGAGCGGATCACCAACACTTTCCTGTCGAATCCCGCCAAAATCGAAGTGGCGCGTGCGGCCACAACAAATACGAACATCAAGCAAGGTGTTGTGATGTTCAAAGGCTCTGCCAAACCAAAAGAGCCTTCGGAAAAGCGTGCTTTGCTGCGCAAATTGATCGACGCCGAAGGCGACGCTTGCACCAACGCGATCATTTTCTGCAACCGGAAATCTGACGTCGATATCGTTTCTAAGTCATTGAATAAATACGGATATAACGCTGCCCCTATTCATGGCGATCTGGATCAATCACACCGGACCAAGACACTCGATAAGTTCCGCGACAACGAACTGCGCATTCTTGTGGCCTCTGACGTGGCAGCCCGTGGTTTGGATATTCCCGCTGTGACCCACGTCTTTAACTTCGATGTGCCATCCCACGCCGAAGACTATGTGCACCGCATTGGCCGCACTGGCCGCGCGGGCCGTTCCGGCACGGCGATTATGAT
>NZ_JBELFI010000151.1:0-4633 GCF_042093035.1 Yoonia sp. | reverse complement strand
GGCACGCCAATCACCCCTGAACGCCCAATCGGTTCATGCACCATAAGTGTCGCTGGTGCGGTTTCGGTCATTCCCCAGCTTGAAATCATCAAAGGCAATCGACCGCGCACTTCGATGGCCATCTCTTCCAGACGCGTCCAAACATCCTGTGGAAGTGACGCACCCGCATAGAAGATCATGTCGAGATCTTTGAAATACGCCTCGCGCAGCGCAAGATTGGTTTCCATTTCTCGCACCAACATGGAAAAACCAACTGGGACGTTGAACGAAATGGTTCCGGGCCGTTCAATGATGTTGCGAACCGTGCTGTCGAACAGCGTCTTAGTGGGCTTGCCTTCGTCGATGACAAGGGTACCGCCATTGGCCAGCATCATGTTGGTATTGTGCGACCCGCCGAACACGTGGTTCCAAGGCAGCCAGTCGCAAAGGCGTGGTTTCTTTTCCTTCAGAAAAGGCAAGACCGAGGCAATTTGCGCCTGATTTGCACACATCATTCGTTGCGTCGTCAGGACGCCTTTGGGATCAGAGGACGACCCTGACGTAAACAGAATTTTGGCAACGGTGTCGGGGCCCGTACTGGCCAACAATGCGTCAGCGTCCTGCACTGCATCCCCGTCCAGCAGGTCCGCAAAAGAGGTGACAGGGCCCGGAGCACCCTCGGTTTTCGTTGCAACGATTTCAACGTCTGCGAGTTGTGGCAAGGCCAAAGCCACGGCGTATAAGCCAGCGACATCCGTGAAGGCCATTGCTGGGCTAACTTTGTCCAGAACATAGACCAAGCGGCCGTGCGCCTCGGTAATCAAAGAATACTGCTCGGCTAGCGGAACTGTCGGGACACCCGCATATTGCGCGCCAAACGACAGCAAAGCGTGATTTATGGAGTTGCCAGACAAAACAACAATCGGCGTGTCCGGCCCCATATTGCGCGATGCCAGTGAGGTCGCAATCGCTCGCACCGCTTCCAGGGCTTGGCTGAACGTAACGTCGCGCCAACTGTCGTCAGAACGTTCGGACAAAAAAACGTTGTCTGGTGTCGTTTCCGCCCAGTGGTGCAGCCAGTCGGCAGTTTTTTCCACAACATCGTCAAGCGGGACTTGCGAGGTTAGAAGAATGTCCTCGCCCTGCCGAGACAAATTCACTGCGTGGGGCATCAAATTGAGGCCGGTTTCCTTATCGATCAATGCCTTGTCTCCTGATCTTTTTTCCGACCATTGCTCGCACGCGCCAGCAAGTCGTGAAGTTGTGAAATTTCATGGTCCTCCAAACCGCTCAGCAACGCGGCTTCGTGGTCCTGAACGGCCTGCTCCACCTTTTCCCAAAGCCGACGGCCCTGCGCCGTCACCGTGAGCGAGTTGGTCCGTCGATCTCCCTTTACGGGCTTGCGTTTTAAGGCACCGGCGCGTTCTAGCTCGTCCACGACAACGACAACGCCCGATCGTTTGATATTCAGCACACGACCCAAATCCGACTGGGAAATGCCGGGGCTGGCAACGACAACCGCTAGGGCCGAAAAAGTGCCAGTGCGCAGGCCGAACGGGGCCACCGTTTGAGCCATATCGTCCTGAATAAGTAGATAGGCCCGCTTCATCCGGTAGCCCACGAACTGCCGCAGCAGCGTGTCGCTGGCCTCACCCTTTTCGGGTATTGCATCCGGGGATTTGGAGTTTGAAGTCGTCATTTGGAGCCTTCAATTCATCACGAGATCAACGAGCCAGAAACTAAGCGCTGGGAAGCTGATCAAGATGGCAATTCGGGCAAATTCAGCCATGATAAACGGCACCGTGCCACGAAATATCTGAGTCATGGGGATGTCCTTAGCCATCGCCGAGATCACGAACAGGTTCATCCCGACTGGTGGCGTGATTAGCCCCATTTCGACTACCACGAGAGCGATGATCCCGAACCACATCGCCTGTTGTTCGGGCAGCAGCCCGAAATCCAGCGCCATGATTGTCGGAAAGAACACCGGCACGGTCAGCAAGATCATCGACAGGCTGTCCATCAGGCAACCCATGACGAGGTAGAAGACCACCATCGCCAGCAAGATCGCCATCGGCGCAATGTCTGACGCGGCGAAGAATTGCGCGACATCATGCGGCATTTGGCTAAGCGCCAGGGCCACATTGAAAAGATCGGCACCAAAAACGATGGCAAAAATCATCGCCGTGGTTCCCGCGGTGTCGACGAGGCTATCGAAGACGGAGCGTATGGTTAGGCCACCTTTAAGGCTCCCCAAGAGGAGTGTCAGGATTACGCCAACAGAAGCGCCCTGGGCTGGTGTGAAGACACCTCCGTAGATGCCGCCAAGAACGACGCCGAAGATCACCAGAACGTGCCAGATTTGGCCTATGGAGCGAATGCGTTGCGCCATGGTCGACCGTTCACTCGTTGGGCCCTCTTCCGGGAAAAGGCGGACATAGATTGAAATCGCTATCATAAAGCCCACGACAGCCAAAATGCCTGGGACAGTTGCCGCCAAGAAGAGTTTTACGATGTTCTGTTCTGTCAAAAGCGCGAAAATGATCAGGACAATGGATGGCGGGATCAAGATCCCTAAAGTACCGCCTGCAGCCAGGGATCCCGCTGACAATGCCCCCGAAAACCCGTGCTTACGCATCTCGGGCATGGCCACCTTTGTCATCGTCGACGCCGTGGCCAGCGAAGACCCAGAGATCGATCCGAACAACGCGCAGCCCGCAACCGCCGCCATTGCCAGACCACCACGCATGTGGCCGATCCAGGCCCGCGCGGCGTTAAAGATCGAGGCCGAAATGCCGGAACGTGTCGCCAGATGCCCCATCAAAATGAACAATGGGACGACGGCAAAATCATAAGACATGAATTTATCGACCCAAGCCGTACTTAGGTAGAATTTTAGGCTCGTGAAAGAACTCAGTAGTGAGTATCCGACCGAACCAATCAGTCCCATCGCCAGCGCTATCGGCATCCGGATGAAGATCAGGATGAACAACGCGATGATTAGGAAAATGGCAATCGCAAATGGTGTCATACTTCGTCGCCTCGATTAAGGGGTGCTGGCCGCAGGTCGGCCACAACCAAGTAAAGTGCAATGAGCCCAGAAAAACCGGTCCCCAATACAGCTGGCACATAGGCCCACCATATCGGTGCGCCCAGCAGCATGGTCCGGTCACCGTAACCGCGAATTTCATTAAGTCCGTGGAATAGCTGCCAGCAAAGCAACGCCCAAGCTGCTGCGAACATGGCCATCCACAATGTGTCCATCGCTCGGTTGGCCGCCACCGGAAGCCGACCTGTAAACACGTCAACCATGACATGACCCTTTGTGAGCTGACACAACGGCAAGAACAGCGAGGCACAGGCCGCACAGGAAAGTTCGACCAACTCGAACTCACCGCGGAAGCTTCCCATCCCAAGGGTGGCGCGGATCACGGAAAATGTGACGAACACGGCCGCCCCAAAAATGACGATCCCGCCGAGCCCCGCCATCCCCGTCGCCAAGATGTGTAGGACCCGTCGCAGGGGGGGCATCCCCCCCTGCGGCTTTGTTCCAATCGAATTTTCTGACATCGTTAGCCTGCGTCAAGCAATTCGTTGGCCCGGGCCAGAATGGCCGCGCCGTCATGCCCAAAACCGTTCAGCTTTTCGATCCAAGCTTCATAGACCGGTGTCGCTTCTTCCTGCCATTTGGCGATCTCGTCGGCAGCGATCTCGTTGATCGGGTTGCCAGACCCTTCGGTGACCGAACGTCCGAATGCTTCGAATTCGTCGAACTGTGCGCCCAACTGCTGCGAGAGCGCGATGCCGGAGTTGTTGTCGATTACCTGACGAATATCGTCTGACAGGCCTTCATACTTTGGCTCGTTCATGACCAGGGCAAAGTTGTTGCAATACAGGCCACGAGCGGCCGCCGCCGGTTCTGACGTATAGGATGTCAGTTCGTGCAGTTTGATCGCCGGAACGATTTCGTATGGCAGACAGCAGCCGTCGATCACCCCGTTTGACAGACCTACGATCAAGTCCGGAACTGGGAAGAACACAACATCAGCGCCCAAAGCGGCCAGCATGTCGCCTGTCGCCTGGTTCGGTGCACGCAACTTCAGGCCTTGCAAATCAGCCTGTGTATTGACTGGCCCGTTGCGCGTATGCAGCTTGCCGCCATCATGGGTATGATACGCCAATACCTTCATGCCTTCGTATTCGTTCGGGGCAAATTCCTCGACCAGTTTGTGCATCGCAACCGATGTCTTTTCAGCGTTTGTGACCATGAATGGCAAAGACATTGTTTCTGCCACTGGGAAACGGTCGGGCGTATAAACTGGCAGAGTCCATGCAATGTCACAAATGCCCTGGCGTGCCTGATCGGCCAGCTGGGGCGGGCGGCCGCCCAATTGCATGGATGGGAAGAATTGGAAATCAACGGCGCCGTCGGTTTCTTCGATGATCTTTGCTGCCCATGGCTCCATGAACCGAGACTGGATCGGTGCCACTGCGGGCAGGAAGTGAGCCACGCGGAACGTGACCTCTGCTGCGTGAGCTTTGCTCAATAGTGCCGGTGTGGCCAGTGCGGCCCCCATCGAGGCAAGCGCTGTACGTCGTGTGAAATTTGTCATTTGGTTTCTCCTATTTAATTGAATTACTGGGATGTTTTGGA
>NZ_JBELFI010000150.1:1992-4744 GCF_042093035.1 Yoonia sp. | reverse complement strand
CGCCGATTTCGAATTCCGCGCTCAGGCGTCTTGCGCCATCTGAACCCATCACGACGATCAGCTCTTCGTCGGGAAGATCGCTCAGATGCAGGTAAATCCCGGCAGCACTGGTGCCACCAGCCTTGATGTCGACCACAGTTTCGTCAGTGCTGCGCGCCAAAAGCATGCCGTTTTCGACACTCAGTTCTGCATTGGCCAGCTTGAAGCCAAGTTCGGCTGCGACATCGGATGGCGTGACAGCCATGACAGCCGAACCCACCGCAGACGTCAGCGTGATGCTGGTCAATCCATCATCACCCAAAGTGATGTCAACCGACAGCCCATCGCTTGCGGATTGCAGGCTCAACACACCGCTTGTCGCTTGAAGCACCACCGTTTTTGCGTCGCCACCGACGGTGACGTCAATTTGGTAGGTACCATCAGTTTTTCCGGTCGCATCAAAGCTGCGGCCTTGCAGGCTTTGCGTGACCTGACTGTCCGACAACCCAAAAGCCGCTGCGCCGGAATCGGCCACTGGTCGTGGTCCCGCACCGGCAAGCTGCCCATCCGCCACGATCAGCGAAATCGAAAATCCTTCATCTGTTTGTGTAACACGGGGCGTGATCCGCCCAGATTCAGGCCCAGAAATCGCAAAATCCAAGGCCGTCAGCCGATCGGGATTGCCATCATCCACGCGGGTCAAAGTATATTCAGCACCCGCCAGAACGAACCTTGCAGAAGCGCCAATCGCGGGAATCGAGGTCGATCCAAACACGGCGCCCTGCAGCGACGGAACCGGGGCCTGTGCGCGCAGCTTTTGTGCGGTCAGTTGGGCCACACCTTCACCTGTCATGATGCCGGCGCTTAGTTCGTTCGCTGACACATCCGCCTCGAACAGCGTGCCGTCTGCCGCTGTCAAAACAGTTTCAAATCGCGCCGAAGGCGCATGAATGCGCGTGCCATCGACATTTTGCGACAGCCCGTCGATACTACTATCCACAGCGTAGCTCAGCGCAGCAAGCGTGCCACCATTTGAATGCTCTTGCGAAACCAAGCCGCCCTTCATCGGATCAGCAGAAGATTCCAGCGTGAAATCCGCGCGTCCCTCGCTGCTTGTCGTTAAGTCAAAGCCAGACCCGCTTGTGAACGCGACAGTCCCGCTAAACCGCAGATCAGCAGTGAAGGACACCGCCTCCGATGGCGAGGCTTCGTCATCGAGCGCGAGAGGGTTGTACATTTGGTCAAGCGAGCTGGCGCGCAAAGCCACACCAGACGAGATGTTCGTCGCAACAACGTCAAAGCCATCCCGCTGTACCAAGGTGACGGCATTGCCCGACACAGAAAGCTCGGCTGTGACGCCGGTTTCATCGGATCTACGATTAACCGCCTGCACCAGCTCTGATAGATCGCCATCGTTGATCTGTGCCGTAATCTTCAATGCGGTGTCGTTTACACCTTTCAGGTCGAATTGTGTTGTCCCGCTTCCCACACCATCCAGCGACAAACGTATCGCCGTACGCGCCACCGCACTCACCCCGACCGGGGCGAATGCCTTGTTTGCCTCTTGCGCAACATAGGCGGCATCAACGCCTGCGGGAATGCTGAGCGTGCCAGTTGTCCCCGTGTCCATCTGAAGGCTGATGGTTTGGGCTGTCGTGCTATTCGCCGCGGGGTTGGATGAAATAGTACCAACCGCAGTGCCGCTGAGACCCGTCAAGGAAACCATCTTGGATTGCAGACCGCTTGCCAGTGGGTCGGCTCCGGAACTGCGCTGCGTCACCGACATGCCACGATAACTTGATGAACCACTGACCGCATTATAATCGGACCGGTATTCAGCAGATGCATTAAATCCGTTCTCAGTCGTCAGCAGCTGCGCCACTTCAGCCGCAGCAAGAGGCGTCCCAGAAACCTGCCGCCCCTCGCGGGTAAAAATCCGGATATCACTGGCTGGTTTGCCGCTTGTGATATCGGTCAGCAACGCGTTGCCCCCGGCGGAAACGGCGCTGATTGCTGTCAGCGCACGCACACCATCCGAGGCAAAGGTAAACCCTGTTGCCGATCCTGTTACAGAAAGGCCAAGTTCTGAAATCGTTAGGTCGGTTGTCGTCGATCGGAGAACACCCGCAGACAAATACTTGGCGATTTCTTCGCCTGAAACCCATGCATCGGTTCCAACTGTTTCGGGGTCCAGCGAAAAGCTGTAATTCGTCCCACCAACGGTCAGTGTAAGACCCCCGATATCCGCATCATTCTGCGCTGAAACTGTCGCCGTTGTTTGTGTAGCCAGGCTTGCCAGCGTGATCGACTCGGTACCGCGCGGGATACTTCCGACGACACCGCCGCGCAGAAAATCTTTTGCCGCGACAGGCGAAAGGTTGTTTGTCAGAACCGACGACAGCGCTGGCACACCCGACCCAGGCAAGGCTTCCTGTGTCGAGGTCAGGACCGCCGAACCCTTGTTTGTTGTGGTAGGATAGATCGCAATCGTCGAAGCTGCGGCAATTTCCTCGCCCCGAGTCAACAAAAACGAGATTCGCGACGCCTCGCCCGACATCGGTGTAATGCTGAATGTATCGCCGTCTTTGGGCGTTCCCTCAACAAGAATGACCGCGCCGTCTATTTCGAGGCTCGCGCGCCCAGCACCCAGCCTTGCACCAGTATCATCTGTCAGTTGCCATTGCCCACGACGCCCATCGAACGTCATCTGCAACGCTCCCAGCCGGTCTGCCAGGCCAGGAACCAGACGGATCGTTGCTTGCGCATCCCCTTG
>NZ_JBELFI010000150.1:0-1982 GCF_042093035.1 Yoonia sp. | reverse complement strand
ATGTACCGGCGGTAACGGAAAAATCGGCCACGGCAAAAAGCTCTCGTCCAAGCTGCCCGTCCAGATCGATCCCCTGCGCATGCTGGTCGTTCAGTTTTTGACTAAAGTCGCGCGCCAGCGCGTCAAGCTCACTCAACGCGCGCCGATTCGTACCATGCGCATCAACCAACCCGCGCAATCCGCCCGTTTCCAGCTGAGATACGATCTGACCAGAGCCGACACGGAACATGATGCTTCCGGACTCGCCCTCGACCACAGACAGCTTTTTGGCATCTTCACCCGTCAGAATAAGCGGTCCCGAGTCGGATGCCCCTAATCGCAGCTCGGCGTCCAGCCGCTCTCCAATTTTGATGTTTACGGGGATTTTCTCGGCAAGCGAATCCAGCAGGCGATCGCGTTCATCCAAAAGATTGTGTGGCGGCGCACTTCCGATGTTCGACGATCGCAACTGCCCATTGATGATGCCAAGTGATTGAAGCGTACGGTTCACGTCAACCAATTCGACACCAATCTCTTCGGCAGTACCGTTCATCAAACTCGTCAGCATGCCCGCTGTCGTATTAAAGGCATTTGCGACGGTTTCCCCCATTTCCAATGCGGCTTCGCGGGGCGCAGGATCGCCGGGGCTGGCAGCAACCTGGGTCAGGTTGTCGAAAAACGCGGTCATCACGACACCCAGATCGCCATCATTGGGCAGGATCAGGTTTTCCAGCTGTTCCAGCTTGCCAACGAAGGCATCAGAGGCTTCGAACCGCGCTGTGGCGCTGCGTTTGCTTTCAGTCAGGAATCCATCATAAGCCCTGCGGATCTCGCCCAGCTTAACGCCCAGCCCCGTTTGCGATGACAGGCCAGTCAGCTCACTTTGAATACCGTATACTTCGGTGAGCGTCGCGTCTCTGCGACGATAGCCCTCGGTATTGGCATTGACGATATTCTGGCCGGTGACATTCAGTGCCTCGCGTTGCGCCTGGACCGCACTGCGGCCGATGTCTAGCAAACTGGCCATTTAAACTGCATCTCCATTCCGGACTCTGTTTTGAAACTGCCGCACGATGGCATCTGCGATGCCTAGAGATTCTCGCTGCGCCAGTGCGCCGGCGTATTCAGCATCTAACATTTGAGTAAACGTCTTTTGTCCTTCACTATTTAGCAAAGGATCAGACAATTCCGCCGAACGCGCAGAAGATAAAATAGCTTTGACGAATATTGCCTCAAACTGTTCGGCAACCGCCGCAAGCTGTTCAGGCGTCTCCAACCTTGAATCACGATTCAAGGACATGGACTGCTCGCTTTGAAACGCAGCATCCGTAGCCAGATTGAACGCAGAAGGACTGATGGGATTCATAGCATAGCCTCGTTTTCCTGCGCCAAAGATCTTGGATCAGATGATGATAAGCTGCGCGCGCAAAGCGCCTGACACCCGCAGCGCCTCTAGGATCGCCACCAGATCGGACGGCGTGGCACCGATCGCGTTAATAGAGTCAACGACGTCGCTGAGGCTGACACCCGGGTCAAAAAGGAAAGCGCGCGCGCCCTGTTCGTCTACGGTAATCGCGCTGTCTGGGGTTACAACGGGCGCTGCCGGTGTATTGATCACAACACCATCGGCGACGATTGTTTCGCTTTGCGGCACGGCCTGCGGGTCTTCGCGGATGCGGACGGTCAGGCTACCATGGGTGATGACGGCAGGCGTGACATTGACATTGCCCCCGATCACAACAGTGCCCGTGCGTGAATTGACGATGACTTGCGCGGGCGGTGCTCCTGGCTGGACCTCGACCTGTTCGATCAGGCTGGCAAAGGACACCTTTTGCTCGGGGTCAGAGGGCGCTTGCACACGGATCGAAGACGCATCAATCGGCACGGCGGTGCCACCGCCAAAGACCACGTTGATGGCCTCGGCAACATTGCTTGCTGTTGAAAAATCGGGGCGGTGCAGGTTGAGAACCATATATTCATTTGTGATGAACTCATTCTCGACC
>NZ_JBELFI010000149.1:0-4828 GCF_042093035.1 Yoonia sp. | reverse complement strand
GAATTGCACACGTGGCACGTATTGCCGGCGTAAACATCCCGACTGCAAAGCGGGTTCCAATCGCCCTTACCTACATTACCGGAATTGGGTCTACCAAATCTGAAGAAATCTGCGAAGCGGTCGGCATTGACCGCGCGCGCCGTGTTAACCAGCTTTCTGACGCAGAAGTGCTGTCGATCCGTGAATACATCGACGCCAACCTGACAGTTGAAGGCGACCTGCGTCGTGAGACACAGATGAACATCAAGCGTCTGATGGACCTTGGTTGCTACCGTGGCCTGCGCCACCGTCGCAACCTGCCAGTTCGTGGTCAGCGTACATCAACAAACGCGCGTACACGCAAAGGCCCTGCTAAGGCCATTGCTGGTAAGAAGAAATAAGGGAGGCTTGATCAATGGCACGTGATACAAAACGCACCAAAAAGAAGGTTTCCAAGAACATCGCAGCCGGTGTTGCGCATGTGAACTCTTCTTTCAACAACACAAAAATCCTGATCTCTGACGTACAGGGCAACGCGATCTCTTGGTCGTCTGCGGGTACTATGGGCTTCAAGGGTTCGCGGAAATCCACACCATATGCAGCACAGATGGCTGCAGAGGATGCAGGCAAGAAAGCACAAGATCACGGCGTGAAAACGCTTGAGGTTGAAGTGCAGGGTCCTGGTTCCGGTCGTGAATCTGCATTGCGCGCATTGGCGGCTGCTGGTTTTAACATCACATCGATCCGTGACGTGACACCAATGGCCCACAACGGCTGCCGCCCACCAAAGCGTCGCCGCGTCTAATTACACCCAAACGCCTTGGGGCCCTGCATGTTTGCACGGCCCCAATC
This sequence comes from Yoonia sp., assembly GCF_042093035.1. Lineage (GTDB taxonomy): Bacteria > Pseudomonadota > Alphaproteobacteria > Rhodobacterales > Rhodobacteraceae > Yoonia. Next base: position 3,997 of record NZ_JBELFI010000149.1, on the reverse strand, counting down.
CGTCATTTTAACCTCGGGCGTTTGCCTTTTTGGACATGAAGGCAGACTAGTATGGAGGGACATATGATCCACAAGAACTGGGCTGAGTTGATTAAGCCAACTCAATTAGAAGTAAAGCCGGGCAACGACCCCGCGCGTCAGGCAACTGTTATCGCTGAACCGCTTGAGCGTGGTTTCGGTCTCACATTGGGCAACGCCCTGCGCCGCATTTTGATGAGCTCCCTTCAGGGTGCTGCCATCACTGCCGTTCAGATCGATAACGTCCTGCATGAGTTTTCATCCGTTTCCGGTGTGCGTGAAGACGTCACCGACATCGTGCTGAACCTCAAAGGTGTTGCGATCCGTATGGAAGTTGAAGGTCCAAAGCGCCTTTCGGTTCAGGCCAAAGGTCCGGGCGTTGTGACAGCTGCGGATATCTCTGAGACAGCCGGTATCGAGATCCTCAACAAGGATCACGTAATTTGTCACCTTGATGATGGCGCTGATCTTTACATGGAACTGACCGTCAACACGGGTAAGGGCTATGTATCTGCCGACAAGAACAAGCCAGAAGACGCGCCTATCGGCATGATGGCCGTCGATGCGATCTATTCGCCTGTTAAGAAAGTCAGCTACGACGTGCAGCCGACCCGTGAAGGTCAGGTTCTGGACTACGACAAGCTGACCATGAAAGTTGAAACAGACGGTTCGCTGACACCTGATGATGCAGTTGCTTACGCAGCCCGCATTCTGCAGGACCAGCTGTCCATCTTCGTCAACTTTGATGAGCCTGAATCTGCACAAGCTGGTGCTGATGATGACGGTCTTGAGTTCAACCCGCTTCTCTTGAAGAAAGTGGACGAGCTGGAACTGTCTGTCCGTTCCGCAAACTGCCTCAAGAACGACAACATCGTTTATATCGGCGATCTGATCCAGAAAACCGAAGCAGAAATGCTGCGCACACCAAACTTCGGCCGCAAATCTTTGAACGAGATCAAAGAAGTGTTGTCGGGCATGGGTCTGCACCTCGGCATGGACGTTGAGGACTGGCCGCCAGACAACATCGAAGATCTGGCCAAGAAGTTCGAAGACCAGTTCTAAGACTTTGGGTGGGCCTTCGGGCCCATCCGCAAATGCCCGCAATGGCGGGGAACTCAGGTGAAAAGACTTTTCACCGACCGGGCAATTCCGCCCCAATAACGGAGCCAGCGACACGCATCGCATCGGCCCATCGATAAAACAAAATGGAGACTATCACATGCGTCACGCAAGAGGTTACCGCCGCCTGAACCGCACACATGAGCACCGCAAGGCGCTGTTCGCGAACATGGCAGGCTCGCTCATTGAACATGAGCAGATTAAAACAACATTGCCGAAGGCCAAAGAGTTGCGCCGCATCGTCGAAAAGCTTGTCACACTCGGCAAGCGCGGCGATTTGCACGCCCGTCGTCAGGCAAACGCCCAGCTGAAGCAGGAAATGCACACAGCGAAACTGTTCGACACAATCGGCCCACGCTACAAAGAGCGTCAGGGTGGTTATGTCCGCATCATCAAAGCGGGTTTCCGTTACGGTGACATGGCGCCAATGGCGATCATCGAATTCGTTGACCGTGATGTCGACGCAAAAGGCGCTGCTGACAAAGCACGTCTGGCTGAGTTTGAAGCGCTTGAGGACTAAGTCCCAGCCTTCGACTTAAGAAATTGACCCCTCGCTGGAAGCCGGCGAGGGGTTTTTTGTTGGTCATACCCGCCTACGCGCGCAGCTTGTCCTATGGATTTGGAATGACGTACCCGACAAACGACATTCCTTCGCGTGGTGTTCCAATGAATTTTGCGGCTCCATTGAGATCGGCAACAGGGGTGGTATCGTGACGGCACAAACCAACCTACACGCCCCATTGGATTAAGCCCTTGGCCGACTTGTTTGACAGCACACCAAAAGATGCCCCTTCAGGCCCGCGCCCACTGGCGGACAGGTTGCGCCCTGCGCGTTTGGTGGACGTGATTGGCCAAGGGCAGGTGCTTGGGCCTGATGCGCCGTTGGGTGCGATGTTAGCCTCTGGGTCATTATCGTCATTGATTTTCTGGGGCCCGCCCGGTGTGGGAAAGACCACCATCGCACGGCTTTTGGCGGACGAAACCGATCTTCATTTTGTCCAGATCAGCGCGATCTTTACCGGCGTGCCGGAGCTGCGCAAGGTCTTTGAGGCCGCAAAGATGCGCCGACAAAACGGCAAGGGCACGCTGCTCTTTGTGGATGAAATCCACCGCTTTAACAAAGCCCAGCAGGACGGGTTCCTTCCCTACATGGAAGACGGCACAATCTTGCTGGTCGGGGCTACCACCGAAAACCCGAGCTTTGAGCTGAACGCGGCTGTGCTGAGCAGGTCTCAGGTTTTTATCCTGACCCGTTTGGATCTAAAAGACCTGGAACTACTCGCGCAGCGGGCTGAGAAAGAATTGGGCCGCGGCTTGCCGCTTGATGGTCCGGCGCGCGATGCGCTGCTGGAAATGGCCGATGGGGACGGGCGCGCCTTGCTCAACCTCATTGAGCAGGTGAGCGCGTGGAAAACGGATGCCAAACTGACGGTTGACGATCTGACCAAGCGCCTGATGAAGCGCGCGGTGAAATACGACAAATCCGGGGATGAGCATTACAATCTGATTAGTGCGCTGCATAAATCGGTTCGTGGCTCTGACCCTGACGCGGCCCTATACTGGTTCGCGCGGATGTTGGCGGGTGGAGAAGACCCAAGGTTTTTGGCCCGTCGCATCACCCGTATGGCGGTTGAGGATATCGGTCTGGCCGATCCACAAGCGCAGGCCGTGTGCCTGCAAGCGTGGCAGACATATGAGCGCCTCGGATCGCCTGAGGGGGAATTGGCGTTGGCGCAGGCCTTGACATATCTCGCGCTCGCGCCGAAGTCGAATGCAACCTATGTGGCCTATAAAGCAGCCGTAAATGCTGCGAGGGCGACCGGATCGGAGCCGCCGCCTGCGCATATTCTCAATGCGCCCACGAGCTTGATGAAAGAGCAGGGGTTCGGCGCGGGCTATGCCTATGACCATGACGCTGAAGGCGGGTTCAGTGGTCAGAACTATTTCCCCGAAACGATGAAACGCGGGATCTATTACACCCCCGTGGATCGCGGTTTTGAACGGGAATTGAAAAAACGTGTGGATTATTTTGCTGGATTGCGGGCCAAGCGCGGCAAGAATTGACAATTCGTCAGCAACACGCGATTGCACGCCCATGATGATAAGCTTTGCAATGGTTGCCCTTGGTGGCGCGCTGGGGTCAATGACCCGATTTGGCCTTGGGCTGATGCTGTTTCGCGATGGGTTTCCCGTGGCGATCATGGTGGCGAACGTGCTGGGCAGCTTCCTGATGGGCGTTTTTGTGGTGTGGTCCTTCCAAAAGGGGATGGCCCACCTCAACCCGCTCGTCATGACGGGGTTCTTGGGCGGTTTCACCACGTTTTCCGCGTTCTCGCTTGAGGCCTACACATTGTTTGAACGCGGCCAAGTGGGTGCGGCGGCGATCTATGTGGCGCTGTCGGTCTTGGTGTTGCTGCTTGGTTTGGTGGCTGGCGTGATGCTGGCGAGAGGAGTTTGGTTATGAGCGGCGTGCAAACACGGGTCATTGGCCCTGATGATGGCGACCAGCGTCTTGATCGCTATCTGCGCCGCCTGTTTCCGCACCTTACGCAAGGCCGCATCGAAAAGATGTGCCGCAAGGGTGAGTTGCGGGTTGATGGTGGCCGCGTGAAGTCGAATACCCGTCTGGATGTTGGTCAGAAGGTGCGCATTCCGCCTTTGCCGACCGAAGAAGAAGCGGCAGCAGTCGCACATCTTGCAAAACGTGGTGTGACGAAAGCGGATGCAAAGCTGATCCAGTCCTGCGTGATCTACAAAGATGACCATATCATCGCAATCAACACACCCGCCGGTTTGGCCACGCAGGGGGGGTCAAAGACGACCCGCCATGTCGACGGTTTGGCCGAGGCGTTGATGTATG
>NZ_JBELFI010000148.1:0-4850 GCF_042093035.1 Yoonia sp. | reverse complement strand
TTTTCGTTGAAACCGTTTGTTGCGAAACCAGCGGGGCCAGCATCGTCCATCATGTTCTTGTAGAAGTTCAGCGTGTCAGACCACTCACGTGTGTCGAACTGTGCATTCCACTCTTCGTCGAACCAGCGTGCGCCGAATGAGTTGGACATGGCTGTAATGAACGCGCCGCCTTCACCCCAACCGGCTTTACCACGCAGGCAAACACCGTTGATGTCGTTGTCACGGTCAGTCATTTCACGCGCCGCTTTGGCGATGAAGTTCCAGCTTGGTGCCGCAGGCATTTCAAGACCGGCAGCTTCCATCAGGTCTGTGCGGTACATAATCATGGAGCTTTCACCATAAAATGGTGCAGCAAACAATGTGCCGTCATAAGACAAACCACCGGACATTGCTGGCAGAATGTCTGCAGCATCATAGTCAGCGGACAGATCGTCCAGTGGGACAAGCCAGCCGTTGGCGCCCCAGATTGGTGTTTCATACATGCCGATTGTCATGATGTCGAACTGACCACCGTTTGTGGTGATGTCAGTTGTGACACGCTGACGCAGTACGTTTTCTTCCAATGTCACCCACTCGACGGCAATGCCGGTCTCAGCGGTGAAATCATCAGTGTAGCCTTGCATACGGATCATGTCGCCGTTGTTCACGGTGGCGATAGTGATCGTAGCTGAGTGGCTGCCTGCAAATGCGCTGCCTGCTGTAATCAGCGTAAGCGCGGTTGCAGCACGAAGAGTGCTCTTCAAAGACATCCGGTGTTCCTCCCTATTGGATGTGATGCCACTACGCTAGGGCAATTCAAGACGCGACGTCAACAAATTTTTTACGCGCGTAAAGATTCAATGCATCAAGCGGAGTCCCTCAAAATCAGCTTGCCTTCGATTCTCGTGCTTTTCCAAGGTTCTACGTGGCCATCGATCGCTTTGAACAAAGCCTCGGCCGCATGTTTTGAAACGGCATTATAGTCATGTGAAATCGTCGTCAGGGGCGGGCAGGTGTAGCGCGAATGCGGATGGCCGTCCTGTCCTGCGACGCGAATCGAACAGTCAGGACCGCGCCCAACCTTGACGCCGCGCTCATAGCAAGCTGTCAAAAGACCAATCGCGAGCCGGTCATTGCTGCACAGGATCGTATTGGTCTGGAACTGGCATTCGGACAGCGCCAGATGGCCACCCAGCCGCCCGATCTCCTCAAAGCCCCAGCCTTCACCATCAACCGAAATGACATGCGGCGTGTGCCCATAGGCGGCCATTGCATCCAGATAGCTCTGGCGGCGGCGATGCGCGTTTGGGTTTGCGGGGGTTTTCATTTCAAAGAAACAAGGCGGCTCCCCCGTCCGGCACAGATAATCGGAGATATGCGACGTGAATTGAAAGTTGTCAGAGCCAACAAAAGCGAGGCCAAACTCATCAACGCTACTGTCGAAGATCAAGGTTGGCACATCGGCGCAGAATTTCTCAAGTGCGCCTTTGTCTGATGCACGCCCCAGCGGTGCCAGCAAGACACCCGCCGGTTTGAGGGCACGTAGACTGTCCAGAATTTCCACCTCATGCGCGGGGTCACCATGCGCGCTGAACATCGTGGGCCGGTAGCCCGCATCAATACAACGTTGCTCCAGATTGCGCGCGATTTCCGCAAAATAGGGGTCAGCCAAAAACGGCACCACGATGCCGACATTCTTCGTCAGCTTCCTGTTTTGGTTCATCGCATAGATATTGGGACGATAATCATATTTCTCGATCGCCGCTTCAATCTTCGTGCGGGTGGCGCTGCGGACACTGTCGGGGTTGTTGAAATACTTCGACACCGTCGGCCGCGAAATGCCGCTCTTGGCCGAGAATTCTTCCATGTTTCTGATTTTGTTCTCTGACATGGTCGCGGCCCAGCAAGATATTTCCGAAAGTTTTTACATCCGAAACAATTTCTTGTCGCGCGTCAAGTTGTAATTTGCCAAGTGTGCATTCACACACCACCGTTGCGAACTTCGCGCACCCAGTTCACGAGGATTGCGCGCGCCCCTGGATCCATCTGAACCGCGCCGGGCGGCGGCATGGCATTGCTGACACCGGCGTGGAGGTAGATTTCCGACGCACGCCTTGCGACATCACCGGGCGTTTCGAGATAAACGCCCTTGGGCGCCCACTGCATGTTGCCCCAAACCGGCTCACGCGCGTGGCACATGGAACAATTCGCGATGACGGTGTCATAGGCCGCCTCAAAACTGGCAGCAGAGGCAAATTTTTCCTCATAAGGCGTCAGCGCGCGTGCCTCCGCCTCTTGCCAGGTGTCGCCACCGCGCATCGTGGACAGCCAGGCGATCAGGATCATCAGCAAAACCGTCACCGCCCACGTCCAATGCGGCCCTTTGCCCGTTTTGTGCATGGTGTTGAAGTAATGCCGAATCGTCACACCTGTCAGAAAGATCAGGCTGGCGATGATCCAGGCATATTCAGTCCCGAAGGAGAGCGGATAATGGCTCGACAGCATCAGGAAAACAACCGGCAGTGTCAGGTAGTTGTTGTGAGTTGAGCGCACCTTGGCGATCTTGCCGTACTTGGCATCGGGCGTGCGCCCCGCCTTGAGGTCAGCAACGACAATGCGTTGGTTCGGCATGATCTGAAAAAACACGTTCGCCGTCATGATCGTCGCGGTGAACGCACCAAGATGCAGTAAAGCAGCGCGCCCGGTGAAAACCTGATTATAGCCCCAAGACATCACCACAAGGATTGCGAACAGCAACAGCATCAACATCGTTGGCTTTTCGCTCAGCCGCGATTTGCACATGGCATCATAGGCCAGCCAGCCAATCGTAAGCGAGCCGCCCGAAATCAGGACCCCCTGCCAAAGCGCCAGATCAGCTTTTGTCGGGTCCAAAAGGTAAAGCTCACCGCCAACCCAGTAGACAATCATCAAAAGCGCCGCACCCGACAGCCACGTCGCATAGCTTTGCCACTTATGCCACGTCAGATGCTCCGGCATTTGCGCAGGCGCGACCATGAATTTTGTAGTGTGGTAGAAGCCGCCGCCGTGCACCTCCCACTCCTCCCCCGATGCCCCTTCCGGCAAATGGGGTGATGGTTTCAGCATCAGATCCAGTGCGATGAAATAAAAGGACGCACCAATCCACGCCATCGCCGTAATCACATGCAACCAGCGCACCGAAAAAGCGATCCACTCCCAGAGAATGGCAAGATCATACATGGCGGTCCCCTTTGTCAGACATAGCTTAACCCCATCCTAGGCGTGGATGGATTGTTCTGCTATTGCTTGTAGACGCCAAACAGCATCAAAAATACCAAGCAAATGTCCTACCTCGACAATATCCGCACTTTTGTCCGTGTCTATGAGCTGGGCAGCATGTCCGCTGCCGCGCGTGACCTGCGGATTTCGCCTGCGGTCACCTCCGCGCGGATATCGCAGCTTGAAGCGCATCTGAGCGTGCGCCTGTTCCAACGCACCACCCGCAGTCTTGCCCCGACAGAGCAGGGACGCGCGTTCTACGGTGGTGCCTGTGAAATCCTCGAAAGCGTGGCCAGCGCGGAAACGCAGGTGGTGAATATCACTGAAAACCCCAAAGGCGCGCTTTATGTGGCTGCACCCTTGGGTGTGGGGCGGCGGTTGATCGCGCCGCATGTTCCTGAGTTTCTGCGGCTCTATCCTGACATTACACTGCGCTTACGCCTGACGGACCGCACAGTAGATATGACGACTGAGGGGCTGGATCTGGCATTTTTCCTCGGTGATCCCGAAGACAGCAACCTGCGCATTCGCAAGATCGCGGATGTGGAGCGTATCTTATGCGCCTCCCCCGCTTATGTGCGTGCCCATGGCAACCCTGAAACCGGGGCAGACTTGATTGCCGGCAATCACGATTGCCTGAACCTGCGGTTTCCCGGTGCGACCGAATTCCAATGGCGATTGTTGACACCCGAAGGCCCAAAGAAATTTCGCGTCCACGGGCGCTGCGAATCCGATGACGGTGATGTGCTGACTGATTGGGCGCTCAGCGGCAACGGGATCGTGATGAAACCGCTGTTTGAGGTCTCCGACCACATCAAAGCGGGGCGATTGGTGCCTGTGGCCGCGCAAACCCCGCCTGTCCCGATCCAAATGGCATGTCTCTTTACACATCGCCGCAGGCAAGATCCAAAAACGCGGCTCTTCATGGATTTCATGATTGCGCGGATCAGCGGCGTCGTCAGGGGTAGCTAGATGACGCCCCGCCAACAAAAGAGACTTTCATGCGTTTTTTGAAGGTAGCTGCGTTTGATTTGTTCTAGAACGGTGCAAACGCAAGAAAGGATGCCAGCCCATTGACCCGATACCCCCGTGATATGACCGGATATGGTGCGACGCCGCCTGCTGCGAATTGGCCCAATGGCGCGAAGATCGCCGTGCAGATCGTCCTGAACTATGAAGAAGGCGGCGAGAACAACATCCTGCATGGCGATCCCGCATCAGAGGCGTTCTTATCCGAAATCACAGGCGCTGCCCCTTGGCTGGGCCAGCGCCATTGGAACATGGAATCGCTCTATGAATACGGGTCGCGCGCCGGTTTCTGGCGACTGCACCGTATGTTGGGGGATACGCCGCTTACCGTTTACGGCGTGGCCACGGCCCTCGCGCGCGCGCCCGATCAGGTTGCTGCGATGACATCCGCAGGATGGGAAATCGCCAGCCACGGGCTGAAGTGGGTCGAACACAAAGACATGCCTGAGAATGTCGAACGCGCCCAAATTGCGGAAGCGATCCGTTTGCACACCGAAGTGACAGGTGAAGCCCCGCGCGGGTGGTACACGGGCCGTTGCTCCAATAATACTGTGCGTTTGGCCGCTGAGACGGGCCAGTTTGCC
>NZ_JBELFI010000147.1:0-4896 GCF_042093035.1 Yoonia sp. | reverse complement strand
CGGCACGACTGCGCTGCGACTGATCGAAAGTGCGGCGCGCGATGGGCAGATGCAGCCCCGGACAGGCCCCACGGATATCTTCATCACGCCGGGTTTCAGGTTTCAGATAGCCGATGGTTTGATGACCAATTTTCATTTGCCAAAATCGACATTGATGATGCTGGTATCCGCACTGATGGGGGTGGATGAAATCCGCGCGATCTATGACCATGCGATCATGGAAAAATACCGCTTTTTCTCATACGGAGACAGCTCGCTTCTGTTGCCTTAACCGCGCGGCGTGAACAGACGCGACGAGGTCGTTTATGGGTGATGTAATGCGGTGAGAATCGTGTGATAGGGCGGTTCTGTTCTGCCGAAAGGGCACACGTCATGCTACAGGTTTTCACCAACTCTTGGGCTTTGTTTGTCGGGATGTTCATGCTGATGGTCGGCAACGGCCTGCAGGGGACCCTGCTTGGCCTGCGCGGCGAAGTCGAAGGCTTCAGCACGCTCTCACTCTCCATCGTGATGTCGGCGTATTTTCTGGGGTTTCTGTTTAGTTCGCGCTACACACCGCAGTTGATCCGGCGCGTCGGACATGTGCGCGTTTTTGCGGCGCTGGGGTCGATGGTGTCGGCTGTTTTGATTTCGTACCCCGTTTTGGTCGATCCCTGGGCGTGGTCCGTTGGTCGTGTGATTATCGGATTTTGCTTTTGCGGCCTGTATATCACTGCTGAAAGCTGGCTGAACGATGCTTCAAGCAATGAAAACCGGGGCAAATCCCTGTCGCTTTATATGATCGTGCAGATGGCGGGGATCGTGTTCGCCCAATGGATTGTGACAACAGGCGATATTTCCGGCTACGTCCTGTTCATTATTCCTTCGATCTTGGTTTCCCTGGCCTTTGCGCCCGTGCTGCTGTCGGTTAAACCGATGCCCGCATTCGAGGCAACCAAGCCAATGAAGATCAGGGACCTGATAGAGGCTTCCCCTCTGGCTTGCGTCGGCATGTTCATGCTGGGCGGGGTGTTTTCGGCACAATTCGGCATGTCGGCGGTCTATGGCAGCCGCGTCGGGCTGAGCGTTGCGGAAGTCTCTTTCTTTGTGTCTTCGATTTATATCTCGGCGCTGGTGCTGCAATATCCGATTGGCTGGATCTCGGACCGGATGGATCGTCGGGTCTTGATTATCTGGGTGTCGTTGTTGGGGGCGGCAGGATCAATGATCGCCTTTCTTCTGCCCGGTTCATTCGTGTTGATTGTCGTTAGTGGCGCGATTGTTGGCGGCACCTCCAACCCGCTTTATGCGCTGCTGATCGCCTATGCGAACGACTATTTGGAGCGAGAAGATATGGCGGCTGCCTCTGCTGGATTGTTGTTTATCAACGGTGTGGGCGCGATTATGGGGCCGCTGACGGTTGGTTTGATGATGGATGTGATCGGAAACAACGGGTTTTGGCTTTTCACGGGTCTGCTGATGTTCGCAGTGGGTGCCTGGGGCATCTACCGTTCCACGCAACGCAGCCGAAGTGATCTGGATATCGAAGAGCAGGTTCCGTATGCGCTGGTCTCTGCGGCCTCTACCTCTGTTGCGGCGGAACTGGCGCAAGAGGCCTATACCTATGAAGAGGAGCAACTGACAAATGACCCGAGCTAGGCAGTCACGATAGATGTCACTGCGAAACCTCATGTGAGTGCTGCGGCGAAACTAAGCCCTTGTCAGAAAGTCTTTTCTCTGGTTCGAATTGTGACAGTAACGTAACACGCGAAGGGAACGGTTCCGTGGCAACCCCCGAAGAGGTGCTGGCCTTTTGGCTGGATGAATGTTCACCCGCAGACTGGTATCGGTCTGATCCGGCATTTGATGCAGAAATTCGCGAGAAATTTCTTGATACATGGCAGGAAGCGACCGACGGGGCACTTGGGCTGTGGCTGACGTATCCTTCAGGCACATTGGCCTACATCATTCTGACAGATCAGTTTCCCCGCAACATGTTTCGCGATCAAGCGGGTGCCTTTGCAACGGATGATCTGGCGCTGGCGGCTGCCAAAATGGCGATTGACCGCAATTGGGACCAAAAAATAGATGAGCCGGCGCGACAGTTCTTTTACCTGCCGTTGATGCATTCGGAAAACCTTTGCAATCAGGATCGCGCCGTGCGGTTAATCCATTCAAGGATGCCTGAGACCGGATTGAACAACCAGGACCATGCCTGCGCACATCGTGCGGTGATCCGTGATTTTGGCCGTTTTCCTTATCGCAATGAAGCTCTGGGCCGCAAAACAACAGCATCCGAACAGGCGTTTTTGGATGCCGGGGGCTACGGTGCGGCAATTCGCGCGCAGCAGTCTGCCGCAAAATAGGCGCTCATGCAGCGGGTGGGTAGCAGATATGACTCGAGGTCACTCGCGCCGGTGCGGAAAGTAGTTTAGTGTTCAACTAAATTTGGAACTGGAGGGCTGAACTTATGGCTGCGCAAAACTTTGACCTTATCGTAATTGGTGCCGGACCGGGTGGCTATGTGGCTGCGATCCGAGGCGCACAGTTGGGCATGAAGGTGGCCATTGTTGAACGCGAACACCTGGGCGGAATTTGCCTGAACTGGGGATGTATCCCGACAAAGGCGATGCTGCGCTCCTCTGAGGTTTTCCATCTGATGCACCGGGCGAAGGAATTCGGTCTGAAGGCCACTGGCGTTGATTATGATCTTGATGCTGTTGTCAAACGCAGCCGTGGCGTTGCCGGGCAATTGTCCGGTGGTATCGGCCATTTGATGAAGAAAAACAAAGTGACCGTCTTTATGGGTGAGGCAACGATCCCGGCCAAGGGCAAGGTCTCTGTCAAAGGCGAAAAGGGCAATGATGAGCTGACGGCCAAAAACATCGTGTTGGCCACCGGCGCACGGGCGCGTGAGCTGCCGGGTCTTGAGGCGGATGGTGATCTGGTCTGGACCTATAAGCACGCATTGCAGCCAAAACAGATGCCCAAGAAACTGTTGGTGATTGGCTCCGGTGCGATTGGCATCGAATTTGCCAGCTTCTACAACACGCTGGGCGCCGACACGACCGTGGTAGAGGTCATGGACCGTGTCTTGCCCGTTGAAGACGCGGAGATTTCCGCATTTGCGAAAAAGCAATTCGTCAAGCAGGGCATGAAGATCATGGAAAAAGCCATGGTCAAGCAGCTTGATCGCGGCAAAGGCAAGGTCACGGCCCATATCGAGGCTGGCGGAAAGATCGAGAAGCAAGAGTTCGACACTGTTATCTCAGCGGTGGGTATCGTGGGCAATGTTGAAGGGCTGGGTCTGGAAGAATTGGGCGTCAAGATTGATCGCACCCATGTTGTGACGGATGAATTCTGCCGCACTGGTGTTGAGGGTCTTTATGCCATCGGTGACATCGCGGGCGCGCCGTGGCTCGCGCATAAGGCCAGCCACGAGGGCGTGATGGTTGCCGATCTGATCGCGGGCAAACATGCCCATCCGGTCAAGCCGGAAAGCATTGCAGGCTGCACCTATTGCCATCCGCAAGTCGCCTCTGTCGGGTATACCGAAGCGAAGGCGAAGGAACTTGGCTATGATATCAAGGTTGGCCGTTTCCCCTTTATTGGCAATGGCAAGGCAATCGCGCTGGGGGAGCCTGAGGGCATGATAAAGACAGTCTTTGATGCCAAAACAGGTGAGCTTCTGGGCGCCCATATGGTAGGTGCAGAAGTCACCGAGTTGATCCAGGGCTATGTCGTCGGTCGCCAGCTAGAGACCACAGAAGAGGACTTGATGAACACGGTCTTCCCGCACCCTACATTGTCGGAGATGATGCACGAGAGCGTGCTCGACGCTTATGACCGCGTCATCCACATGTAGGATTGGTGAAATCCCAACAATCATTGCAGGCCCGCCAATTGGTGGGCCTCTGCTTTTGGCGGTGCGAATTTATTTCCAAATGTTCCGTTAATGTTCTATCAACCCATTGGACCCTCGACTGCGGTGGCTTATGTCGTGTCGCAGACCAAAGGATAAGAAATGGCTGAGCTGAAGAACATCGAAGTACGCGGCGCGCGTGAGCATAACCTGAAGAATATCGATGTTGATATTCCGCGCGACCAATTGGTTGTGATTACGGGGCTTTCAGGCTCCGGCAAGTCCTCGCTCGCGTTTGATACGATCTATGCCGAAGGGCAGCGCCGCTATGTGGAATCGCTGTCGGCCTATGCGCGTCAGTTTCTTGACATGATGGAAAAGCCGGATGTGGATCACATCTCCGGTCTGTCGCCTGCGATTTCGATTGAGCAAAAGACCACTTCGAAGAACCCCCGCTCGACCGTCGGCACGATCACGGAGATTTACGACTACCTGCGCCTGCTCTTTGCGCGCGCCGGAACACCATATAGCCCTGCAACCGGTCTGCCGATTGAAGCGCAGCAGGTGCAGGACATGGTGGACCGTGTCATGGCACTGCACGAGGGTACACGCGGTTATCTGCTGGCCCCGATCGTTCGTGACCGCAAAGGCGAATACCGCAAGGAATTTCTGGAGTTGCGCAAGCAGGGTTTTCAGCGGGTCAAAGTGGATGGCCAGTTTTATGAACTGGATGAACCGCCCACGTTGGACAAGAAATTTCGCCATGACATTGACGTGGTCGTTGACCGGATTGTTGTCCGCGGAGGACTTGAAACGCGGCTCGCCGACAGCTTCCGCACCGCGCTTGATCTGGCCGATGGTATCACCGTGCTTGAAACTGCGCCCAGAGAGGGCGAACCGGAGCGGATCACCTTTTCGGAAAACTTCGCCTGTCCAGTGTCAGGCTTTACGATACCAGAGATTGAACCGCGCCTATTCTCATTCAACGCGCCCTTCGGGGCCTGCCCGAGCTGCGACGGCCTTGGGGTGGAGTTGTTCTTTGACGCGCAACTGGT
>NZ_JBELFI010000146.1:0-5005 GCF_042093035.1 Yoonia sp. | reverse complement strand
TGACCATAGAAAACCTTGTGAAGAAATTCGGCGGTCTGACGGCCACAAATGACCTGAGTTTCAATCTCGAAGACGGCCAGTCCGTTGGCCTGATCGGGCCGAATGGTGCGGGCAAGACCACCGTGTTTAGCCAGATCATGGGAGAGCTTCGCCAGACCTGCGGCACGATCAGCTTGTTTGGGCAGGAGATATCGACCCTCTCCACCCCTGCGCGCATCCGGCAGGGTGTGTCGCGCACCTATCAGGTGCCGCGCCCTTTTGGTGAGTTGAATGTGCTGGAGAACATCCGCGTCGGCCTGATGCCCGATAGTATCTGGCAAATGATCACCCGCAGCCCCAATCGCGACCGCGAGGTTGAGCTGGCGCTGAGCGTTGGCTTCTCGGAGCATGACCTGGAGCGCACGCCGGACGAGCTGTCGATGGGTGATCTGCGCAAGCTGGAACTGGCCCGCACGATGGCGACGAACCCCAAAGTTATGCTGCTGGACGAAGTCTTTGCCGGTCTCACTGTGGGCGAAATTGCCCAGATCGCTGCACTGATCCAGCAGATGCGCAAGGACGGTATGACCTTTCTAATCGTCAGTCACGACCTCAAGGCGCTGGAGCCTTTGGTGGACAGTGCCGTCGCGATCAATCAGGGGACAAAAATTGCCGAAGGCCGCTTTGTCGATGTCATGGCAGACAGCGGTGTGCGCTCATCATATCTGGGAGCCGTATAATGGCGTTTTTGAATATCGAAAACCTTTGCGCTTTCTATGGCAAGGCGCAAGCACTGCATAATGTATCACTAGAAGTCGAAAAGGGCGAGATCATCGCCGTGGTTGGCGCCAACGGTGCGGGAAAATCAACCTTGCTTGATAGTGTTATGGGCCTGACCAAAACCACGGGCCAGATCATGTTCGACGGCGCACCTCTCACGGGTGGCCCTGCGAAGGCAGTCCAGCGTGGCATCGGCTATGGCCCTGAACGGTTCAACCTGTTTCCCTATATGTCCGTCTACGACAATCTCATGGTGGGGGCTTACACGGCGCGCGGAGATACCACGGCCAATCTTGAGAGCGTTTACAAACTGTTCCCGCGCTTGGAAGAACGCGCAACGCAGGAGACAAGCACCCAGTCGGGGGGTGAGCGTCAGATGGTCTCGCTTGGCCGCGCGCTGATGACCAGCCCGCGTTTGCTGATTGTGGACGAGCCGACAATCGGTCTGGCCCCCAAGGTCTGTGTCGAGATTGCCGCCGCCCTGCGCCGTCTGCGCGACGAGATGGGGCTAACCATCGTCATTACCGAGCAGAACGCAAACTTTGCCCTCACCCTTGCCGAGCGGCTTTATGTTCTGGAAAGCGGGGCCATCCGTGCATCCGGTACAGTAGAAGAGCTACGCGATGATCCCCGCCTGACCGAAGCCTATTTCGGACACTGACTTATCCTGTCTGTAACGCGTGCGCAAAAAGCAGACGGGGTGCACGCTAAGTCAATCGCCTTAGGGTGATTGTATTCAGCTGCTTACTTCACTGCAAAAGTCCAATAAATCAACAGTCTTCCCCCATTTGACCGGGTAATCCCCCCGATCTTAACGGGATGAGGAAGTAGAATTTTTCTCGGCACGATAAACGAGGAGATTCCGATGAAGACGACACGTTTCACCGAGGCCCAGACTATGGGTGTGCTGCGCCAGATTGAGGGCGGTGTCCGTGCTGCTGAGCTGTGCCGTCAGCGCGGGATGAGTAGCGCTACGATGTACAAATGGCAGCCGATCGGATTTATGTAGATGCGCAGCTTGTCCATTGCCCGTCAGTGCATGCCGCACGAATGTCACGAAAGGAAGGATGCAGCGGGCTGTCGAAAATCTCGCAAGCAAATCCCGCCGCCGTCAGCCGGGACAACATCGCCTCGGTCAGGTAACGCAAGAGTTCGGGCCCGGCTCCAGGGCTCTGGCTCTCGCTGGGGTAGGCTACGAGTGCCGCAAGGTCACTTTGGAAACGCCCGACGTCGAAATAATCGGTAATGGCGGCAATCGCCGCATCGCGGGTCATCCCGCGAAACAGGCATAGCGCCGCCCGTCTCTTTGCTCCATTTGCGGCATTGAGGCGCGGCAGGCCTCCATCACCTTCGGGCATCGCTCTGCCAATGGACAGCCCTTTGCGGTCAGGTCGATCTGGCCAAGGCGGAGTTCCAGGGCCTCGTCATCCGTAAGGCCCGAGGCGAATTGCAGGCCTTGGGAATAGGGGTGCCCCGCGAGGCCATAGAAGCTTTCTGCCGGGGCGTCCTCGACCATGCGGCCCGCGTAAAGGACAGCAATGCGGCTGGCGACATAGCGTGTTGCCGCGAGATCGTGAGAGATGAAAATCGCGGAAAAGCCGGCATCGGCCTGCAGGTCCTTGATCATGTTGAGCACCTGCGCCTGCACGGAGACATCGAGCGCCGAAACCGCCTCGTCGAAAAGCACGAATTCAGGCTTGGTGATGAGCGCGCGCGCAATTGAGACGCGTTGCCGTTGCCCACCTGAAAGCTCATGCGGGTAACGCTCTTGAAAATCTGCGCGCAGGCCCACTTGTTCCAGCATCGCACCAACGATGCGCGTTGTGTCCGCTTTGGAACCCGCAGTGCCGGTGATCTGCAAGGGCTCTGCCACGCTGTCGCGAACGCGCAGCATCGGGTTCAGCGACCATTTCGGATGCTGGAGAACCGCCGCGAATTTTCCGGCGCGGTCCTTGCGCTGGATCGAATTCAAGGGTCGACCACGGTAAAGCAACTCGCCCATGGTCGGTGTGTTTCGGCCGATGCAAAGGTTACCGAGCGTAGATTTACCGGAACCGGATTCGCCGACGACGCCGATGATTTCACCCTCGTTCACGGACAGATCAACGTCTTGCAGCGCACGCAGTTTGCGGCGCGCCCATGGAGGGCCGATGTCGAAATCGATTCCAATGCTTCGCGCTTCAATCAGGGCCATTTGCGCCTCCTGCAATCTCGCGCCAACGGTGGCAGAGGAGGATCCAGCGGTCTTCCTTTTGCTCATATTCAGGGCGCCGCGTGTCACAGACAGCCCAATTCGCATGGGCGCAACGCGGGGCGAAAGCGCAGCCTTTGGACGGCCCGCGCAGTTGCGGCGGGATACCCTCGATCGTGGCAAGCTTTTCGCCGCGTTTCTCGTGGCCGACAGTCGCAGCAATCAGGGCTTGGGTATAAGGATGCGCGGGCTGGGCAAAGATCGCTTCTGCGGGGCCTTGCTCAACGACCCGGCCCGCGTACATCACAGCAATGTCGTCGCAGAATTTTCGCACGGCCCAAAGATCGTGGCTCAGCAACAGCAAGGTAATGCCGCGCGCACGCGACGCCTCCCGCATGAGTTCAAGAATGCGGGTACGGACAGATGCATCCAGCGCACTTGTCGCTTCATCAGCGATGATTACCTTTGGGGCACTGATCAAGGCCATTGCGATCACAACGCGCTGCGCCATGCCGCCTGACAATTCATGCGGCCAAGCCCGCGCGGCTGTTTCGGGATCATTCATTCCAACTTCGCGTAGCACGTCATGAATGGCGGAGAGCGATGGGGTTTTGGTCGCTGCTTCGCCAATTTGCGCACCGACTTTCTTGGTCGGATCAAGCGTCGCAATAGGGTCTTGGAAAATATAGCGCAGATCCGCGATACGCATTGCGCGCATCTCCTCAATCGGCAATGACCAGACGTCTTTTCCAAGTACCTCAAGTTTACCGGAGGCGGGCCTCACGCCATGCGGCATCAATCGACCGGCTGCAAAGCCAACGGTGGATTTGCCCGAGCCGGACTCACCCACGATGCCAAGGATCTTTCCCGCACGCACATCAATGCTGACACCATCCAGCGCGCGTACGGCACCAAATTCCAGCACGAGGTCTTTGAAACTGATTGCAATTTCGCTCATGGGTTATTCCAGCGGCCGTGGGCTAGAGGGTTCAATGATATTGCGCGCGGCGTCACCAACATAGTTTACGCAAAGGATCGCAAGCGTCAGCATGGCACCCGGCGCGAGGACCATCCAGGGCGCAATGTTGAGGAAAGCCGAGTTTTCGCGCAGCAGCACACCCAGCGAGCTATTGGGCGCCTGAACCCCAAGACCCAGAAAGCTCAGCCCGCTTTCAATAATCATGCCAATGGACAGCAAATAGGCCATTTGCACAATGGTCACCGAGGCCACGTTTGGTAGGACGTGCTTGAACAATATGCGCGATGTTGTTGCCCCCGAGATTTGCGCGGCGATGACGAAATCGCGCGTCACGATGCCCATCGCGGCAGACCGCACAACGCGGATCATTGTCGGCAGCACGATA
Organism: Yoonia sp.; assembly: GCF_042093035.1. Lineage (GTDB taxonomy): Bacteria > Pseudomonadota > Alphaproteobacteria > Rhodobacterales > Rhodobacteraceae > Yoonia. The sequence goes on along the minus strand of NZ_JBELFI010000146.1, from coordinate 691 downwards.
AGAAAGATCGCGACCACGGCAGAGAGCGAGCCCGGGCCGATAATCGCAGCGATGATCAAGCCGAGGATGATCGAAGGGATCGCGAAAAGAACATCCGCGAAACGCGCGATCAGAAGATCGAATATTCCGCGATACCATGCGGCAGCCATCCCGATGATCGAGCCGACGATGCCTGCCAGCGCCACTGCGGTTGCCGACAGCAGAAAGGTCAGGCGAATGCCTTCAAGAATGCGCGAAAAGATTGATCGACCGAGGTTGTCGGTTCCAAACATCCACTCGGCAGATGGCGGCGCGCGACGGGGGCCAGAGCCCACTTCCTTGGCCGCAGCCGAGGGCAGATAGGGCTCAAGTATTCCGACAAGGATCATGAACAGCAAAATGATGACAGCGATCACCGTGACAGGCCCAGCCTGCCGGGCAAGGGAGCGGAGGCGGGAGTCAGCCATTTCGTTGCTCCGTCACGCGGGGGTCGATGATGCCATAGAGAATGTCGGCGATGGTGTTGGTCAGCACGAAAACCGCCGCTGTCAGGATGACGCCGGTTTGCACAACCGGGTAGTCGCGCTGCGAGATCGCATTCACCAGAAGGCGGCCCACTCCATCAAGGCTGAACACCGTTTCAACCAGGACCGTACCACCCAGCAGATAGCCCGAGACGATTGCAAAGATCGTGATCACCGGGATCAGCGAG
>NZ_JBELFI010000145.1:0-5034 GCF_042093035.1 Yoonia sp. | reverse complement strand
ACGGCGACCAGTTTGGTTTTAGGACCAATCGCGTCAATCACCTTTTGCGGATCAAGATCACCTTTGGCATCCACATCAACCCATTTAATCACGACACCTTGCCGCTCGCGCAGAAAATGCCACGGCACGATATTGGCGTGATGCTCCATGATCGAAAGGACGATTTCATCACCGGCCTGCAAACGCGGCATCGCCCAGCTATAGGCCACCATGTTGATGGCTTCCGTCGTGCCGGAATTGATGATGATTTCATCCTCGGAAGGAGCATTCAGGAAGCGTGCGATGATGCCGCGCACACCTTCATATTTTTCGGTGGCAAGGTTCGACAGATAGTGCAAACCGCGATGCACATTTGCGTATTCTTCCGCATAGCCGCGGGTGACGGCATCGATCACCGCCTGCGGCTTCTGCGCCGATGCCCCATTGTCGAGATACACCAGCGGCCTGTCGTTCACCGTCCGCGACAGAATGGGAAAATCAGCGCGAATTTTTTCAATCTCATAGCTCATGCAAATCCACCAGCTGGGCCAAGCCCCAGGATCGCCATGATGAGCCCGGCCACCATCGCCGTTCCGATAAGTGCGAGAACCCCTGTCACAGCCGCTTTTCCGAGACTATTAAAGCCGTGCAAAACATTGATAAAATGCACAAAACACCAAGCCAACGCACCCAAGGACAACATCCCGAAGATTGATGCAATCGCCGGGCTCAGCAGTACCAGAACAAGCTGGATTGCCTCAAGCGTCAGGCTGATCGACTGAAACCAGACGACGATGGACAATGTTCCCGCCAGCGTCCCTGTCCCGCCTATGAATTTGCCCGTGTAGAGCGTACCCAGAACGAACAGCGCCAAAAAGATCCCGACGATGGCGACATAGGCAAACGGCGACAACGAAAAAGCCTGCTGTTCAAAGGCGATACGAGCGGGTGACAGCATCTGCAAAGCAGCGAGCAGGATCACATTCAACACCGCCACCAAAGCCAATGCCGTCCAGAACGCTTCACGCGGCAGGTTTAGATCAATAGCCTTTTGAGCCATTTTTGTGGGTTCCATGATGCTTTCCCATACGGCCCGCATCCAGGATTGAAAACTAAATGTCATGGTTTGCTTTCTGCTTCGCGTAGGCATTGGATCCAGATGATGCCAAATGCCAAACCACCAATAGCACCGACGAGCAAGGCTTGTGTGCCCGGACCGATCAAACCGCGCACCAAACCGAAAAACAAAATGATCGGCGACGTGGCAAGCAACGTCCAGAAAAGAGCAAGCCGTGCACCAAACCATGATCCTTGTCCGCCAAACAGCTTTGCCACCAGATGAGACAAGGCAGCAAGGCCATACATCACCAGGGGCAACACGATGACCGCCGCAAAGAACGTGTAGGTCATCATCCCTTCAAAGTTCACTTCCGCAGGCCAGGGCGATGGCTCATACCCTTCAGCCACCCGTCTTAGGCGCGGCCACTGAGAGACAAAAATCAAAAAGCAGCTCACCATCAAATAGACGACTGCCCGGTCTTCACGGCGGCCCTGCGCCAGCAGGTCGCGGATGACAGCCCGTGGCCGACGCCAGGTTCGCACTATGTCAGTTGTGACAGGCATCAGTTATGACGATCCAACCAGGCCTCAATGCGGTCGCGCAGTTCCTCGGCAAGTGCCGGATCAGCGATCTCATCCAGAGCTTCCGCAAGGAATGACAGTGTCAGCAGATTGCGGGCCTCATCATGGGGCACCCCACGCGAACGCAGATAAAACAGCGCCGTCTCATCAATCGCACCAGAGGTCGAGCCGTGTGAACAGGCCACATCATCGGCATAGATTTCAAGCTCTGGCTTGGCAAGAAACTGGCTGTCCTCATCCAGCAAGAGCGACTGGCTGATTTGATAGCCATCTGTCTTTTGCGCGCCTGCCTTCACAAGAATCTTGCCCTGAAAGACGCCCGTTGCGCCATTGCGCAGGACTTTCTTAAATACTTGACGGCTTTCGCAATTCACCGCGTCATGGGTAATAAAGACTGTGTCATCGTGATGGAAATCCCTGCCGTCCCCGACACACGCACCAGCCACGTGTGCCACCGCGTCATCACCGACAATCTCAAGAATGCATTCATTGCGGGTCAGAACCCCGTTGAAGGTCAAAGTGAATGACTTGAAAGTGGAATCCTTTGCAATCCTTGCAAAGCAATGTGTTACAGCGCGACGTTCATGGTCGCGACCTTGCGCACGAACGTGGTTGAAAGTACCCCCTTCGGCCACGTCCACTTCCAATAGCTTGGAAAAACGCGCCGCAGCAGGACCGGTTTCAAGCACCGTGACTTCGGCACCCGCCTCGACCTTCACCACATTGTGCAAAATCGCATCAGAGCTTTCATCTTTATGCAGATAAATGAAGTTGATCGGCCTTTCAGTCCGGCCAGTGACACGAATAACAACACCATCAGTTGCCAACGCCGTATTCAAAGCCGCAAGCGGACGGGCCACGGGGGTCTGCCCGCGCGCTTCCAACACGCCATAGAGCTCCTTGACCCAATGAATGTCGGTCTGCGCCGCTTCGGCCAGACGTTCAATCTCAACGCCTTCGGCCTTGAGATCATCTGATGCCTCTGCATCAAAAACCCCGTCGACAAAGACAATCTTCACACGGTCAACCTCCGCAAAAAGCGGACCTTCGTCGTTGTAAAAGAGCGCCGCAGGTGCTGCGTCGGCGGTCGTGAGCGATGACGGGTCGGTATATTTCCAATATTCATCCCGCTTGGTGGGCAACCCCATCTGGCGCAAGCGCGCCATCGCATCGGTACGCACAGCATTGGACCATGCCGCCCCTTGCGGCAGGCTGACACCGTCAAGACGCGCCTCTGTCATATCTGTTTTCACTTGCGCAAGTGCCATCAGGCCACCTCTGCCAGAATATCGGCGTAGCCGTTGTTTTCGACCTCAAGCGCCAGCTCCGGTCCGCCGGTTTTGACGATGCGGCCATCGGCCATGATATGTACGATGTCCGGCTTGATGTGGTCCAGAAGCCGCTGGTAATGCGTGATGACAAGGAAAGATCTGCCTTCTGAGCGCAGCGCGTTGACGCCTTCAGCGACCAATTTCATCGCGTCCACATCGAGACCGGAATCGGTCTCATCAAGAATGCACATCTTAGGCTCAAGCATCGCCATCTGTAGAATTTCATTGCGCTTCTTCTCACCACCGGAGAAGCCCACATTTACCGGACGCTTCAGCATATCGGCGTCAATTTTCAAGCTTTTCGCCTTGGCGCGGACTTCCTTGAGAAAATCTGCGGCGCTGAGCTCTTCTTCGCCACGGGCCTTACGCTGGGCATTCACGGCCGTGCGCAGGAAAGTCATATTACCGACGCCGGGGATCTCAACGGGGTATTGAAACGCAAGAAACAGGCCCAACGCCGCCCGTTCCTCTGCTTCCATTTCCAACAGATCTTGCCCCTCCAGCATTGCACTGCCACCGGTCACCTCATAGCCACCCTTGCCGGACAGCACGTAAGACAATGTTGACTTGCCAGACCCGTTCGGCCCCATGATCGCATGGACAGTGCCGGGCTCAATCGTCAGGTCAACGCCCTTGAGGATTTGCTTGTCTTCGTCTTCCAGTTTGACCTTCAGGTCTTTGATCGTGAGCATCTTGGTCTCCTCAGGATGTCTAAGTGTTAGGCACGGATTTCACCCCTGACTGCGCGCAAGCGTGCAGGGTCAAACCGTCTGATTTCAATGTGTTCAGAAAGAGAAAACGGTGCTTCCGAACTCCAGTGAGTATTTGATCGTATTTTGGGTCACGTCCGCAACGTGGGCGTCGGTGTAGATATAGGCCATCGCGTCGGGCCAGCGCCAGATCAGATTGTGGCTGCCGACCGCCATTGCCCCGATCCCGAAGGCCTGCGCGAAGCGTTCCGAAATCCAGCGCTTGTCCAACCAAAGCGACACGATCAACACAGCCCAGAGCCCGATCATCACATCGACGAACACCGCGCCTGCGGTGCTGTTTGTCATCTCGAAATAGCGAACGCGCACGGCCTCTGCAAAGACCATAGAAACAACGCCAAGAAAGGTCGAAACGATCAGCACAGACAGAATCGAATCCTCGATATTGGGTCTGGGCGCTTTGGGCCGCTGGACCTTCTTGGGCACCTCTATGCCCAAATTCGGATCGAAGTAGCCTTTGTTGCGCGGATTGTCGATATTCTTCAACCGCGCGCGAAAGTCGTTGATGTCCTGCTTGCGTGCCGCCATTTAGCGTGCTCCCCGATCTTTCCTGAGCAATAGCAAAGGATTGGGCACTTTGGCAATGACACGCAACGATGAAGCCTATTTGGTTTTCGCCAAATGTGCCATTGCGGCACCAATGGAAAGATCTATCGTGCATCGACAAAGCTCCCCGCAATTTTGGTTAGATGAGGGGTTACGTCAATGCTTTCCTTGAGGTCAAAGCGCGCCATGCGACCCACAATCTCAGAAACAGGCAGAATATCTTCGATCCAATGATATTCCGGACGATCTACATAATCGTCAAAAAGAACCGTTTTGGGGCGCTTGGATTTCATGACTGTCGTGCAAAAACACGCGGTCCGGAAGCGACCATCAATCAGCACAACATCAGGTTCAACGAAATGCGGAATATCCCAAACGGACGTCGCATATCGGTGGAAGACTTTCTGACGCGTATTAGACTGAGGCCAGCCCCATTCTTTGGTTGGACCAATATCAACGTAGTGAATTGAGAAATTCGCATCGGGATAATTTCGCTGCAATACGGTTGAAATATTCATTGTCCAGACGGGATCGCTCTCAACTGAGAACACCCATTCGGCACCGGTTTCAAGCGCAATAACGGTGGAACCGCCACTGCCGTATTCAAGAATGAATCGCGCATCACGGTAGCACTTTTCAACAAGCGCATGCTCTTTGTCAGGCAAAGTAACCTTTGGTGGCTCCGTCGATGCCGTTGAAAGTACGTCGGAAAGCTTAGGTTTGGTATCCGGGCGTTCATTATGTGCAATTGAAATTGCGGTTAGCCT
>NZ_JBELFI010000144.1:0-5129 GCF_042093035.1 Yoonia sp. | reverse complement strand
TGGTGTAAACCACATGCAGGTTAGTGTTCGTGATAACAACGTCGATCAGGCGTTGCGTGCTCTGAAAAAGAAGCTCCAGCGTGAGGGCGTTTTTCGTGAAATGAAGCTCAAGCAACATTTCGAAAAGCCGTCCGTGCGTAAAGCGCGTGAGAAAGCAGAAGCGATCCGTCGTCAGCGCAAGCTGGCACGTAAGAAGCTTCAGCGCGAAGGTATGCTCTAGAGCCACCATTTCGGCATAAGAATAGAGACCCCCGTTTGCGCTGGCAGGCGGGGGTTTTTGTTTTTGGGAGAAGGTCTGTTGTGCGGGACAAAGCTGCCAATGCAGTCAGATTTTGACTTGCCTCGACCAATCGAGCGCTTTGACCTCAAGCGCCTCGTCTCTGAAGTAGAAATGAAAGTGCCTAGTACCTAAGCCGTTCATTGCGATCCAAGGAGTTGCGTCCAAACCATCGCGAGTATCGCCCGAAATTTCATAGAATTCACCCCAAACCGGTGCGAGGTCACTGAAACGACACTGTCCATCATACCAGCTGTGGTCGTTTACGCTTGTAATGCGGTATTTTTCGCAGTTTTCAAAACGGACCAAGATAAACGACAGACGCGCTAACTCAGGATAAAGGAATCGGTTGGGTCTAAAGCGGGCGACGAGCGAAGTATCATCCTGCTCGACTTGGAGATCAGGCGCATTTGGTTCCGCATTCCAGCCAGCGTTGAGTTGGGTGAACTTCAGCATCTCTAACTTATCTTACGCGATATCCTTGGAAGCTGGATAGCATTCCTTTGTGCAAAGCGCACCATTCGGCAAAATGCGCTCAAAGCGGGCATTCATCCTTCGTCAATGCTGCTCCGGCACCAAAATCTCGCGCTTGCCGACATGGTTCGCAGAGCTCACCACGCCTTCATCTTCCATCTGCTCCACCAGACGCGCGGCCTTGTTGTAGCCAATCGCCAGTTTGCGCTGGATGTATGAGGTGGAGCATTTGCGGTCCTTGATTACAATCGCAACGGCCGTGTCATAAAGCGCGTTTTCGCTGTCAGACCCGTCACCCAGACCCAGCACCAGATCAATGCTGCTTTCGGCATCATCAGATGGGCCTTCGACCACACCGGACATATATTCAGGCGGGCCGAAACCCTTGAGGTGATTGACGATTTCTTCAACTTCCTCATCGCTCACGAACGGTCCATGCACGCGGGTGATCTTGGAACCACCCGCCATGTATAGCATGTCACCCATACCCAAAAGCTGCTCGGCCCCCATCTCACCCAGGATTGTGCGGCTGTCGATCTTGGACGTCACCTGAAACGAAATCCTGGTCGGGAAATTGGCCTTGATCGTACCTGTAATCACGTCCACCGATGGACGTTGCGTTGCCATAATCAAGTGAATACCTGACGCACGCGCCATCTGCGCCAGACGTTGGATGCAAGCCTCGATCTCTTTGCCTGCGACCATCATCAGGTCGGCCATCTCGTCCACGATGACAACGATATAGGGCAACAGTTCCGGCTGGAATTCTTCGGTTTCAAAGATCGGATCGCCGGTTTCATCATCAAAACCGGTCTGGACTGTGCGGCTGAACATCTCACCTTTCGACAGCGCCTCTTTGACCCGACCATTGTAGCCATCGATGTTGCGCACGCCCATCTTGGACATCTTGCGATAGCGTTCCTCCATCTCGCCCACGGTCCATTTCAGGGCGACAACGGCCTTCTTTGGATCGGTCACAACAGGCGACAGAAGATGCGGAATGCCGTCATAGACGCTGAGTTCGAGCATCTTGGGATCAATCATAATCATCCGGCATTCTTCCGGCGTCAGTTTGTAGAGCAGCGACAGGATCATCGTGTTGATTGCCACGGATTTACCCGAACCCGTCGTACCGGCGATCAAAAGATGGGGCATCTTGGCAAGGTTGGCGATAATCGGTTCGCCGCCGATATCCTTGCCCAGTGCCAACGGCAGCTTCTGGTTGCCGTCACCAAAATCGCTATGCGACAGGATTTCACGCAAAACCACCTTTTCGCGGTTCTCATTGGGCAATTCGATCCCGATGACAGAACGGCCCGGCACAGTCGAAACACGCGCTGACAAGGCAGACATGGACCGCGCGATATCATCAGACAGGCCAATCACGCGTGAAGCTTTCAAACCGGGTGCTGGCTCAAGCTCATACATGGTGACAACGGGACCGGGACGGACCGAGACAATCTCTCCCTTGACGCCGTAGTCGTCCAGCACACTTTCCAGCATACGCGCGTTTTCCTCAAGCGCTTCGTCGCTCAGATGATGGCGCTGGATTTCAATCGGGCTGGTGAGAAGGCCAAGCGGCGGATGTGCGTAGCTGGCATATTTTTCGTCAAATTTGAGCGCTGGTTGCGCCTCTGCTTTCGCCTGTTTGGACGGCTGCGGTGCGCGCTTTGGCGGATGTTGCACAACACTGCGGAGGGCAGGCTCATGGCTGGGCATGGGTGGCACTTGCACGTCTGGAATTGGCATATGCGGTGTGGCCATGCGCGGGCCATCGTCGGGCCCGTCGATCAGTTCTTCGTCATGCGACAGATCCTGCTCCAAAGGCGAGAATACCAAAGGTTCAGGTCCACGCCCTGCAGTCAACGCGGGTTCAATCCGCACGCCGGTGGGCGAAGGCTTGGGGCTGCGGTTCTTGATCGCATCGGCAATGCGGGCGCTGACGCGGTCGGATTGGCCACCCAAAGCAAGACCTTTGTCCGGCACGGCGTGGGTCACCAATTCAGGTTCCGGCAGCGCATCATTACGCTTGAGGAGCCCCGACAGGAACCCGCCTTGCGGTTGCGTTGCAGGCATTTTGCGCGGGGAGGCTGTCAGTGGGGCCGCAACGGAAACCGGTCCTTCGCGCGATGCTGCGGTCAAAGGTGGCTCCGACGTCGGCACAACCGGATTGGCGCGAACAACGGCGGCGGCGCGCGCGCGCGCATCATTCGCAGGCGGGACGGTGAAAGCGTCCTCATCCTCAGGTGCGGCAACACGGGCGCTGCGGACTTCGACAATCTGCGCGCGACGCGCTTGCAGATTGGTCTGCATGTCCTGAGCCGCCTGCGTGGACAGGGCCGCCCCCTTGCCAATCAAACGTAACGCCAACGCATAGAGCATCACAGTGCCCAGCACCGCAAATCGCCCACCGGCCCTCAATTCAGGACGGGTAAATCCAAGCGCAAAAGCCGCAAACACCAGCAGGGCTACAGCTGTCAGCAAAGACAACAGCTTGACGCTGAAAGCGATCCCAAATGGCAAAATCAAAATCAACACACCCAAAACGGTATCGCCGAACAATCCGCCAAGGCCAAAATTGGCCAACCAAGCCTCCGATGGCGCGAGCGTGGCACCGTAAGCAGATGCGGCAATCAACGCCAGCGGCATGAAAATCAGACGGCCCATGGCACGCTCATGGCCGTGGTGCAGAACAAACCGCATACCCCAAGCGAGCAGGATCATCGGAATAGTCCACGCACCCAGACCGATAATCATCATCATTGGGGCGGCGATCGCAGCACCATAATACCCCAGCCAATTCTGCACGGGCGCATCGGTGGCCGAAATCCAGCTCGGGTCATTGGGCGAATAGCTTCCAATCATGACCGCGATCAGCAGACCCACGAACGCGAGCCCAAGACCCAGCAATTCTCTGCTGCGTTTTTCAAGCGCGGCCTGTGTGTTGCTGTCCAAAAGCGGATCACGCCGCCGGGATTGATAAGATGCCATGTTCTGCTTTCCTCAACCGTACAAACAGTCGCGGATCAAGAACAATCCGCGCTGCAATTCTTCTTTTGGGGCCACCATGGCGACCCGAATGTAATGTTTTCCGGGGTTTTCCCCGTTTGCGTCGTGGCTTAGATATGCGCCGGGTAAAACCCGCACGCCCTTTTCCTGCCAAAGCCGCACTGCGGCCTCTTCCCCGTCCACAACGGGCAGCCACAAAAAGAAACCAGCCTGCGGAGAATTGTAGCCTTTGATGTTGCCAAAGACCTCATCCGCAACATTGTATTTCTGATGATAGAGCGCACGGTTTTCAACCACATGGTCATCATCATGCCATGCCGCAGCCGCGACAGCTTGCAATGGCTCAGGCAGTGGCGCCCCCGCAAAGGCACGCAAATTGCGCATGCGGGCAATCGAACCAGCTCCTCCGGCGCAGAAGCCTGACCGCAAACCCGGCAAGTTTGATCGCTTCGACAGTGAATGAAAAATCAAAACGCGTTCGGGGTCAGCACCCATTTGCATCGCAATTTCCAGCGCCCCTGTGGGCGGGGATTCGCGGTAGATCTCTGAATAGCATTCATCCGCGAAGATCATGAAATCATGCTTTTCGGCCAAAGCAATCAGATCGCGCCAATAGTCTGCATCAGCGACGGCGCCCTGCGGGTTGGCTGGCGAACAGGCATAAGCGATGGCGGTGCGGTCGAGAATTTCGCTTGGCAGCGACTTGAAATCGGGCAAGTGGCCGGTTTCTTGGGTCGCAGGCACATAGATTGGTTCAGCACCGACGGACAAAGCGGCAACTGCGTAGACCTGATAAAACGGGTTTGGCGTCAGAATGACAGGCTGGCCGTGCTTTTCTTCACGGCAAAGCGCCATCGCCGCATTGTAAAGCCCCTCGCGGGTGCCGTTCAGGGCGAGAATTTGATCGTTTGGCACGTCCAGATCATAACGACGCTTCAAAAAGCCGCCGATTGCATCAAGCAAGGCATCGGTGCCATGATTGGCAGGGTATCTGCCGAAACCCGCAAGATTATCCGCCAGAATATCCCCCACAAACGCGGGAAACGCGTGCCGCGGCTCTCCGATTGTCATGTTGATCGTTTCCGACGCCTCTGTCGGCACGTCCAAGAGCGCACGCAAACGTGGCCAAGTCGCTGCCGGAAGGTCCGAAAACCGCTCGGGAAATACCATAACTGCCTCAATTTACGAGATCATTTCGCCCCGCTTTTTTACAAACTAGCGTGGCAAGAGGCGTTCTGTCCAGAACAAGAGGCGAACTGGGTCGGTATTTGTGGCTTTTTGGCCAATGCTATTCACAAAGCGTTGCCCCTGACTCTGGGTGGGGGTGAAGCCCCCTCCCGTGGGGAGGGTCGGGGGCTGCGCGACCTAT
>NZ_JBELFI010000143.1:0-5161 GCF_042093035.1 Yoonia sp. | reverse complement strand
GCCTACAATGGACACCCGCAGCTGCCTGCGGTAGTCAGCCTGGCAACACGAGCGGGGCAAAACATGCTGTCATATCAACATATTTACCACGCCGGCAATCTGGCAGATGTCCACAAGCACAGTATGCTGGCATGGGCGCTGGCCTATATGACCCGCAAGGACAAAGCGCTTTCGTATCTTGAAACGCATGCCGGCCGCGCACTCTACGATTTGTCCGATGCGGCAGCCCTGAAAACCGCAGAGGCCGCACAAGGCATCGGGCGTGCGGCCGATTGGTTTGCCCCCGATCACCCCTATTCACAAGTCTGTGCAAGGATAAAAGCGGCGCACGGCGATCACGCCTACCCCGGTTCGCCCATAATCGCAGCTGAAAGCCTGCGCCCAATGGACAACCTCACGCTGTCGGAACTTCATCCACAGGAATTTGCGGCCCTGAAGGAAAACATGATTTCCTACGGCGGGGTCTTCAAGCAAATGGACGGCTGGGAGATGGCGCTTTCGATGTGCCCGCCGGAGCCGCGGCGTGGTTTCTTGCTGATAGATCCGTCGTTTGAGGTGAAATCCGATTATCAGACAATCCCGAAAATCATCGCTCAGATCCACCGAAAATGGGGGGTCGGCGTGATTATGCTATGGTATCCGATCTTAAGCGATGGGCCGCACAAGCCCATGGTCCGCGCTTTAAAAGACACGATACCGGATGGGCTGAACCATGAGGTCAGCTTCCCTCCCGCGCGTGAGGGGCACCGCATGATCGGCTCGGGGCTGTTTGTGGTCAACGCACCTTACGGGTTTGCCGAAGAGGCCGCCGATCTCAGCAGCCTCTTTTCACGCCAGCTTTCCGGGCCTATGTAGGCGTCATGTTTAGTGATCTGATCCGGCGTTTGACCGCCCCCGAACCGCAAACCCTTCCCGACACCGATGCGCGCTTGGCGCTTGGTGCGCTGCTTGTGCGTCTGGCCCGAACGGATGGCGAATATGCCACATCCGAAATCGCGCAAATAGACGCCTCCCTGATGCAGCGCTATCAGCTCTCAGAGACGGAAGCCGCGACATTGCGCGCAGAATGCGAAGCGCTTGAGACCCAAGCACCAGATACGGTGCGTTTCACGCGCGCAATCAAGGACGCCGTTTCTTATGAAGACCGCCTCGGCGTGATGGAAGCGCTTTGGGCCGTGGCCCTCGCCGATGGCAATCGTGACAATGAAGAAGACAGCATGATGCGGATGACGGCGTCTTTGCTGGGCGTGACCGATCAGGACAGCCACCGCGCCCGTCTCAAAGTCAGCGCTGGATGATCGCAAGCCTGCCGATGTACGCACGCGCCAGCAACAGGGCGGCGCATGACACACTTTGGGTCTTGATCCGTGATGGTTTGCGCGCGCGGGATATTCCCGCTCCGGACCGTCTCGACCACGACATTGACCACTGGGATAGCTGGGGGCATCCCGACTTGGTGCTGGGGCAGATCTGCAATCTGCCGCTGCGCAGCCGATTTGCAGGACATGTCACATTGATCGGCGCCGCCGATTACGGACTAAAAGAGTGCCCGGCTGGGTTTTATCGCAGTCATTTTGTCGTCCAGCGTGATTGCGTGGCCAATCAGCCCGATATGCTCTTTGACGCCAGGTTTGTCTTGAACGACACGCTCTCGCAGTCGGGTTACGCATCCGCGCAGATCTGGGCCGCAAAACATGGAAACGCGTTTCGCGCGCATTTGAAGACTGGAAGCCACCGCGCCAGTATTGCAGCGGTCGCCAACGGTGCAGGGGACATTGCATCCATTGACGCGCAAACTTGGCGGATCGAGGAAGCCGAAAACCCCGACACCAGTCAGCTCAAGATCATCGGCCACACGGATATTTCGCCGGGGATGACCTTCATCACGGCCAAGGGGCACGATCCTGCACCCTATTTCGCTGCAATTCGGGAGGCCATACAAAATCTGGATTCGCTGACTGCGCAGAAATTGGGCCTCAAAGCGATCGTTGCGCTGCCCTCGCAGGCATATGACCTGCCAATCCCGAAGGAACCGGTGGAAATCGACGGGTAACACAGAGTCAATGCACCGGGACCCGTTGCAAATAACTTCAAAATAGGCCCTACTTCGTCGCGCAATAAGAAAAAGCCACCAAATTGAACGACGCACAACCTGTCATTGAAATCCGCGATCTGCATAAAGCCTATGGTGAACTCGAAGTTCTCAAAGGTGTGGATATAGTTGCTCCGGCAGGCCATGTAGTGTCGCTGATCGGCTCTTCTGGCTCGGGCAAATCCACGCTCTTGCGTTGCGCCAACCTGCTGGAAGACAGCCAGCAAGGCGAGGTGATGTTTTGCGGTGAACCGGTCAACTGGAAAGGCAGCGGGCCCGCCCGCAGGCCCGGTGACCACGCGCAGGTCACCCGCATTCGCACGAACCTGTCGATGGTGTTCCAACAGTTCAATCTCTGGGCGCATATGACGATTTTGCAAAACGTGATGGAGGCGCCGGTCACCGTCCTCAAGCGCGACAAGGCAGAGGTCGAAGCGGCTGCACGAAAATACCTCGCGAAAGTGGGCATCGGCGACAAATGTGATGCATATCCCGCGCAGCTTTCAGGTGGCCAACAGCAAAGGGCCGCAATTGCGCGCGCGCTTTGCATGGAACCCAAGGCACTTCTGTTTGACGAACCAACCAGCGCGCTTGACCCGGAATTGGAACAGGAAGTCGTGAAGGTCATCAAGGATCTGGCCGCCGAGGGGCGCACAATGATTATCGTCACCCACGACATGCGACTGGCCAATGACGTCAGCGACCACGTTGTGTTTCTGCATCAGGGAAAAATCGAAGAAGAAGGCCCGCCAGCGGAGCTTTTCAACCACCCCAAAACAGACCGGTTACAGGGCTTTCTGTCCGCAACGGTCTCCGAGCACTCAACACTCATCAAATCGGGAGAAAACTGATGAAAAACCTCGTACTTACAACAGCGGCCCTCGCCGTCGCCGGCAGCTTCGCGATAGCGGAGGGCCACTCCGTCGTGCGCCTGGGCACAGAAGGCGCCTATGCACCATACAACTTTATCAACGACGATGGCGAAATCGACGGGTTTGAGCGTGAACTGGGCGATGAGCTTTGTGCGCGTGCGGAATTGACCTGTGAATGGGTCACAAACGAATGGGACAGCATTATCCCAAACCTCGTCTCCGGCAACTATGATGCGATTATCGCAGGCATGTCGATCACAGATGAGCGCAAGCAAGTCATCGACTTCTCCGAAGCCTACACCCAGCCGGATCCATCCGCATTCCTTGCAATGGGCGAAGTGGACCTTGCCAATGCCGTGATCGCCGCGCAATCCAGCACCATTCAGGCGAGCTACGTCACCGGCATGGATGGCGCGACACTACTTGAATTTGCAACACCTGATGAAACAATCGCGGCAGTGAAGGCTGGCGAAGTGGACGCAGTTCTGGCGGACAAAGCGTTCCTTGAACCCATCGCAGAAGCCGACGCAGACCTGACCTTTGTCGGTGACGACGTGCTGATCGGCGGCGGCATCGGTTTGGGCGTGCGCCAGTCGGATACCGAACTGCGCGACACCTTCACTGCGGCAATTCAAACCATGAAAGCCGATGGTTCACTGAACACATTGATCGAGAAGTGGCTGCCCGGTTCCGCACTCTTCTAAAGACACCTCGCACGGCCCGCCTTTGCTTCAGGGGGGCCGTGCTTCCTACTTCATCTTGGCAAAAAAACTCAAATTCTGCCCTCAAGACACGGCAAGGCCATTTTTAGTTACTGTACCGATCCCGCAACGCTCGATGGCCTGACATGGCTGGGCTGCTACCTGACCACAGGCAAGCACATGCAGATGTATTGGGCATTTGGCACAGTGCTTCTCTTGCTGGCAATCACGGCGCCGACGGCACTGGCGTTCGGATTTGCAGGCGCATCTGCAGCACGCAGCAATGTGGCCCCGCTGCGCTGGTTTGGTAAGACCTATATTTCGGTTGTGCGAGGCATTCCTGACATCGCGTTCTTTCTCTTCTTCGTGATCGCTTTGGACCAAGCATTTGAATTCCTGCGCCACAAGGTCAAATGCCCAGACTGGTCCGAGCCGATCCGCCAAGGCAATGATTTCGTGGTCTGCACGGCAGCGAAACTACCATTGGGCAATGCCCCGCAATGGGTCCATGAGGTCTATGGCTTCCTACTGGCGGCGCTCACTTTTGCGATTGTCTTCGGGGCTTTCGCCGCAAATGTCCTGTTTGGTGCCATGCGCGCGGTGCCACGTGGACAGTTGGAGACGGCCGAAGCCTACGGCATGAACCGCCGCCAAACATTCTGGCGGGTCTTGGTGCCGCAGATGTGGGTCTATGCCCTTCCTGGATTATCGAACCTCTGGATGGTTCTTATCAAGGCGACACCGCTGTTGTTCCTGCTTGGCGTCGAGGACATCGTCTATTGGGCGCGCGAATTGGGCGGCGCAAAGCAACCACGGTTCACTGATTACCCCCATGGGGACTGGCGGATGTGGTACTTCCTTGCGCTTCTCATCTTCTACCTGTGCTTCACGAAGCTGTCCGAAGTGATGCTTGATCGCCTGATGACGAAACTCACGCACGGCCAAGCAACCGCTGCCGGTGAAGCACAGCGAAAGGCCACGGCGTGAGTTGCTGGGAAACCATCGCGGACTACGCCCTGCGCAGCCAAGGGATCGGCGAACGCCTGTTGCCTCGTAACGATTACACGCTCTGTCAGCAATTCACGCTGATCGGATCGGGGATGATCTGGAATATCTATTTTGGGGTCGTGGCGCTGTGTACGGGCTTTTTGCTGGCAACAGCCGTGGCTGCCGGAAAGGCCGCGCAAAACGCTTGGCTTCGCAAGCCGGCCGAATGGTTCATCTTCATCTTCCGCGGCTCACCGCTTTTTATTCAGTTCTTCTTTGCCTATTTTCTTTTTCTGAGCCTTAAAGGTGTAAGCCCGTTCTTTGACCCGTTCACCTCTGCCTGGCTGGGTGCATTGATCGTACTCTTCCTGAACACCGCCGCCTACTCCGGCGAAATTTTCTACGGCGCGCTGCAATCCATTCCAAAGGGCGATATTGAAGCCGCGGACGCCTACGGACTTTCTGGCTGGGCACGGTTCCGGCGGGTGATCTGGCCCACAATGCTCCGG
>NZ_JBELFI010000142.1:0-5229 GCF_042093035.1 Yoonia sp. | reverse complement strand
TGTGATCTGACGCTGGCGACAGGCGGCAAGCCGATGGTCAAGGCGGCGTATTCTTCTGGTCGTCCAGCGTATGGCGTCGGCGCCGGCAACTCCTCAATCGTGATCGACGAGACGGCAGACATCGACATAGCCGCCCAGAACACGCGCATTTCCAAGACGTCCGATTTTGGATCGGGCTGTTCGGCGGATGGCAACATCATCATCCAGAGATCGGTCTATGAAGACATGGTCAAGGCGCTTGAGGCCGAGGGTGGCTATCTGTGCTCGCCCGAAGAAAAGACGCTGCTTGAAAAGGCGATGTGGGACGAGAAGGGCAACCGCACCTTCCCGACAATCGCCTGCAAACCCCAGCAGACGGCAGATGTGGCGGGGTTCACTATCCCCGAGGATCGCAAATTCCTGATGGTTGAGAACCAAGGTCAGATCGGGCCCGAGCACAAGTTCAGCAAAGAAAAGCTGACGACTGTTATGGCGCTGTATCACTTTGAGGCATTCGACGACGCGCTCGACACCGTACGCCAGATTTATGCCACAGGCGGCGTCGGACATTCTTGCGGGATCTATAGCCACAACGATGACAATATCGACGCGTTGGCACGCGTGGCGCCGGTCAGCCGTATGATGGTGCGCCAGCCGCAATCCAAAGCAAACGCAGGGTCTTGGACCAATGGCATGCCGATGACCAGCAGCCTTGGTTGCGGCATCTGGGGCGGCAACATCACCAATGAAAACGTCACCATAAAACACATGATGAATTACACTTGGGTCGCACGGCCCATCGCCGAGGATCGACCCAGCGAGGAAGAGCTTTTCGGTGAATTCTACGGACAGGAGGTCGCATGATGGACGGAAACAGAGTAGACAGCAAAACCGTCGCAGAACATATCGTAGATTTCCTTGAACGACGCGCGGTCGAGCACGTCTTTGGCCTGTGCGGTCACACCAACATTGCCGTTCTGGCGGCCTTGGCAGACAGCCCGATTGAGTTCATCACCGTGCGCCATGAACAGATCGCAAGCCACGCGGCAGACGCATACGCGCGGGTCACAGGGCGCGCATCCGTCGTGCTGTCACACCTTTCCCCGGGGCTGACAAACTGCGCCACAGGTGTGGCCAACGCAGCACTTGATTGCATCCCGATGGTGGTGATCGCGGGAGACATCCCGACGCACTACTACGGCAAACATCCCCACCAAGAGGTCAACTTGCACGCCGATGCCGCCCAGTGGGAAATCTACCGCCCCTTCGTGAAACGCGCATGGCGTGTGGACCGCGCGGACCTCATTGCGGAAATCCTAGAAAAGGCATTCCACCTTGCGGAATCCGGCCAACCCGGCCCAGTTCTGGTCAACGTGCCCATGGATATCTTTTCCGAGGTCATCCCGTCCGACACTTTCGATCGCATCGCCTCCAACACCAAGACCCTCGTCAAGCCGTCGATGGATGACGAGACAGCCCGCCAGATTGTGAGTGGTCTGGCCGCGGCCAAAGATCCCGTCGCTTATATTGGCGGCGGGATATTGTTGGCGCAGGCGAGCGGCGAGATGGAAGAGTTTGCGACCCACATGGGCCTGCCGATTGCTCATTCGCTGATGGGCAAAGGTGCTGTGCGCGACGATCACCCGCTGGTCATGGGGATGACGGGGTTTTGGGGCACCGAGTTGGTGAACCAGACCTGTTTGAACGCCGACGTAGTCTTCGCCGTTGGAACGCGCTTCAAAGAGGCCGATTGTTCCAGCTGGTACCCTGGCTACACCTTCAACATCGGGGCCGAGGGGAACGACACGAAGGTCATCCACATCGATATCGAACCTCAAGAGATCGGGCGCAATTATCCAACCGAAATTGGCGTCGTGGCAGATGCAAAGGCGGCGTTGCGCGTGCTCACGCGGGTTGCCAAAGACATGTACCCTGACGGGTTTGATCGCACGGAAAAGAAGGCCGAAATCGCCGCTTTCCGCGAGGATTTCAAAGCGTCCAACGTCGAAATGCAAACGTCCACAGCATTCCCGATGATGCCCGAACGCATCTTGGCAGACACCCGCATTGCCTTGCCCGACGATGCGATCATCACAACTGACGTGGGCTGGAACAAGAACGGCGTGGGTCAGCAGTTTGATATCCTCACACCGGGCTCGATCCTGACGCCGGGCGGATTTGCAACGATGGGCTTTGGCCCGCCTGCGGCCATCGGGGCAAAACTCGCCGCGCCGGAACGAGTGGTGCTGAGCCTCGTGGGCGACGGTGGCTTTGGCCAAAACCCCTCAATGCTGGCGACGGCGGTTGAGCTGAACCTCGGCATCATCTGGCTGGTCATGAACAACAACGCCTTCGGCACCATCGCGGGCTTGCAAAAGGCGCACTACGGGCTGACCTATGGCACGACGTTTCCTGGCAGTGCAGCGGCGCCCACAAACGGGCCAGGTTACGCCGAAATCGCAAGGGCCTATGGCGCTGAAGGTATCCATATTTCATCTGCTGATGAACTGCTGCCCGCATTGCAGGCCGCCATTGCTAGTGGAAAGCCTACGGTGTTGGATGTGTCCATGATCAACAACCCAACGCCGACAACGGGCCATTGGAATATCCTGGATATCTACAGCCCAGACAAAGACGTGAGCCACGTTTCAACCTAAAAGGTGCCGCCGATGAAGAACCCAAAGAACCAGTTCAAAGCGGCGCTTGCTGCGAACCAGCGCCAATTGGGGATCTGGAACACCGTTGGCGGGAATTCCGTGCCCGAACTTTTGGGCGGTGCAGGGTTCGACTGGGTGCTCGTCGATTGCGAACACGCAGCGGTAGAGACAGTCGAGGTTTTGCCTGCTTTGCAAGCGATCGGACAACATCCGGAAACATCCGCTGTCGTTCGGGTCGCAGCTAATGATCCAACACTGTTCAAACGGGTGCTTGATATGGGCGCGCAAACCGTAATGGTGCCCTACGTTCAAACCGCCGCCGAAGCCGCTGCAGCCGTTCATGCGATGCGTTACGGCCCGCAAGGAATGCGAGGCATGGCGGGCATGACCCGTGCGACGCGGTACGGCAAGGTCGATGACTATTTCAACACTGCCGAGGATGAACTCTGCCTCATCGTGCAGGTTGAAACACTCAACGGGCTGAAGAACCTCGATGCGATAGCACAGACGGACGGTGTAAATGCAGTCTTCATCGGCCCTGCTGACCTTAGTGCAAGCATGGGGCTGCGCGGGCAAATGACCCATCCTGATGTCGACAAAGCCGTCAGCGATGCGATCAACCGTTTGGTTGACATGGACATTCCTGCGGGGGTCATGGCGCTCGACCCGGATGTGGCCGATCGATACCTGGCTGCTGGGGCATCCTTTGTGGCGGTTGCCGTAGATTTGGTTCTGTTGGCGGATGCCGTTGCAAACGTTCGTGGGCGCTTTGCCTGATGCCAATGGACTTTTGGCAAACCGTGGCTTGCGTGTCTTAGCCGCTACTAAGCATCTTGAATGGCCTGCATTTGATCGAGGTGAGCTGCAAATTCCGAAGCACCTTGTCCCTCGGTCAATGCCCGCATGAATATTGCTTGCTGTGTTTCAGGGGCAAGCCCTCCTTTGGGTGGGTCTCGATCAAGATTGGTCGGAAAGGAGTACCCCTCAGCCGCCGCTGCAATCGATGCGGCCAACTCCGATGTGCTGAGCGTGGCATCGCTGTAGGATGCCAAAGCGGCCGGATACAGCAGTTTGCACATCTTGGTGCGATCAATCGTCTCCATCGCGCGCCCAAAGGCTGAAGATACCTGTAGCAGGTTGGCCATCCGATGAATGCTGGTGCTCGTATTTGCTCCAGCAGCATGGAAAAGCGCCGGATTGAAGAACAAGGCGTCGCCTTTGGCCAAAGGCAGCTGGATATGGCGCTCTTCAAAGAAGCTTCGAAAATCTGGCCGTCGCCAAGCGGCATAGCCCGGGCGATAAAGTTGCGAGAACGGAAGCAGTTTGGTCGGCCCACTCTCGATTGGCATATCGCAATGGGCGACTGCCCCTTGCAGCGTGAGCGCCGGCGACAGGTCATGCACATGTACCGGATACTCAGCGCTGACGTCCGCCGTTTGAAAGCCGAGATGATAATCGCGGTGGGCCTGCTGTGCGGCACCACCTGGATGAACCAAATTGATCTGCGCGGTCATTTGGTAATTCGGTCCCAACCAGGCCTCACTGACCGCCGCGATGGAGGTGTTTGCAAAATAACGAAGAAACACATCAGGCGCATTTTCGCAGAGTTTTTGCAGCGAGTTCCAAATACGATCATTGGAGCCAGACGCCGCAAAATGGTCGCCGCCGCCACCACCACTTGCCAGCTTCTCATTGGCAATGATGGTGTCATACACCGACGTTGCTTCGTCCAAGACCATCGTATCTGCATAGGCGCCGCGCAGGACCAGGACGCCGGCACCGTGCATGAGGACATGAGCCCACTCCGTCATGAGGTCCCGCCGCATCATTTTATCTTCCAGAAACCCGCGAAGCGATCCCATGTCGTAGATCGGTGTGTTCTGTTGGATTTCGCACGCCTGCGGGACCGATGCAGGATCAAGCGTTTGTTCAATCAGCGTTCTAAACGCGTTGAGGTCACATACGTTAGCGTCGAAGTATCCAGTTTTGGGGGTGGGGTGATCTTTCATGGCGCGTCTCCTGTTGTTGGGATGAGCCTGCGACATCTTAGCCTTGATTGGATCACGAAAACACATCAAGAATACATCAATGACCCATCGCTTCCCACTTAAAGAAATCGCCCGACAATCGGGGCTCAGCACGGCGACGATAGACCGCGCTATCAATGGCCGTGCCCACGTCAGCCCTCAGACCAGGGCTCGGGTCGCGGCCGCTATTTCGGAACTTGAAGGGCAAGAGGCCCAGCTGTCCGCGCGCGGACGGCGAATGTTCTTTGATTTTGTGATTGAAGCGCCAGATCGCTTTAGCCGAGAGGTCACACGCGCCGCCGAAGACGTGTTGCCCCGGATCGGTATCGCTGTTTGCCGTCCTAGATTTGTCATGCACGAGATCATGAGCGAGGCTGACGTTTTGCAGGTTCTGACGCGGATCGCAAAGCGTGGAAGCCACGGCGTTTGCCTGAAGGTCCGTGATGTCCCGACTATTCGGGCGGCGGTCGATGAACTGGTTGCAGCAGGGATCCCGGTTATCACACTCGTTACTGATCTGACCGCGACCAAGCGCATCGCCTATGTTGGGCTTGATAACCAAAGTG
>NZ_JBELFI010000141.1:0-5270 GCF_042093035.1 Yoonia sp. | reverse complement strand
CCCGCGATCACGAGGCTTTGGTTCGGTAGCCAGACAACCACGTCGCCCGCACTGTGGGATGGGCCAAGATAGCGGACCTCGATACGAAAGTCGCCAAGCTCCAGAATATACTCATCGGTAAATGTCTCGGTCGGGCCCTGCAAAAAGGTGCCTTCGGCTTTTTCACGATTAAGCTGTTGCATACCCTCGAGAATACGGAAGCCACGCACGTCGAATTCTGTTGCCGCATCTTCATGGGCAATGATCGGAACATCCTGCTCGACCCAATAGGAATTGCCAAGCATGGCAT
This sequence comes from Yoonia sp., assembly GCF_042093035.1. Taxonomy (GTDB): domain Bacteria; phylum Pseudomonadota; class Alphaproteobacteria; order Rhodobacterales; family Rhodobacteraceae; genus Yoonia. The sequence goes on along the minus strand of NZ_JBELFI010000141.1, from coordinate 4,981 downwards.
GGCCTTGCCCGTTTTCATTCACCACCAAAACGACAGGCTGATCGGTCAGTGCCTTGATTTCATCGTGCAAGGCTTTAGCCAAAACGTAAGCGCCACCACCGTTCACAACGACAACACCGTCACCGGTGATAATGAAACTGAGGTTGTTGTTATGACCACTATTTTCATATGTTGGTGGTGCGGTTGCGCCAATGGCACTGTAAACGCCTGGGATAAATTCGACTGGCGCACTATAAAGAGCGGATCCAGGATATTGGTCGGCGATGCTTTCGTTCGCTATGGCAGGCGAGGCGCAAACAGCCGTCAGCAGGGTCGCAAGCCGGATCATGCTTGTTCTTCTACAAAATAGTATCCATCGCCTCGACGTTCTGCGCGACCCAATCCACCACCAGGCAAATGGAAGCCGATCAGGCGCATCTGTGATTGGCTCAGCTGATCCAACAGTGCAACACGGGTTTAAGCGGCAAGTTGGGCGTTCTGGTCAGAGCTTGACAGCCAGGTGGGCTGCGCGAAGGCAAGGTGATGATTGACGATACTATCGCCAACGATCATCACGCTTTCACTGCCCATCTGAACCTCAAACGACATGTGGCCGGGCGTATGTCCAGGAGTCAGGCGTGACAGGACACCGGGCATGATTTCCTGATCATCATCAAAAAAAACAATCTGGTCGCTCAGTAGCTCGAGGCGGTTTTTGGCACCGACCGCGAATGTGACACGGCCTTGGTCAATCGTAGAAACTGTATTGGGGTCAGTCCAGTAATCCCACTCGGATCGCCCGATGTGGTAGGCCGCATCGGGAAAGATCAGATCGCCAAAATCGTCCAGCACACCCCAAAGATGATCCGGATGCGCATGGGTAAACGCAACATCGGTCACATCGGACGGGTCAACGCCTAGGGTATCCAAAGCATCCAGCAATTTACCTGCGCTCGGCATGAACTCCTGACCGGCGCCCGCGTCGAACAACACCGTCCGGTCACCGTTTCGCAGCAGTGTGACATTGCAATCAGGCGTAAAGGTATCGCCTGTTATGCCGTAGGATTTCAGAATCGCCTCGGCGCCGTCAGGTGGCGTTTCACCCAGTGAAAAGGCCTTTGGCAGCACAAGATTTCCATCACTGAGCGTGTCCAACCGGATTGTGCCCATTTCAAGTGTCGATTGCGCCCAAGCCATTGGAGGCAAAGCAAGTGACAGCCCCGCCCATGAGGCCCCTTTTATCACCTGGCGTCTGGAAAAATTCATGGCGTCCCTCATATTCAGTTTCTTGAATGATAACATGACGCCGCGAATTGGAAAGGGTTCTGTTACGCTTTTACGGGGCGCGTCGATGACCGTTGTTATTACATGCAAAAAACGAATCTGATCGGTCGCCGGATGGTCGCGTTGCAGCGTTATCATTTGCAAACGGGAATTATCCTAGCGCGCAGCGGCGATACCGAGCGGATACTTCGATACCTGAAACTGGTCATTTTGCGGTGACGCTTGCGCTCTTTGTTGCCATTTTTCTAAGCGTGGTTCCAGTCGGCGGTGCGTCCCTGCACAATACGCGCTGGATGCAAACTGCTGACGCGACCGAGAAGGTTCCACTCGTCCTGATCGGGATCGCTTTCGGGGCGCTGATGTGGTCGTTTGTCGTCGGTAACTGTTCGGTGCGCTGCGTGGTTGAAAACTCGAATGCGCTCATACCGATAATTCACAAGGTGGCTGCGACTTGGGGCAGTCACGAGGGGTCTTTGCTGTTTTGGTGCTGATCCTTGCGGCGTTCGGTGCGGCTGTGACCTAAACGAGCACTGTGGGCGGCACCAAAACGTGACAGGTCCACGCCAACCAGCGCAAGTCAGAAATGACATTCATGCAGAGCGTCGACATTGCGCTTTATTTCAGGCTCTTATCGGGCAGTTATTTGTTTACAAGATGTCAACTCGGCGTGCCAAAACCACCGCGAGATTTGGAGGGGGGATTGAATGGAAGACTTCGATTATATCATCGTGGGGGCAGGTTCTGCAGGCTGCGTGCTGGCCGAGCGGCTAAGCGAATCCGGACGCCACAAGGTGCTTTTGCTTGAGGCCGGTGGGCGCGGTTGGTCGCCGTGGATCGCCTTGCCACTTGGGTACGGCAAAACCTTTTACGATTCTCGGGTAAACTGGAAATACCAGACCGAACCAGAGGATGCGCTGGCCGGGCGCCGGGGCTCTTGGCCGCGCGGCAAGGTGGTGGGTGGGTCTGGGGCCATTAATGCGCTGGTCTACGCGCGCGGATTGCCGCAGGACTTTGATGATTGGGCGGCGGCCGGGGCGGCCGGCTGGGGCTGGGACACCGTGCAGCAGACCTATGAGGCGATGGAAACCCGGCGCGGAACTCGCGGCGACCGCCAAGGCCGTGGGCCGCTACATGTCCAGGATGTTTCGGACCAGATCCACCCCGTGAACCGGCATTTCTTTGCTGCGGCAGAAGAACTGGGACTGCCACGCACCAACAATATCAAGGGTAGTGCGTGCGAGGGCGCGGGGGTGTATTTGATCAACACGAGCAAGGGGCGTCGCATGCATTCCGCGCGGGCCTTTCTGAAACCCGCTCTGAAGCGTCCAAATGTCACCCTGATGACCGGCGTTATCGCGGAACGGATCGTCTTTGAGGGCCTGCGGGCTGCCGCGGTGCAAGTGAACAAGGGCGGGCGCAAGCTGACCTTTCGCGCGGGCCGCGAGATTATCCTTTCCGCGGGGGCGGTGACTTCGCCGCGGTTGCTTCAGCTGTCGGGTATTGGCCCTGCTGAGCTGCTCAAGTCGCATGGGATCACGCCGCTGTGTGATGCGCCGCATGTCGGTGGCAACTTGCAGGACCATCTGGGAATAAACTATTATTTCAGGGCCACAGAACCAACATTGAACAATATCCTACGGCCATTGACTGGCAAGCTGTGGGCGGCGCTGCAATATGCGCTGACACGGCGCGGGCCGCTGGCGCTATCTGTGAACCAGTGCGGCGGGTATTTCCGCTCGTCGCCGGATCTGCTCGGGCCGGATCAGCAGCTATACTTTAACCCTGTCACTTATACGACAACGCCGCATGGCAAGCGCAGTGTCATTCAGCCAGATCCGTTCGCGGGATTTATCATTGGCTTTCAGCCGTCCCGCCCCACCAGCCGTGGTCGCATTGACATCAGCTCTGCGGATCCGATGGCAGCGCCGCGGATCCAGCCCAACTCATTGGCGACCAGTGAAGACAGGGCGCTGGTTGTGGCAGGCGGCCGCCTGTGTCAGCGGTTGATTGAAACCAGCGCTTTGCAGGGTTTGGTGGAAACCGCGATGGGCCCGGATTTGCGGGTCATGGACGACAACCAGATTCTGGCTGATTTCCGCGAACGCTCTGGCACCGTTTTCCATCCGGTTGGCACCTGCCGTATGGGGCAAAATGCGCAGTCCTCGGTCGTCAACCCACAGCTACAGGTACACGGGGTACAGGGATTGCGGGTCATTGATGCCTCGGTATTTCCGAATCTGACTTCGGGCAACACCAATGCCCCGACCATGATGCTGGCGCATCGCGCAGCGGCGCTTATTTTGGAGGATGCATGAGCACGCCCTATTCGATGTCCGGCGCAGTGCCGGTTTCAAGTGATCGCGGCAAACACGATAGCGGCCCGCGGATTCGCCGGATCGAGACCTTTTGCACGCCGCTGATTGGTTTTGTGCGGGTCACGGCCGAGGACAACTCGACCGGCTGGGGACAAGTGTCCACCTACAGTAGCGACCTGACATGCGAGATCCTGCATCGGCAGGTGGCACCTTGGGCTTTGGGGCGCGGTATGGATGCGCTTGAGGATGTGATCGCCGAGATTCCGCTCCGAGAGCACAAGTTTCCCGGCACCTATTTGCGCCGGGCGATGGCCGGACTGGACACGGCTGTCTGGGACTGGCGCGGCAAAGCCGTGGGTAAGCCAGTCGCAGAGCTGCTCGGCGGGTCGGCTGGTCCAGTGCGCGCCTACGCGTCCTCGATGCGGCGCGATATCACGCCAGAGGACGAGGCGGCGCGGCTACAGAAACTTCGTGACGAGTTTGGGTTTGATGCCTTCAAGGTGCGCGTGGGCGCGGAATGCGGGCAGGATAGAGATGAATGGGAGGGACGCACCGAAGCGATTATTCCTGCCATCCGAAAGGCCATGGGGCCGAATGCGGCGTTGCTGGTTGATGGCAACTCGGGCTTTGGTCCATCACGCGCGATCGCGGTTGGCGGTATGCTGCAGGCCAATGGATACGAACACTTCGAGGAGCCTTGTCCCTATTGGGAGCTGGAGCAGACCGCCGAAGTTACTCGTGCGCTGTCAATCGACGTGGCCGGTGGCGAACAAGACTGGGATATCCAGCAGTGGAAGCGCATCGTCGCCATGCGTGCTGTGGACATCATACAGCCTGACATTTTGTATCTGGGGGGCATGATCCGTAGCATGGAGGTGGCCCGCATGGGCCATGCAGCGGGGCTGCCCTGCACGCCGCATGCCGCCAATCTGTCGTTGGTCACCCTTTTTACCATGCATCTTTTGCGCGCGGTCCCCAATCCTGGGCGTTATCTGGAATTTTCGATCGAAGGTGACGATTACTATCCATGGCAGCGCGACTTGTTCCTCAACGATCCTTACAAGGTTACGTCTGGCCAAGTCGTGGTGAGCGATGCGCCTGGCTGGGGGGCCGAGATCAACCCTGAATGGCTTGCCAAATCCACCTACAAATGCAGTGAGGATGCTTGTTGACACCTGATGGAGGTTTGATGCCCATCACGAAAATGGCGCAGTGCCAGAACTGCCAGCAAACCAATCTGCCGATGGCAAATGCAGACCGTCACCTAATTCGTCGGTGGCATCTTGGCTGATGTGAAACGCGCCTGAACCTGTGCCGTGGCTGTTTGTGTTGCTTGGCAGGTCAACGCATCCTTTTGAACAACAGCATTTCTTCGTAGAACCTTTCCATGCGTTCCAGCCGTT
>NZ_JBELFI010000140.1:0-5344 GCF_042093035.1 Yoonia sp. | reverse complement strand
CTGCCAAAGCTGTGACAACCTAAAAGGCAACGGCGATATCCTGCGCAATACCGTCATTGGCTTGGCAGCGATGTCTGACCCTGATCTTGCTGGATGGATCGGAGACCATGTGACGTTTCCGAACTCGATGGTGGATTGCATTGTGCCCGCGACGGGCGCGACCGAACTGGCGCTCGTGCGTGGTTTTGGCATTGACGACAACGTGCCCGTCACCCATGAAAATTTCCGCCAGTGGGTGATTGAGGACAAGTTCTGCGCTGGTCGCCCTGATTGGGACAGGGTCGGAGCGACATTCACAGACGACGTTCACGCATTTGAGGCCCAAAAACTTCGCCTTTTGAACGCAGGCCATCAGATCATTGCGACCGCCGGTGAAATGCTATCGATTGAAACAATTTCCGGCAGCATGGCGCACCCGCTCATCGCGGGCCTGTTTCGCAAGATCGAAGTTGAGGAGATCGTGCCGCATGTGGCTGCTGTTCCCTCAATGACACCGCCGGGGTATGTCGACCTCGTTGAACGCCGATTTTGCAACGCTGAGATTTTTGACACCACGCGTCGCGTTGCCTTCGACGGATCATCCCGTCACGCTGGTTTTCTGCATCCAATTATCCGGGACGCCCTTGGCGCCGGCACCCCTATTGAAGGGTTGGCGCTGGTTGAGGCGCTTTGGGCAAGGATGTGTGCCGGACGACGCGAAGATGGCAGCGCCATTGCACCGAATGATCCGTTCTGGGATGACTTGGGGATGGCCGCGAAAGCCGCGAAAATCGACCCGCAGGCATGGCTCGCTCAGGCGCAATTTTATGGCGAATTGGGTGACAATCCTCGCTTTGCAGCAAGTTTCGCCCGTTGGCTGTCGCTGATCTGGGAGCAAGGCACGCAAGCCGCCCTTCAAACCTATCTGGAAAAGTAAAACCATGCGCGCAATTGTATTTGAAAATCGCAATGTTGTCTCAGTGCAGGAACGCCCTGATCGCAAACCGGGCGCGGGCGAAATTCTGATTGAAGTCCATGCCAGCGGCATTTGCGGCACAGACCTTGAGGTGTTGCACGGAAATTACGGCACCTCGGCATATCCACTGACTCCGGGCCATGAATATGCAGGTCTCGTGGTCGAGGTTGGGTCGGACGTGAGCGTTGTGAAAGTCGGGGACCGCGTTGCTGTCGATCCAAACCTTGAATGTGGTCACTGCTCTGCCTGCAAGCGTGGTTGGGCGCATCTGTGCGAAACGTTGGGTGCCTATGGGGTCACGACAGACGGTGGTTTTGCAGACTACAGCGTCGTGCAGGCCAGCCATGTGCGCGACATCGGTGACATGCCGTATGATATCGCCGCGCTGGCCGAACCGTTGGGCTGCGTGATGAATGGCTTGGACGCGGGCCAAGTACACCGCGCCAACAATGCGCTGGTGTTTGGGGCGGGCCCAATCGGGATATTGATGGCCATCGGGATGCGCCTTGCTGGAGTGAAGGACGTATCCTTGGTCGATATCGATGAAAGTCGCCTTGTCTTAGCTGAAAGCTTTGGCTTCAAAGGCGTCGCTTCTGGGAGCGATAATCTGACGGCAATGCACCAAAGTGTCGACCTCGTTGCAGATGCGACTGGTGTGCCAGCAGTCGCAGGCAAACTAACCAACTACATCGCCAACGGCGGAGTTGGATTGTTCTTTGGCGTCTGCCCGCAGGACGCAAAGATTGAGGTCGCTCCGTTCGAACTGTTCCGTCGCCAAATCACTTTGGCCGGATCACACTCGCTAAACCACAATATTCTTCAAGCGTTAGAAGGTCTTCGCACTTATGACGGCGATATCGCGCGGGTCGTTTCGCATCGTATGTCCCTTGATGAAATAGCAGACGTGTTTACTGGCAACGTGCCAAAAGGCAGCCTGAAGATTCAGTTCATAAGATCCTGAACTGACCGTTCTGGGTATCTCCCTTGCGATTTCTCATTTGCACGCCGAGAGACAAGACAAAATCGCTCTGGCTTTCGGAAAATAGCGACGGGTAATAAGCCTCATTCGTTTCTGATCTCTCTATCCAGACATTCGCCGCAATACAGAAAATTGGAAGAATGGGCTCTCTGCGGTCGTTCTCTGCACGCAAAACAAATGGCTGCTTTCCCGTAAGGCCGGGTTGGCGCATGGTTTGTCAGAATGCCTAGATATCGATCCGCCACATCCTATAGCGCTCCTGCCCTGTCACCTCGCGGATCAAACCGCTTTCTTCCATCCACCCCAGATTGCGTTGAATAGCGGCGCGACTTGCTCCGATCACGGATTCAGCCACTGGGGCGGAGACCAGTGGCCACTGAGAGAAAGTTTTTCGCAAGGCAACCGGCGTGCGGCCAGACAATTGCGACATGATGTTTTTTGCCCGGAGGGTCCACGCTTCGATATCGTCAAGTGTTCGCATCGCCGTTAGAATTGCGCTGTTCATCCCATCCAACCAGCGTGCTAAGCGTTCGGTTGGCGAGCCCGAGACACGCAGCCCCCCTGCCCCGCCCATAGCCAGCGGCGCGAAGACGGCGCCGCTTCCGTCGCAGACCGCGATCCTGGACGCGGTGACGGCGGCTTCGATCTGGTCGCCGTGCTGTCCGAGGCCCGCCAGACTCCAGAGATGAAAGCCCATGCAAGCCCGGGTGATTGGGTGGAGCTCGGCTGCGGCTGACATGACATCCAGCCATCCGCCCGCGCGATCCTCGAAACGCTCAGTGCTGTCTTCAATGTTTTTGGGATCGCGGCGATCCAGGAAGGCGGCCAAGTCACCGTTTGGTCCGGGACCGCCTGTCAGGCGTCGAACAGCCCATCCAACTCTTGCCAGGGCATTTGGGTCATCCTGTGCGCCCGAAAGCCGCATCGATACCCAGAGCGCCAGACGATCAGAACTCACCCGATCCCCTGCGAACCAGCTAAGATCCGCCGCCTCGATAAGAGCGAGGCGCTGCCGCCAGCCTTCCGGCCCGCGCAGCAGCCGGTCATCCAGAGCTCCCAGGCGTCCAGCCACTCTTGCCAGTCGCGCAGCGTGGACACTTTCTGCCTTTGCCCAGTCTTCGATGACAGCAGTGTCTGGCGGTTCCGCCCGTGGCCCGGGAGGCAAATCATCTGGTTCTTCATCGAGTGGTCCCGGCAGAAACCAGAGATCCTCTTCGTGAGCTTCTTCATCCTCCTCGATGGTGATGAGGGGGTCATCGAAATCATCAGTCAAAGCGGATGCTTGGGGCTTCATATGTGCAAAATACTGTTCTTTTGCACATTACCCAAGTGATTTTGTGGCGGTTGCCTTTGTTCTTTATATAGTATGCGCGCGCGACTGCCGGTGGAACCTCTCAGATCGCGCTCAGCGCAAGGAAACCAAGGGTTTTTGGATTAGCACGACGAGAGAGCACTTACTTGCATTCGTTTACAAACGGTCGTTTAATAGCGGTATATGAAATTGCAAACGGCCCGATTTCATGCCCCTGATAGGCTATGCGCGCGTCTCCACCGAGGATCAGACCCCCCTGCCCCAGTCTGAGGCCCTGCAAACTGCGGGTTGCGTCGAGATCTTTGAAGAGCACGCCTCGGGCGGCAATCGCGCGCGTCCGGTGCTTGCTCGTGTGCTCGAACGTGTCCAGAGCGGCGACACGCTGGTCGTCGTGCGGATCGACCGGCTTGCGCGATCTCTGTCGCACTTGCTGGAGGTGATCGAACGTCTGGAGGCAAAGGGAGCTTTCTTCCGCTCCCTGCAGGACCCCATCGACACCGCTTCCCCGCAGGGCAAGTTCACATTGCAGGTTCTAGGCGCCGCCGCCGAGTTCGAGCGCGCGCTGATACGTGAGCGCACAAAGGCCGGGCTTGCCTCTGCGCGCGCCAAAGGGCGCGTTGGTGGCAATCCTGGATTACGCGCCAAGGATCCCGCTGCGCTGCGCAAGGTGCGGCTGGCGCGACAGGACGGCTACATGGAGCGCCTCAACGAGACCGCGCAGGATTGGGTGCCCCATGTGCGCCGCTTGCGGCCGGATATGGCCTGGGAAGACCTGCTGCGGATCATCAATGGCCCCCTGCCCCCAGATCGCCATTGGACACAAAGCCGACTGCTCCGCGCTGTGAAGGCATATGTGCGCGACGGGTTCCTTCCTGCCGAGGTGCTTGGCCGCGCCGGACGCCGCGAAACCGATGACCGCCTGCCGGCCATCGTCGCAGCGATCAAAGGCGCGGACCCCGACATCACGCTGCAGGCGATCTGCGACCGGCTGGAATCGATGCGCGAACGCACCCCGCGCGGACGCGCCAGCTGGCAGCCGTCGTCCGTGAGGATGCTGCTGGAACGCGCGGAGAAGTTGGGCTTGCTGAAGTGCGCGCAATAAACACAACCTTGCAAATCTTCCAACTCATGGAACGATTGCAAGGTTGCAGCCCATTTTCTGGTCAGGTGAATGGATTGATGACGCGTAACTGATCTTCGACCAGCAATCCGTCGTGCATATCTTCGCTCCACAAAGTCGTGCATCCAGCAATAAGAGCGGCCGACACAATCATCGCGTCATAGACCGAAAGCTGGTATTTTTCTGCCAAAGCTCGGCCCACAAGATGGGTTTGCACAGACAGGTCCTCGACTGGACACAAGGATTGGACCCCTGCGAGAAAAGTGCCGGTCTCCTCCCAACTGAGACCGGCTTTCCTCCGGCAATTGACCATCGCTTCGTTCAGCACCTGCACACTGATCCGCGGCCCCTGCCCCAGGATGTTTTCCGCCCGATCCGCCTTTGGGCCGTCGTCAAGAAGGTAAAGGACGACATTTGTATCCGCGAATTCAGCGCTCATGCGCAGCGTCGCGGCTCAGGCGTGCGTCCTTGGATAGCTTTCCGCGAAACCGCCTTAGCCCTTGCAGGACTTCATCGGCGCGAGGTTGGCGCTGGACAAGCAAAGTACCGTCGTCCTTTACCAGGTCGATCTGGTCGCCTTCCTTCAAGCCGAGTTCCCGCACAAGATCCGCGGGTAGCCGGACGGCGAGGGAGTTTCCCCATTTGGCAACTTGCATCTTGTCCTCTCCGGTGTGGATAAACATCAAATCAAGTATATCCAAAGCCATCAAAAGGCAAGCTTTGGTTCGTCCAAGGCATTTCGCGCATCTGCACCTGGCGCAGCACAGTTTCTCCCCGTTAGGCGCTTGCCGATGTGTATTAGACTTAGTCCAAGAGTGGTCTTCCGCTACCCTGCAATATCACCGAAAGAATGGCAGCCAATCGTGGACAGCGACTTTGGCCCTCGGTTTGCCTCCCGGTTTGGGTAGGTCGCATGAGTGCCATGTCGCAGCCGTCGTCCCTTCCTTGTCGGTTTTCGCACCCCCCCTCCCCTGCCCC
>NZ_JBELFI010000139.1:0-5637 GCF_042093035.1 Yoonia sp. | reverse complement strand
TGCGCTGGTCCCTCCGATCAAATGCCCGTGCATGGACTTCGTGGAAGATATCATCAACCGGTCCGCGTGGGCCCCGAACACATCGGCCACCGCCGCACATTCGGTCTTGTCATTAGCCGTCGTCCCGGTGCCGTGCGCATTGATATATCCCACGTCTTCAGTGTTCAGTTTGGCGTCTTTCACGGCGGCCGCGATCGTCCGTGCGGCCCCCTGCTTTGACGGCATCACAATATCGGAGGCATCAGAAGACATCGCAAAACCTATGATTTCGCAAAGGATTTCCGCGCCACGCGCCTTAGCGTGATCGCAGTCTTCAAACACAAAGACGCCCGCCCCTTCGCCCTGCACCATCCCGTTTCGAGTGGCCGAAAAAGGGCGGCAGGCGTCCTTGGACATCACACGCAGCCCTTCCCACGCTTTGATCCCGCCAAAACACAGCATCGCGTCTGCGCCACCAGTGACCATGACTTTCGCCACACCGCTGCGCACCATATTGAACGCCTGCCCCATCGCGTGATTTGAAGATGCGCAGGCCGTTGCCACAGTGAAAGACGGCCCCCGCAACTGCCACTTCATAGAGACATGGCTGGCAGCGGCATTGTTCATCAGTTTGGGTACAACAAACGGATGCACCCGGTTCTTGCCCGCTTCATAGACCGCGCGGTAATTTTCGTCCTGTGTATTCAGGCCTCCGCCAGACGTCCCGAAGACGACCCCCGATTGATCTGCCAGTTCACCCGAAAACGACAGCCCCGATTGCCCGATGGCTTCGCGGGCGGCCAGCAGCGTGAACTGCGTGAACCGGTCATAGAGTGCGATTTGCTGACGGTTGAAATGGATGGTCTCATCATAATCCTTGACCTGCCCACCGATCTGGATCGCCAGCCGATCCACGTCGTCAATTTCAAGTAGTCCAATCCCGCAACGACCCTCGCGCATCGCCTCCATCGTGGCGGCAACGCTCGTGCCAAGCGGGTTGATCGTCCCCGCGCCAGTGATGACCACGCGGTTCATTTAGCCCGCCTGCCCTGCTTTGAGCTTTTCGACCGCCGCAACGATGGCCGCGATCGACGAAATGTCAAATTCGCTCGCCTGCGGGTCATTGGCGTTGAAAGGCACGGTGATGTCGAAGCTTTCCTCGATTGCGAAGATACTTTCCACAAGGCCGAGACTGTCGATGCCGATACCTTCCAATGTGTTGTCCATCTTGATGTCGGATGGCTCCAGCATCGCCTGTTCGGCGATGATTGCGATGACTTGGTCCTTAATGCTCATAATTTAGGCAACCTGTCTTGTTTGAAGTTGCATGTAGTGCCTCTTGGCCGCTTTGGGAACAGGCGCTAGCCGCGCTTTGCCAAATTACGCAGTGTCCGCGGCAAACGGCGCAGAGCTTTGTAGCCCTCAATATGGGTCTGCATCTTGGTCGCTGGATAGCCCATCATCACCCGTCCGGCAGGTACATTGGACAGCACAACGCTACCGCCGCCCAAAACCACATCATCTCCGATTTTGAGGTTGTCTGCGATCCCTGCCTTGCCCCCGACAACCACGCGATCCCCGATCACGCTTGAACCTGCAACACCGGCCTGCGCACAAAGCAAGCAATGCTGACCAACGATCACGTTGTGTCCGACCTGCACAAGACAGTCGATTTTTGTGCCATCTCCGATCTGCGTAGCCCTTATCGTGCCCGCATCGACGCAAGAATTTGCGCCGATCTCAACATCATCGCCGATCACGACGCCGCCCAAGGAATGAATGCGATGCCATGTCGGGTCATCGGGGACGCTGAGTGACATCTCCCCCAAAGTTTCACGCGCTAGCTCCACGTTGGAAGGCGCGGCGGTCACAAAAGAAAATCCGTCGCCGCCGATCACGACATTGGGTTGCACGATCACCCCTGCACCAAGGCGCGTGCCCCGTTGCAGCCGCACGCCCGCATGGATCTGGCAGCCCGCACCGATAAAGACACCTTCGGCAATGCTCACGTGGTCCGCTATCCAAGTCTTGGCTCCGACCTCTGCACCAGCACCGATGACAGTAAACGCGCCAATCCGCACATCGGCTCCGATCCTGGCTTCGGGATCAATCGCCGCAAGCGCGCTGATCCCGTCACCTGCAAGAGGTTGGTCCAGCATCTGCGTCAATTGCGCCATCGCCAGCCGCGCCCGCGGCGCGATAATCGCAGCCTCAAGCCCTAAAGCTTGCCAATCCGCACCGGGCCAAACCATAGCGACTTTCGCCCGGCCCTGCTTCAATGCATCGCCATAGGCAGGCGATAGCGCCAAAGCCAGATCATCTGGACCGGCCGATGCGGGTTCGGATGCGGCGGATACGGAAAGATCAACGGCGCCAAAGGCCTCTGCGCCCAATGCCGCCGCGATGTCTTTCACAAGATGTGTCATGGTGCCCCCGGGAACATATGCTCTGGCTCAGAGTTACCCGCGAAAAGCACGAAGAGCCAGCCCTTCGCGTGCCAATCCACACCAGATCGCCCACCGCGTCCGCAACCGCCAACGCGATACCCCCATCAAGTGGCCCAAGGGAGGGACAACACCTGTGAGACCACCATGATCGCTCGCACGCTGTATCCAAAAAATGAGCATCGTGGCGGTGGGTGCATGTCAAAAGCAGCTGTCGGGGTTTTGCCAAAACATGCGCTGATATGATTTGGCACGCAATGCAAACACAGACTCGCAGCCGCATTTTTGCGCAATTGACATGCGCCGAAGTCGGTCGCGATTGTTGCTGTATGTTGCACGTCGACGCAAATGAGGTTGTGCCATATCTGCCGCATTCGCAAAATTGCGCAAATATTCGCCAATTTGCGAGTTGTTAAAAAAAAATCGCTACTCAGGTCTTGGTCAACGAATCGAAATATGTCATATAAACTTCACATCTGGGGACCTATTGGCAAACAACTCGCTACAAAGCGGGATCAGGCAAGCGACGGGACAGGCGCTAAGTACATGGATCAAAAGACTTCTGGGATCACGCGGCGGCGGTTGTTGGGCGCATTCGCGGCGACGGCTGTGGCAGCCGCACCAACCTATTCAAACGCCGCCGGTTACGTGCGTGGCGCCGGCGACATCCGCAGCATCGCGATGCATTCGGGCCGGACAGGTGAACGACTTAATACAGTTTACTGGATTGAAGGCGAATATATCGGTGAAGCGGTCCGCGAGATTAACCTGCTCATGCGGGACTGGCGTACAGGCGAAGCCGTGCAGATTGATCTGCGCACCGTCGACATTATGTCTGCGTCGCTGAACCTGATGGAAACGAATGAGCCTTATCTTTTGCTGTCGGGCTACCGTTCGCCTGCGACAAACCGAATGCTGAGAAACAGCAATCGCGGCGTCGCACGCAATTCGTTGCATGTGCTTGGCCAAGCCGCAGATTTGCGCTTGACCAGTAGGTCAACCACACAGATCGCCAATGCCGCTCTTGCCTTCCGCGCGGGTGGTGTCGGCCGTTACGGGCGGTCCAACTTTGTTCACATGGATTGCGGCCCGATCCGGAGCTGGCGCGGTTAGACGCGCCAACATTTGCGTTAACTTTCATCGAGAATGACAGGCGATTGGCCTGCTTGAAGATGCGCGCGCTGCCTCTTGAATGACATCACGGAGCCGCGCAAACATCACCGGGCTTGCCGCGCTGCGCCAAACCATACCAATTGAGCGCATCACAGTGCTGCGCCGGAACGGTCGCACCACCACATTGCTGGAGCGGCTGTCGATCTCGGATTTCGCATAGAGCCGTGGCAAGAGCGCAACGCCCATCCCCATACCCACCATTTGCCGAATGCACCGGCATCAAGAAGCGCACCGTTGAAGGCAATCTTGACAAGGCGCTAATCAGCACCAGCTACGTTGAGCGCCAAAACCTGACGATGCGGATGCATATGCGCCGCTTTACACGCCTGACCAACGGTTTCAGCAAGAAGGTTGAAAACCACATGCATGCAGTCGCGCTGCACTTCATGTATTACAACTTCGTCAAGGTCCACCAGACTTTGAAGGTGACACCAGCAATGGAAGCTGGCCTGACGGATCGCCTCTGGGATATCTCTGATCTGGTTGCCATCATTGATGCGAATGAGGAAGCCCCAAAAAAGCGCGGCCCTTACAAGAAGCGAATTTCAAAGTGACCCACTACCCGGTTTTCGCTGTACCTGACAAGCTTTATGCTGGCCATGCCTGGATTGATTTTGGCTGATAACCTACTGATACTGCTTGACTTTTGGGAACTTACCTCGATCACATCCTACGTGCTGATCGGGTTCAACCACGAGGCCGCGAAATCACGTCTCTCTGCGTTGCAGGCTTTGATGGTGACAGGTGTGGGCGGTTTGGCTTTGCTCGCTGGCGTCCTCCTGATCGGAACAACGGCTGACACATTCGAGATGTCTCAAATCAACCAGATGTCCGGCGTTCTGACCCAAAGCGTCATGTATCTGCCTATCGTGTCATTGGGTCTGGCCGGCGCTTTCACCAAATCCGCGCAGTTTCCGCTCCCTTCTGGCTGCCCAACGCGATGGCCGCACCAAGCTTCGACAACGGTTGGGACAAGCTGATGGCAGGATCGCCGGTTCGCAGCTGTTGGCGGTCCTGCTGCTGGTATTCTCTGTGTATATGCTATTGCGCGGGCACAATGCGCAGGGTGGTGGCTTTATCGGCGGGCTGATCGCGGCCATGGGGTTCGTGGTCTACGCCATCGCCTGCGGCACGGAAACGGCACGTAGAGCGCTGCGGTTTGATCCCGGCAGCAGCCTGATCCCGATTGGTGTGGCGATTAACAAGCAGGACAGTGAGATCACAGTGCGCGTTGTGGCGATTATCCTGTTCTTGATGCTCACGTCTCCCATCGGGGCGCACATGATCGGACGGGCGTCGGTGCGCGATCTGGATTCGAAAAAACAAACTGGTGAAAACAACAGTTAAGCCACTTGCGAAACGCCGCAATGTGCGGGCAACATGTTGTCATCGCAAAAGGAAAGGGCCGCCCCCGTATGTCTGACGCTGACGACCTCATTATCACCGGAGGCCAGATTGTGACGCCGGAGGGGGTAGTGACAGGCGACATCGCCGTCAAAAACGGCCGCATCGCTGCGATAGGACAGGCCCCCGGCACTGCAAAACGGCGGATCGACGCCGCGGGCAAATACGTCATGCCCGGCGGCATCGACCCGCATGCGCATATTGAACAGATGTCGGGCATGGGTGTGATGAACGCCGATACATTTGAAACCGCGACCCGCTCTGCGGCATTGGGGGGGACCACCAGCGTGATCTCATTTGCGGCACAAGCGAAAGGCGCGGGATTGGCTGAGACAGTTGCCGATTATAGTGTACGCGCTGCGCGTGGTGCGATGATCGACTACGCGTTTCATATCACCGTGACTGATACGGACGTCCCTGATTTTGATAGTGAATTGGCCGGGCTTATCGATGCTGGCAATCGATCGATCAAAGTCTTCACGACCTACAATATCCAACTGAGCGATGCGCAGATTATTTCGACCATGAAGATCGCGCGGGCGCAGGGCGGTTTGGTCTGCGTCCATGCAGAAACTGACGCGATTTTGGCGGAGGCAAAGGCGAGACTGCTGGCTGAGAGAAATACCGCCCCGCATTT
>NZ_JBELFI010000138.1:0-5823 GCF_042093035.1 Yoonia sp. | reverse complement strand
CTGGCGAAATGCTTGATGAGGCGCGCCCGAAAGAGGACAAGACCGCTTATGTGAGTGATCCGGGCGAATAGCCATGTATGAAAAACCGCATGTTCTGATTGTCGAGGATGAAGCCGCGCAGCGTGAAGTTCTGGCCTATAATCTGGCGGCAGAGGGCTTTCGCGTTACCCGTGCCGAAAACGGCGAAGATGCGCTGTTATGTGTGCAAGAAGACGCGCCTGATGTGATTGTCCTTGACTGGATGATGCCCCATTTGTCAGGCATCGAGGTGTGCCGCAGACTCAAGATCAAGCCGGAGACACGCGCCATCGCAATCATCATGCTCTCTGCCCGCTCTGAGGAAATCGACAAGGTTCGTGGCCTTGAAACAGGCGCCGATGATTACGTCGTGAAACCCTATTCCGTGTCTGAACTCATGGCACGTGTGCGTGCGCAGCTGCGGCGCGTGCGCCCTTCAAGCGTGGGAGAGGTCCTCAGCTATGATGATATCGTGCTGGACCCCGAAACGCACCGCGTCACCCGCGCAGACACCCCCCTGAAACTCGGACCGACCGAATTTCGCCTGCTCACCACGTTCATGGAAAAGCCGGGGCGCGTGTGGTCACGCGATATGCTGCTCGATCGGGTCTGGGGGCGGGATATCTACGTTGATACGCGCACCGTGGACGTCCACGTGGGCCGCCTGCGCAAAGTGTTGACCCAGAACGGTGGGGCAGACCCGGTACGTACCGTGCGTGGCGCAGGATACGCTTTGGGCTAAGCGCCCCAAGGCCCGTGTTGGTCGGTGCCGCCGTCGATGCGCGCAAAGCCATGTGCACCAAAGAAATCCCGTTGGCCCTGGATCATATTCGCGGTGCCGCGTGCCGTGCGCATCGCATCAAAATAGGCCAATCCCGAAGATAAGGCTGGCGTTGCCAGCCCGTGCATGGCACTTTGGGCGACGACATGGCGCAAAGCGCCGTGCGTGTTGGACAGTATCTTGGCGAAGTTCGGGGCCATCATCAGGTTCCGGTTTGGGTCATCGCGCAAGGCGTCTGCCATGTCATCCAGCATGTCAGAGCGGATAATGCAGCCCGCCCGCCAGACTTCTGCAATCGCAGGCAATGGCAGCGCCCAACCGAATTCATCAGATGCCTTTGCGATCATGTCGAAGCCCTGCGCATAGCACAGGATCTTGCCCGCAATCAGCGCCTTTGACAGCGTTGAAACAGTGACGATGTCATGCGGCAAACGGCGCGGTGCGGCGCCAAATAGCGCCTCTCCTGCGGTACGCGCATCGCGTTGCGACGACAAGTTGCGCGCCACGATTGCGGCCTCGATTGTGGGGATCGGCGCGGCGAGGTGTTGCGCCTCAATGGCCGTCCAGCGACCGGTTCCTTTTTGACCTGCCGCATCGACAATCACATCGAGCATCGGTTGGCCTGTCTGCGGGTCGGTGGTGGCCGCGACTTTTCCTGAAATCTCAATGAGGTAACTGCGCAGCGGGCCTTTATCCCATTCAGCATAAGTCTCTGCGATGGCACCATGGTCGAGACCGAGGCCATCGCGCATGATGCCATAACTCTCTGCGATCATTTGCATATCGGCGTATTCGATGCCGTTGTGAACGGCCTTCACGAAATGGCCCGCACCCTCCTGACCCATCCAGGTCGCACAGGGTTCACCCTTGTATTTTGCCGAAATCGCTTTCAGGATATGCGCAACCCGATCCCAATGTGTGCGATTGCCACCGCCCATGATCGACGGCCCAAACCGCGCGCCTTCTTCGCCCCCCGACACACCGATGCCCAGGAATGGCAGCTCGCCTGCCTCTTGCGCGCGGCGGTTGGTATCGCGGAAATTGGCGTTGCCTGCGTCGATTATCAGGTCATCGGGCCCCAGAAGCGGGCGCAGCGCCGCAATCTGATCGTCAACGACTTTGCCTGCGGGCACCATCAGGATGATCGCGCGGGGGGGGGCGATGGACGCCACGAACTCTTCAAGCGTTTGCGTGCCCGTGATCCTTTCGCAAAGCGCTCCCGCTTCGGCGACAAAGCGCTGTGTTGTCGCCTCTGTCCGGTTCCACACCGCAATGTCAAAGCCATTGTCCGCGATATTCAGCGCCAGTGCCGCACCCATCGTTCCAAGCCCTATCAGGCCGATTTCTGCGTTGCTCATCTCTGGCTCCCTTGGTCAATGGTTCGTCTTATTGGAGGTATTGCACCGCAATGAACACCACATATGCAATCATCATCGCAATCCCGATAGGGCGGGTCAGCTTGCCCACTGTCAGCATCCAGATGGTGAACAAGACAGTGATCGCAATTGTCACCCAAAGGTCCATCCCGAGCAGTACCGGATCAACAGCCAGCGGCTGCACAACAGCTGTCAGCGCGATGATCGACAGAATGTTGAATGTGTTTGAGCCGATGATATTGCCCAGGATCAACCCTACCGACTGCTTGCGCGCGGCGGCGATACAGGTGGAAAGCTCCGGCAAGGACGTACCGAACGCCACAACTGTTATGCCGATCACGGCCTCTGGCACACCGATCGCTGTGCCGGTTTGCACCGCTCCCTGCACCAGCAGTTCCGAGCCGACGGCAAGTGCCCCAACGCCAGCCAAAAGAAACAGAACCGCCGTTTTCATCGTCGTTATCAAAGGTTCGGCAGTATCGTCATCCTCTTCTTCGATCTCGATACTGTCCGTTTTATATTGGTAGAATACAAACGAAGCGAGGATGGCGAACATGCCCAGACCGAACAGGCGGCTGAAGCTGTCTGTCATCATCCCAAAGGCCAAGATCGCTGTGGCCAAAAGCATCATGGCAAGGTCCTTTGCCAGATGTTTGGGGTTTGCCGTTACGTTGAACACGAATGCGGTCGCACCCAATACCAGCAGGATATTGGCCACATTCGATCCCAGCACATTGCCCAAAGCTATGCCCGGATGGCCCGCAAGGTTCGCATTCACGGACGTGAAAAGCTCTGGTACCGATGTCCCGAATGAGATGATCGTCGCCCCGATGAAGAGCGGAGACAGCCCGGTGCGTTCGGCCATAAAGACCGCTCCGTCAATCATCCAGTCACCACCTTTGATGAGCAAAAAAAGTCCAAATGCCATCGATCCGGCTGCAAGGACAAAAAGCTCGTAGGTTGTGAGTTCAAACAAGGGTGTTTTCCTGATGAAAGGACATGAGCCGATCTGTGTTAGTGGGCAACTATCTGAATTCGCCGCGAAGTGTAATAGGTTTTCTCTACGCGGCTTCCACCACATGTCTGATACTCAGACATAAGTGTCGCCGTTGCGCTTTAAAGACCCAATAAGCGGCAAAAAGAAAAAGAGCGGCGCCGATGCCGCTCTCTTTCTTTGCTTTTTTCAGCCGGCTTACGCCACCGATTTCGGCCGGGTCATCTGGGCAATGAAATAAAGCGCGATGGCGCCCGCAATCCCGATGACATCTGTCAACAGCCCACCTGCAATCATGAACAACGCCGCGAGCAACAAGCCGATCCGCAACGGCCAGGCCGCCCGATCGCCAACCCACCACCCTTGCACGCCCGATGACAGCAGGAACACACCAAAGACCGCCGTCGCACCTGCGCGAATGATGTCCAGCCATGTTCCATCCATCAAGATTGCACCGTTGTAGAAGAACATGAACGGCACAATAAAGGCCGAGATGCCAATCTTGAACGACGCCACAGAGGTCGCCATCGGGTTTGATCCCGATATGCCTGCCGCCGCGTAGCTCGCCAACGCCACAGGCGGGGTAATCGCCGACACCACCGCGAAGTAGAACACAAAGAAGTGCGCCGTCAGCAATGGAATGCCCAGCTGCACCAAGCCCGGTGCCACGACAGAGGCCGCAACCGCATAGGCCGCCGTTGTCGGCATTCCCATGCCCAGCAGGATCGCGATGCACATCGCAAAGAACAGCGCCAACAACTGGTTCGCCTCAGCGACATTGAGCAACACAGATGAGAACCGCGCGCCAACGCCAGTCAGCGAAATCACACCAACAATGATACCCGCACAAGCACAGACCGCGATGATCTGGATCGACATGATACCCGCAAGTTCAAAGGCTTTGGTAATTGACCTGATCCCCATCCGATAGGGTGTGAACCAGCTCACCACCGCAGCAGAGGCCGTCGCCAGCGTACCTGCACGGATCACTGAATAGCCCATGAAGAGGGCGGCAATCAGTATGATGATCGGCAGGAACAGGAACACGCGGCGGATCATGTCCCTGACCTTAGGAAGCTCATCCTCACGCATCCCGCGCATTCCCAGCTTTGCCGCTTCGAAATCCACCATGAAGTAGATCGACACGAAATAAAGCACCGCAGGAATGATCGCGGCAATCGCGATATCGGTGTAGGGAATGCCGGTGATTTCGGCCATGATGAAGGCTCCCGCACCCATGATCGGTGGCATGATCTGCCCGCCGGTGGATGCCGCAGCCTCAACCGCGCCTGCTGTTGTGGGCTTGTAGCCGACCTTCTTCATCAGCGGGATCGTCAGTGAGCCTGTGGCAACCACGTTGCCTGCCGATGTGCCGTTAATCATCCCCATCAGGCCGGAGGCAAAGATTGCCACCTTGGCCGGTCCACCACGGGCGCGCCCTGCCACGGCAAAGGCGAAGTTAACGAAGTAGTCTCCCACTTTTGAAGCCTGCAGGAAGGCTGCGAAAATGATGAACAGAATAATATAGGTAGAGGACACAGCCGTCGTTGGCCCCAAAATGCCCGCGTCGGTGTAGACTTGGCTAAAGAAGCGCTGCCAGGTGATGTCGGGCGCATTCAGGAACCCCGGCAGCATGTCGCCCACGAACACATAAAGAAGGAAGACCCCCGCGATCACAATCAACGCCATACCGGCAACGCGCCGTGTCAGCTCCATAATCAGGGCAGTACCGGAGACAGCGGCAAGGCTCATGCCGATGGGGGCGAAAGGTGTGCCTGTGGAGTTGCGCATCAATGTGCCGAAGATCGTAATCAGATAGATCGCGACGGCGATCCCGCAGACGCTGAGGACCAGATCAGCGGGGGCAACCGTGCCGCGCACACGTGGGCGCATCCAGCCCAAAACGATCCCGGCGGTGGTCGCAACCAGTAGTGGGATGCCGAATTGATAGATTTCGGCGTTGCGGATACCGGCGTCAATGCCGTTCCACATCACACCACCTTGAATTTCGGCGGCAAATCCCAAGGCGGAAATCGACGCGTAAATCGCTGGCAACAAAGCGACAAAAGCCAGATAGTCAAATAGATTACGTCCGTCGCGGTCGGCCGCAGGGAATGCGCGTGCAGAATAGAGCGTGAACCCAAGGATCAATGCCCCCGCGATGTGGACGATACGAAAGTTCCAAGTCTCCATCGGGAATACAGGTAGAAACGGCAGATCAATTCCGGTCCAGCTACGAATAGACCAACCATTGAGCGCGGCCATGTGAAACAAAGCATAAAACGCAGAGAACCCGCCGATGATAAGATAGGTACGACCTTCGAAGATCCTGCGATTATGTTCAACCGGTTCTTCGTCAACCCCTTCCGCCAGAACGGGCCCCTCGGTTTGATCGTCTCTTTGCGTGTCGGTTGTCATATTATGTCCTCACATGCCGGCAGAATGCCCTCAAACGGACGTCAAGCCTGCATCAATTGTCGGAGAAAAATCAAGTGTCCCGAGGCCGCAAGGGAAATGCAGCCTCGGGGAAGATCATGGCTTAGTTACCGTAGATCTGGTCGGCGGGGATGTCTGCACCCGCGTTCTCGATGAACCATTCAGCCGCACCGGGGTGCCACGGCAGAACGCCTGCGTTCTTTGTGTAGTTCTCTGGC
>NZ_JBELFI010000137.1:0-6004 GCF_042093035.1 Yoonia sp. | reverse complement strand
CCCGACGCTCTTCCGATCTTTCACTTTACCAATGTCATGCTGCCAGAGCAAGCGTGCAATTCTGCGTGATAAAGCGACCTTTGGAATGGTTTTGCGGCTCGGCCCTTGTTCATTGTGCAGGCTTCACGATATGAACGCGCAGGACAGATCAAATTCCTTCCAAGAATGGGGACATCAGGTGAGCGATACCGACAGTTTTATCAACGAAGTCACCGAAGAAGTGCGCCGTGAGAAGCTCTTTGGATATCTGCGGCGTTACGGTTGGATCGGCGTGGCGGGTGTCCTGTTGTTGGTGGGCGGGGCGGCATTTAACGAATACAGCAACGCGCAGGCGCGCAATGCTGCACAGGCGACCGGTGATGCCTTGTTGGCCGCCCTTTCCGAAAACGACCCGGCAGTCCGCGCGCAGGCGCTTGAGGCGGTCCCCGCAGATGGCAGTGCTGCGGCAGTGACACTTCTGCTGCGTGCGGCCACCCAACTGGAAGCAGGCGCTGTTGATGCCGCGCGCGCCACCCTGAACGCCTTGGCGGTCGATCCTGATGCGCCGCAGATGTACCGCGATTTGGCCGCGTTCAAAGCGGCTATCTTGCCGTCTGATGATGTAGCGGCGCGCAAATCGACGCTTGAAGCGCTCGCGGCTCCCGGTATGCCGTTCAGCTTGCTGGCACAGGAACAGCTAGCCTATCTGGCCCTGACCGAAGGCGACCGTGACGCAGCTGTTGCCCAGTTGCGCCGCATCGAAGAGGACGCCTCTGTGACACGCAGCTTGCGTGAACGGGTCCAGACCCTCATGGTGGCATTGGGCGAAGAGCCGAACGATATCGTGACCCAGTAACGCGTTGATTGGACTTAAGTTGTGGCGTTGAAAAGAACACTTGCTGTATTGTCTCTGGCCGTTTTGGCTGCCTGTGGTGAACGGGAAATCATCCTGCCCGGTGACCGGCAGGACATTCGTGATGAGACGGTTTTTGAAAATCAGGTGGCCCCGATTGCATTGCCTGCTGCGCAGGTGAATACGCAATGGGGACACCGCAATGGTTCTGCGGCGCATAGCATCACGCATCCCGCGCTTGGCCGTGATCTGCAACCGGTCTTTGTTGCCGACATTGGGGAGGGCGATAGCCGCCGTGCGCGCATCACCTCGCATCCGGTTGTGGCCGGTGGCGTGGTCTATACTATTGATGCAATGGCGCTTGTGACGGCCACATCACGCGATGGCGCGATGATCTGGTCGCGTGATCTGACCCCTGCGGGCGACGATCGCGGCGACGCATCGGGCGGTGGGATCACTGTCAGCGGTGACCAGCTTTATGTGACAACCGGCTACGGAGAGATATCTGCGCTTGATGCGGCAACAGGGGCGCCGCTTTGGGTGCAGGATCTCGATGCGCCAGCAAATGCCGCCCCTACGGTGCGCGATGATCTGGTCTATGTGGTGGCGCGCGACAGCTCAGCCTGGGCGCTTGATATCAACAGCGGACGGGTGCGCTGGCAGCAATCCGGCGCGCCCTCGACCGCGAATTTTGGTGGTGGCGCATCGCCTGCGGTCAGCGGCGACTACGTTGTGTTCCCATTCCCATCAGGCGAAGTACGTGCGACCTATCCTCTGGGCGGTATTCCGCGATGGTCTACTTTTGTGTCTGGTGAGCGGCTCGGCAGTGCGGCCTCCATCGTCACAGATATTGCTGGCGATCCGGTGATCGTCGGCAACCGGGTCTACATCGGTAACTTTGGCGGGCGTAGCGTGGCGCTGAATTTGACTGATGGCAGCCGGATCTGGACAGCGTCGGAAGGGGCGATCAGCCCGATATGGCCCGTAGGCAATGCCGTGTTCTTGATTAATGATATCAACGAATTGGTCCGTCTGGATGCAAACACGGGTCTGCCAGTCTGGCGCGTGGCCCTGCCCACATTCGAAGGCGGCGAACGCACACGCAACCAACGCAGCATATTCACCCACTTCGGCCCGATCCTTGCCGGGGGGCGTTTGATCGTCACATCCTCTGACGGGCTGATCCGCGAATTCGACCCGACCTCCGGGGCGCTGATTGGGACAATTGATTTGCCTGGTGGGGCCGCCTCTGGACCTGTTGTTGCCGATCAGACCCTTTACGTTCTGAGCAAAACAGGGCAATTGCACGCTTTCCGTTAGTCGCGCAGAATCGTATCTGCATGGTGCGAACCCGAAAGGTGCGTTTGAGATGAGCTTTACCCTTGCCATTGTGGGGCGTCCGAATGTGGGCAAATCCACCTTGTTCAACCGTCTGGTTGGCAAGAAGCTGGCTTTGGTCGATGACCAGCCGGGGGTGACACGTGATCTGCGCGAAGGCGAGGGGCGGATTGCCGATCTGCGTTTTACCGTGATTGACAGTGCTGGTCTGGAAGAGGCCACTGACGACAGTCTGCAGGGCCGGATGCGCCGTCTGACCGAACGCGCGGTTGAGATGGCCGATGTGTGCCTTTTCATGATCGATGCCCGCGCAGGGGTATTGCCCGCCGATGAGGTGTTCGCCGATATCCTGCGCAAGAAGAACGCCAATGTGATCTTGGCCGCCAACAAGGGCGAAGGCAAAGCCGCCGATGCGTCGATCCTGGAAGCCTATTCACTGGGGTTGGGTGAGCCGATCCGCATGTCTGCCGAACACGGTGAGGGCATGGGCGAGTTGATGGATGTTTTGCGCCCGATTGCGAATACCCATGCAGAGCAGGCCGCCGCAGATGCGCCAGAGGTTGATGTGGATGTCGGTGACGATGATGAGGATGCGCCGCGCGTGCCGACCCGGGCCAAGCCTTTGCAGATCGCCGTTGTGGGCCGTCCGAACGCGGGAAAGTCTACGCTGATTAA
Organism: Yoonia sp.; assembly: GCF_042093035.1. GTDB lineage: Bacteria > Pseudomonadota > Alphaproteobacteria > Rhodobacterales > Rhodobacteraceae > Yoonia. The sequence continues at coordinate 3,159 of NZ_JBELFI010000137.1, read as the reverse complement.
CAAGATCCTCGGTGAAGAGCGTTTGCTGACGGGCCCGGAGGCAGGCATTACGCGCGACGCGATTTCCGTCCAGAACGACTGGGCGGGGCCGGATGGTGTGGGCGTGCCGATGCGGATTTTTGATACCGCCGGTATGCGCAAGAAAGCCAAAGTGCAGGAAAAGCTGGAAAAGCTGTCGGTCTCCGACGGTCTGCGCGCCGTGAAATTTGCCGAAGTTGTTGTTGTGCTCTTGGATGTTGAAATCCCGTTTGAGCAGCAAGACCTGCGCATCGCGGACCTCGCCGAACGGGAAGGACGTGCGGTGGTTGTGGCCGTGAACAAATGGGACGTGGAAGACGAAAAGCAGGCGAAACTCAAAGAGTTGCGCGAAAGCTTTGAACGTCTTTTGCCGCAGCTCCGTGGCGCGCCCTTGGTGACTGTGTCTGCGAAAACGGGCAAGGGGCTGGACCGGTTGCAGCAGGCGATTATGCGCGCGCATGATGTGTGGAACCGCCGTATTTCTACCGCGAACCTGAACCGGTGGTTGACAGGGATGCTCGAACAGCACCCGCCGCCTGCACCGGGCGGCAAGCGCATCAAGATGCGGTATATGACGCAAGTGAAGACCCGTCCGCCTGCCTTTGTCGTGATGACATCGCACCCCGATATGATGCCGGAAAGTTATAAGCGGTATCTGATTAACGGGCTGCGGGTGGATTTTGACATGCCCGGCACACCGATCCGGCTGTTTTTGCGCGATCAGGGCGACAAGAACCCTTACAAGGACAAGAAATCGTCGCAGCCGTCGCGGCTTTCAAAGCATCTCAAGAAGGGGTCAGGCGACCGCTAGGCCGTGTCAGAACAACCAGCGTCAGCACAATGACAATCCCTGCGGTGGCAAGGAGCGTGACACCAATGAAGGCGGTCTGATTGGCCAAAACGATACCGATCAGCGCCCAAACCACGGTGAGCCCGTAGGCGGGCGCGCCCGTGCGCAGCAGCACCACTGTTGCCAAACCCAGCGCCCCCAGAATGCCAAGGTATGCCCAGCCGACCTGGTCGGTCAGAACGCCGTAGCCTGCCGCGGTGGTGCCCAGTGAAACGAACGCGGCCACGCTCAGCCAGCCGGCGTAGATCGCGACGGGCACGGCGAACAACCATTTGTCGGATTTGGGTGCGCGGGTCAGAGCGATGACAGCGGTCAGCGCCATGATAAAAATCGTCACCGTTGCCCAGATCGCGCTGTCATTGGCAATGGCGAGCCAGGGTGTGCCCACGCCAAGACTTATAATGAGCGGCAGGCGGGCATTGTCCCAGCCAGCGTCGTCGGCGCGGCGCCAAATACCAAAGACGGCGGACACAACAAGCCAGCCATAAATCAGACCCCAAATCGCAAATGCATAGCCCGCAGGCTGTACAGGCGGCTGGATTTGCGGAATCGGCAGTTGATCGGGGCGAAAGCCGCTGAAAGGGTCCGTCAGCAGCGGTGACATCACAAATGTCGCCGTCACGATCAAACTGGCGATGGATAGAAACCGTGTCATGGAAACCTGCCTTCAGTCATTGTGACATGACAAATCAGAGTTGCAATACGGATTAAAAACAATCCGTAACATTATGTTTTATAACAATAGCTATGCCATTTTACCGTCAGGTGCAATGATCGTCTTGCCACGCAGATACGGATGCAGCGCCTCCGGCATCATCACTGACCCATCCGCCTGCTGACCATTCTCGACCACGGCAATCAGTGCGCGTCCCACCGCAAGGCCGGACCCGTTCAATGTATGGACGAACTGTGGTTTGCCGCCCGCGTCGGGCTTGTAGCGCGCGTTCATGCGGCGCGCCTGATAGTCACCCGCGACAGACACGGAACTGATCTCGCGGTAGGTGTTCTGCCCCGGCAGCCAGACTTCAATATCATGGGTCTTGCGCATCCCTGCACCCAGATCGCCGGTGCAAAGCACGACAGTGCGGTAAGGCAACTCCAGTTTTTCAAGGATCGCCTGTGCGCATCTCGTCATGCGGTCATGTTCAGCGGCACTTTCCTCAGGCCGCGTAACGCTCACCATCTCGACTTTTTCAAACTGATGCTGTCGCAACATGCCAGAGGTATCGCGCCCCGCAGAGCCCGCCTCGGAGCGGAAACACTGCGTATGGGCCACATAGCGGCGGGGCAGGTCGCCTTCGTCGATGGTCAGCCCGTTGACAATATTGGTGAGCGTCACTTCGGCCGTCGGGATCAACCACCAGCCGTTCGTTGTCTGGTAGCTGTCCTCGCCGAATTTTGGCAACTGACCGGTGCCATACATCATCTCTTCGCGCACAAGGACAGGGGTGATGGTTTCGGTCAGCCCGTGTTCTTCGACATGCACATCGAGCATGAATTGCGCCAAGGCACGGTGCAGACGGGCCACGGCGCCGGATAGCAGCACGAAGCGGCTGCCAGACAGCTTCGCAGCGGTCTCGAAATCCATGCCGGGGCGAATTGCGGGAATGTCGAAATGCTCAAGCGGGGTGAAATCCAGCGTGGCTGGGGTGCCAAAACGGTGGATTTCCAGGTTGTCATCTTCGTCGGAGCCGTCTGGAATGGTCGGGTCCGGCAAATTGGGAATGCCCATCAGCAAATCGGTCAGCGCGGCATCTTCGGCCTTGGCCTGTTCATTGAGCGCGGCAATCTGCGATTTTTTTTCAGCAACCAGCGCGCGCAGACGATCAAATTCCGCGTCATCACCACGTCCCTTCGCGGCGCCTACCTCTTTCGCGGCTTTGTTTGCCTCTGCCTGCGCTGTTTCGGCGGCCAAAATCTTGCCGCGGCGCGCCTCATCCATTGCCAAGATCCGCGAGGACTGAGGCGCGATCCCACGACGAGACAGCGCCGCGTCGAATACGGCGGGGTTGTCACGAATGGCGCGAATATCATGCATGAGATCAGTCCTTGTCAGGTGTTTTGGTGCCGCCCATATGCCTCATTGCGGCAGCTAAGTGAACTGCCAAATGTAACGATACGCGGCCATTGGCGCAGGCGCGGGGTGATGCATTCTTGCGGTCGGAACCGCCGCATAAATGCCATACTGCGCGACAACCTGTGTGATTATGGGCATTGCGTGGACGATTCCACTTGCCGAACATTGTTCTCCATTTCAAACAAAACGTACAAACACCAAGCAAAATAGGGTT
>NZ_JBELFI010000136.1:0-6123 GCF_042093035.1 Yoonia sp. | reverse complement strand
ATCGGGGCCCGTATCACCGAGGTAGCCCATGGTCACGAAACCGCCACCTGCCGCATCAAACCAATCGTCGACCGTTGTGATAATTGTCGCGGCATCGGTGGCGCCGCCAATAGCAGTTGCAATCGCGTTCATCATATCACCCGCGGATGCCAAAGGGGCCGCATCGACACGTGCCCCGCCAAGAAGCGCGCGATCGCCAATTTGGGTGTTGAGCGTACGCACCATCTCGTCAAATGTACTTCGAGAGGACTGAGCTGCCTCCTGGACCTGCGCACTGGTGCTGGCTTCGTTCACCCGTAAAAGCCGTTCAGATGTAGTGTTCCGCAGGCTATCCAGCCGCGAAAGAACGGTCTGCGTGTCACTCAGAAGCTGGGCCGTTTCACGCGCTGCCGTTTGATAGGCGTCAAGTTGTTGTAGACTATAAGACAGGCCAGAAAAACGTTCCGTACCGCCGCCAAGCTCGGCAGTCAGATCGTCCACTTTGCCGCTGGAAAGACTTTGAGAAAGGCGACCCAGTTCAGACTTTATCATTCCACCATTGCGCAATGACGTGAATTGCTGCACCATATCGCCGATTGAAATTCCTGACATCCTAGATCTCCAACAATCGTTGCATGAGAAAATCGACTGTTTCAATCACGCGGGCATTTGCGGCGTATGCTTGCTCAATCTGCAGTAGTGTCTGCAATTCGCGATCCGTATCGACCCCATCCGAAAGCTCTGCTTCTCGGAGAGTTTCCCATCGTGCCATTGTGAAACCCAATTCGCTTTCGGCCCGCAAGCGTGTGCCCGCTATCTGCTCTGTCAGCAACGCGGCACGCTTATCGGCCGATTGCAAATCCGAACCCGGCACATCACCGCGCGCATCACTCAGCGCTGAAATCCATCGGTTGATCTGCGCAGGATCACCGGCAAGACCGGACCCGGCGGCACCCATTCCGTCCCGGAGCATTTCCGGCGCTCCACCGGCCAACGGATCTATTGAAGGGTTCAGACCGATCCGACCAGCCAGACCCGACAGATCCGTCAAATCCAAGACACCACCTTGGTCTGTCAGCAAGCCTAGGTCACCGACGGCAAGCGAGGGATCATTTGCCGGGTCTTGAAACCGCGCAATCAGGTCGGCAGCAAAGATGTCAAGGCTGGCCTGAACCTCTGTCAGCGTACGATCACGCATCGCGAATGATGCACCAATCGCGCCTCCGTCTAACCGCCCAATTCCGGAACCGGGATCCACCGGAGCGCCGTCGATCGACAAACCGCCCAATGCACCGGATGCATATGTCATGTCAGCAGTAATCGTGGGGGTGCGCTGAAAGGAAATCACCGCAGCCTGACTATCGAGCAACGTCGCGCCATTGGTTGTCAAAAGCCCTATGGATCCGTCTTGTTGCAGCACCTCACGGATTGGAATCAGTCCGGCAATCTTGTCAATCGTCCGCTGCCTTGCGTCCAGCAACGCTGACGGATCATTGCCCCCGCCTGTGATCCGCAGAATATCTTCGTTCAGCGCATCCACTTGCTCCAAGGCCAGATTGAGCCTGTCCACATCGCGCGCAATAGCTGCGTCTGCTTCTTGACGAAGAGACTGGACGGTCGTTGTATTGGCACGCAGCGTTGCAGCGACATCATCAAGCCGCGATACCGCTGTCGCAAGTCGCATTTCCGACGCGGGATCGCTGCTTGCTTTGATGAGGGCACTTTCAAATTCGCCAAGTCTTGCGATCAGACTTTGCGCATCATCTGGACCGCCCAACGACTGTTGCAGCCGCACCAACATGTCGGCATTGCGTTCCTGTCCGGCAAGTGATGCATCCGCCAGCCGCCGGTCGGCGACAAGTCCCGCATCGACAAAACGGTTGATTGCGTCAATTTGAACCCCACCACCAACATCACCAACCTGAACTGATGAAAGCTCAACACTGCGTCTGGCGTAGCCATCGGTCAAAGCGTTGGACAGGTTCGATGACACGACCTCTGCCATCCGTGCATTGGCGGTCAAACCCGACAGGGCATTATTCAATGCGCCGGAAATTCCCATCGTCGCTTACTCCTTCATTGCCGCTTACCGTTTAATGTTGGTGGTTTCCTGCAGCATTTCATCCACTGTCTGGATTACCTTTGCATTTGATGAATAGGCCCGTTGCGTTTGGATCAGCTCGGTCAATTCGCCGGCCACATCGGTCGCAGATTCTTCGCGTGCGAATCCGACGATGTCACCGGTTGGTCCATCGCCTGCGTCCCAGAGAAAGAACGAACCACTATCAGGTGTGACGCGGTAGGATTGCTGATCCAACGTTTCCAATCCGTTGACATTTGGCACATCAACAAGTGGAATTTGATACAGGATCCGGTTAATACCGATATCGAAAGATGCCCGAACAAAGCCGTTTTGATCGACCTCGATTGAGGTCAGACTGCCCACGGGTGTCCCATTCTTGGAAATCGAAACAGGCGCGAAGGCATCTGACAACTGGGTTAATCCTATTGAGCTTCCCAATTCGCCTATATTGATCTCCATCGGACCACCATCGACGGCAATGATCAGCGCCCCGGTCAATGGATCGTAGGCACCGCCGACAGGTGCGGCAGGATCAGCGAAACCAACGGCTGCAAGCGTTCCTCCTCCGCCGCGTGTTGCGTCAAAAGTGAGTGTATATTCACCAACCAGATCAGGGACGCCGTCAGCATTTATGTCGGTTTCACTGTCACGAATCTGCATCGTCCACTCATTCGATGCGCCATTGGCAGGCACCCTGGGCGTAAAGGTAAAGCTCAGATTGGAGGACGCGCCGAGATTGTCAAAATATTCGACCGAAAGCGTTTCCGTCTGGCCGGCGGACCCTTCTCTGGTAGAGGTCGCAGGCAAATTAACAGATAAATCAACCCGCGTTGTCGCTTCGCCCGCAAATTGGTTGGCATTGATTTGCACCGGAACCAATCCATCAATCGAATCCCGTGGATAATTTGCCACTGTCCCATCAGTGGCCGCAGGCACACCCATTAGAACCAAACCGCCAGATGTCCGCAGATACCCTTGCGCATCTGGGCGAAACGACCCCGTCGTCGTCAAGAACAACGGATTGTCACCGTTCCCCACCGCGACAGAGGCTTCAGAGGTCACCGGCAACATCCCCCGCCCACGAACCGCCAGATCCGTCGCATTGGACGTCGTCACCAGCGCACCACGTTCATCAATCAAGCGTGTGGCCGTTGTGCGCACGCCACCCGCAGAATACGTTCCCCGACCGCTTTCAATAACCATTGACTGAAATTCAGTGGCAGCCCTTTTATACCCATACGTTGCGGAATTCGAAATATTGTCCGAAATCGTCGCCAAACGGGAGGCGTTGGCCGCCAATCCCGCAACGCTCGCATTCAGGGAGGATGAAATCGTCATGAACTATGCCTTTCTGCTTCGAAAATCCTCCCACCTGCCTAAGGCCCCAGTCTTAACGCACCCCTAATACATAAAATCTGAATTGTTTCTCAGATATCCGACCGCAAAAGAATGATCTCAAGTCGATTGTTGCGCGGGGCAGTTGCGTCTCTTACCGCAGGTTCACGGTCGCCAGCACCGGTCAGGCGCGTGATGCGGCGCGGGTCGAGGCCACCCGCCTCCAACATCAACCGCATTTGTTCCGCCCGTCCCGTCGAAATGTCCCATATGGGATAATTGACATGCAGAACTGACTTTGCTCTCAGATGCCCCTCAATCGCGACGGGATTTCTCACCGCTTGAAACAGACGGGCCATAACAGCTGCCAATTCAGCGGTCACCGGGTTTGGAAGTGTCGTCTCGCCATCGAAAAGCGTGACCTCAGGAAGATCGTAGAGCTCGATCACGAGCCCCTCATCCGTCAGGCGGGTAATGATGTGCCGCAGCGCCTGATCCGACACCATGCTTTCGCCGCCCTGACCCATCAAGACAGCTTCGATGTCGCGCAAGGCTGCAACTTGCGCAGCCTCCGCAGCATCACGCGCCTCGTCTTCGTCGGAGCGCACCGGGTTCATCCCGACCGTCGGCTGACTGATGCCATTACCACTTTGGGCGAGGGTCTGTTCGGTGAATATATTGTCACCGCCAAAGGCGCCTGATCCACCACCGGAAATGCGGTTGATTGGTATCGTCGGCGAGAAGTAATCAGCAATGCCCTTTCGCTGCTGTTCGGTTGTGGCATTCAACAGCCACATCAACATGAAAAAGGCCATCATCGCGGTCACAAAATCCGCATAGGCGACTTTCCATGCGCCACCATGATGCCCGCCAGCAACGATGACCTTCTTGCGTTTGATGATGGTTGGTGCGTTCGGTTTCGCCGCCATAATCGTCACTCCTTGTTGACCCGATCAAGGGCTTACAAAGGCAGGCGTAAATTCCCTCTTAACGCGAAAATTCGAGAAAAATCATTCGTTTGCTTGGCGCGTCAAGATAGCACAGTGTCAATCTGCATTTACACTTGCCCAGTGATTTATGTCAATTTAGACTGACAACATGAGTGTCACGTCTGATTTACAGTTGCAGAACCACGGTCGCCGCTGGCCAGAGCCGCGCGCGACCTTGCGACTGATTAAGCCTGTGACATGGTTTCCGCCGATGTGGGCCTATATTTCCGGCGTGGTATCATCGGGCGTAAACCCCTCTGATAATTGGTTTTTGGTGGCCCTGGGGGTGATCCTCGCGGGGCCTGTCGTCTGTGGCATGTCACAGGCCGCAAACGACTGGTGTGATCGGCACGTCGACGCCATCAATGAGCCGGAAAGACCGATTCCGTCGGGGCGCATTCCGGGCCGTTGGGGGCTTTATATTGCATTGGCGATGACGGTCCTTGGGGTAATCGCCGGATACCAGCTTGGTCCTTGGGGATTTGGTGCGACACTTTTGGCCATCACGGCCGCATGGGCTTATTCGGCTGAACCAGTGCGCGCCAAGAAGTCCGGCATCTGGGGGCCCGGGCTTTGCGGCCTCGCGTATGAAACACTGCCGTGGATTACAGGTGCCGCTGTTGTGTCCGCAGGCGCACCAGGCGCAGAAGTGATCCTGATCGCTGTGCTCTACGGCCTGGGCGCGCATGGGATCATGACATTGAACGATTTCAAGGCGATCGCGGGTGACCGCGCGATGGGGCTGCGTTCGCTGCCTGTGATGCTCGGACCGGAGCGCGCGGCAAAGGTCGCCTGTGTCGTGATGGCGGTGCCGCAAGTTGCCGTTATTGGGCTGCTGGCCTTCTGGGACAAACCACTTCATGCGCTTGGTGTGGCGGCAATGCTTGCCGTGCAGCTTGGCGCGATGCGCGTGCTGCTGCGCGATCCTGAAGGTAAGACGCCATGGTATCAAGGCATGGGGATCCTGTTCTACATCAGTGGCATGATGATCACAGCCATCGCGCTGCGCACGGTCGGAGGATGATGTGACACTATCGTGGTTCCAGATCGTCCGGCTTGGCTTGGTGCAAATGGCATTGGGGGCTATCGTGGTCCTGACAACGTCAACCTTGAACAGATTGATGGTGGTCGAACTATCGCTGCCCGCCATTCTGCCGGGTCTCTTGGTTGGCCTGCATTACGGTATCCAGCTCACGCGGCCGCATTGGGGGTTTTATTCCGATACCGGCGGCCACCGGACACGCTGGATCATCGGCGGCATGATCGCGTTGGCCGCTGGCGCATTCATCGCAGCATCTGCATTGCCGATCTTCCCGCAATCCTTTGTGATGGGTGTGGCGATTTCCATCCTAGCCTACACGCTTATCGGACTTGGGGTCGGAGCCTCCGGCACGTCACTGCTGGCGCTCTTGGCAACGACAACGGCACCGCATCGGCGCGCGGCGGCCGCGACAATCACATGGTTGATGATGATCTTCGGGATCGCCATGACGGCCGGCACAATCGGGCAGTTCATCGACCCGTATTCGCCGACGTTGCTCATCAAAATCGTGGGCTTCGTCGTGAGCATCGCAGTGCTTGTCACCTGCATTGCCGTTTGGCGGATCGAGCGGAACCTGATCGCAATCCGCGAACCCGACCCGACCCCTTTTCGCGAAGGGCTGGCAGAAGTCTGGCGCGAACGCAAAGCACGGAACTTCACGATCTTCATCTTCCTCACCATGACCGCGTATTTCA
>NZ_JBELFI010000135.1:0-6166 GCF_042093035.1 Yoonia sp. | reverse complement strand
GCAACTGACTTTTAATCAGTAGGTCGATGGTTCGAACCCATCACGGCTCACCATTTTTCTCAGTTGGCATTACGCTGGATGCATTCATCGCTATCGGAGCTTGGCATCCCAAGAAACGTTGGGTCATCCGCCGCGCGCGTCTGTTTTGAGCCTTCACAATACTGTAATCTAGGCTATCGTCCTGCGAAGCTTTTGGGAGGAAGTCTTTTGTCAGATCAAGAACGTCCATGGACGGACCACTACGGCCGGTCTGTGCGGAAAACTATTGACGTGTCGCGGTACCGGACGCTTGGCGATTTCATCACTGCCAAAGCTGCCGCGTTTGCCGACTTGCCTGCCTTCACGGCCTGTATGCCGAATGGCATGAATGGCACGCTGACCTACGCCCAGGCTGATGAAATGTCAGACGCACTTGCTGTTTATCTGCGTGAGATTGCCGGTCTGGCAGCCGGGGACCGCGTTGCTATTCAGGTTCCCAACGGGCTGTCTTATCCCATTGCGGCCATGGCCGTTTTCAAAGCCGGTTGTGTTCTGGTCAATGTGAACCCGCTATATACGCCCGAAGAAATGGCAAAGCAGTTCGCCGACGCCGACCCCAAGGCAATTTTCATCGTGGATATGTTCGCCGACAAGCTGGTCGAGGCAATGCATGGCCATCCGATCCCGAATGTCATTGTGACCCGCGTTGCCGAATACTTGCCCGCGATGCCGCGGGGAATTGTTGGTCTGGTTCAGAAATACTGGGATAAGACCGTGCAACCGATCGATCTTGCACATATTCGTCTGCCTGAAGCAGTGAATGCCGGCCGCAAACAGCAAAAGGGTCAACGCAATGACCTTGAGGCGTACCGCAGCAAGATCGCGCCGGATGATGTCGCCTGTCTGCAATATACCGGCGGAACAACCGGTGTGTCCAAAGGCGCGATGCTGACCCACAGCAATATCCTGATGAACATGGAACAGACGATGGAGCTGATCCCGAACCTTGAGGAAGGCAAAGAGGTGGCGCTTACCGCTCTGCCACTTTATCACGTCTTCGCTTTCACGGTGAATTTCCTCGGCTTTTACAGCATCGGTGCGCGCAACATCCTGATCCCCAGTCCGCGCCCTCTCAGCAACCTCAAGCGTGCCTTTGAGAACTACAAGATTACTTGGATGAGCGGTGTGAACACGCTCTTTAACGGACTGAACGGGGAGGTCTGGTTTCAAGATACCCCACCCAAGCATCTCAAGTTTGCCTCTGCCGGGGGTATGGCTTTGCAGGGCGTCGTCGCGAAACGTTGGGAAGACGTCACAGGCAAGCCGGTCCTAGAAGGTTATGGTCTGACCGAAAGCTCGCCTGTTTTGACGTTCAACCCGTTCGGCGCCACCCGTCTCAATTCGATCGGTGTGCCAGTGCCATCGACCGATCTGCGCTGCGTTGATGAGGACGGCAAGGATGTCCCGCAGGGACAGCCCGGTGAATTGATCGCCAAAGGCCCGCAGATCATGAAGGGTTATTGGAACAATCCAGAAGAGACCGCAAAGACGATCCAGAACGGCTGGCTCTTGACCGGTGACGTCGGCGTGATGGATGCAGACGGGTATTTTCGCATTGTCGACCGCAAGAAGGACATGATCCTTGTGTCTGGTTTCAACGTCTATCCCAACGAAATCGAGGATACGATTGCCGCCCACCCCGACGTGGTGGAAGTCGCCGTCGTCGGCGTGCCCGATGGTGCCGCAGGTGAGGCGGTGAAGGCATTCATCGTGAAACGTGAAGGCGCTCTCGATAAGGCGGCTCTGCGTGCATATTGCAAGGAACACCTCACGGCTTACAAAGTGCCCAAGGCGGTCGAATTCCGCGACGAGCTGCCCAAATCAAACATCGGTAAAATCCTGCGCAAAGACCTGCGCGCCGAAGAACAAGCGAAAGCGGAGGGTTAAGCGATGGTTGGACCACTTGAACAGGCCATTCTGGCCCTGATGATCTTCGTTATCATGCTTGGCATGGGCGCCTCCCTGACACCGCGTGACTTTACGCTCGCTTTGAAGCGCCCCTATGGATTGATGATCGGCGTGGTGTCGCAATATGGCTTCATGCCGCTGATTGGTTTCATCTTGGCGTCGATCCTGCCGGTATCCGACACCATCAAGATCGGCATTCTGATTATGGCCTGTATGCCGGGCGGGACCACGTCGAATATCTTTACCTATTTTTCCAAGGGTAATCTGGCGCTTTCGGTGCTGATGACCGTGACGTCGACCGTGTTTGGCGTGATTTTGATCCCGATTGTGTTGGTGCTTTATGCGGGTGCGCTTGATCTGGATATCCCGCGCGAAAATATCATTGCCACCCTGGTGCTGCTTTTGGTGCCGGTTGCGGTCGGCATGGTGCTGCGCAAGCTGAATGCCAATGTCGGCGCCGTGACTGAGTTCATGGGTTCGATGCTCGCGATTTTCTTTATCCTGTTTTTGATCGTGTCCTGGATCCCGCGGAACTGGGAATTCCTGCTGACGACGACATGGGCCACTTACTTTGGTTCGGTCATGCTGGGGCTGTTTGGCTTTGGGCTGGGCTATGGATTCTCGGTTCTGCTGAAACTGCACCCCCGAAATGCACGCACGGTCGCACTTGAGACAGGCATCCAGAATGGCCCGCTGGCCATTGCGATCATAGCTTTCACATTCGCAGGCACAGAGGCGCAGGCGATCATGGCTGTTCCGGTGCTCTATTCGCTGTTTATCGTGATAACGTCGACAATCGTCACATTGTGGTTCCGCCGGATCAACACGGCGAACGAACAGCCCTTGCCCAATGGGTTGCTGTAGGGGATGAATACATGGCATTGCGACTGCAATGTTGTGTTACTCTAAAAGGCCCAAGTACCACTTCGGTGGTCACGGTGAGAAACGATGAAAATAGCGATGATCGGCACCGGATATGTTGGCTTGGTCTCGGGCGTTTGCCTGTCTGATTTTGGCCATGAAGTCGTGTGCGTTGACAAAAATCAGGATAAGCTTGCTATGCTGCGTGCGGGCAAGACGCCGATCTTTGAGCCGGGTCTTGATGCGCTGATGGCGCGCAATACGGCTGCGCACCGCCTATCTTTCACCGACGATCTGGTGGAGGCAACGGCGGGTGCGGATGCAGTTTTCATTGCCGTCGGCACCCCTAGCCGTCGCGGTGATGGCCATGCTGACCTGAGTTTCGTTTTCGGTGCCGCCAAGCAGGTCGCAGAGGCGTTGACCCAACCAACGGTCATTGTCACGAAATCCACCGTTCCGGTCGGTACGAACGAAAAAGTTGCGGAAATCCTGCGTGAAACCCGCCCGGAGCTTGCTTGCGATGTCGTGTCCAACCCGGAGTTCCTGCGTGAAGGTGCCGCTATTGACGATTTCATGCATCCTGACCGCGTTGTCATTGGTGTGAACACCAAACGCGGCGCAGAGGTGATGCAGGAAATTTACCGCCCGCTGTCACTGCGCGACTATCCGGTGCTGACCACCGATCTTGAGACCGCAGAGATGATAAAATACGCGGCCAATGCGTTTCTGGCCACGAAGGTGACGTTCATCAACGAAATCGCGATGCTTTGCGAACGGACCGGCGCGGATGTGAAGGAAGTGGCCAATGGCATGGGCTTTGACAGCCGTATTGGTCCGAAGTTCCTTCAGGCGGGCCCCGGCTATGGCGGGTCGTGTTTTCCCAAAGATACCAAGGCGCTCGCCCGGATCGGGCAGGAACACGCAACGCCGCTGCAAATCGTCGAGACCGTTATCAAGGTCAACGAAGAGGTCAAACGCCTGATGGTCGAAAAGATCATTGATCTTTGCGATGAAAAGCTGGGCGGCAAGACCATTGCGGTGCTTGGCCTCACGTTCAAACCTGACACAGACGACATGCGTGATGCGCCGTCTTTGACGGTCGTTCCTGCGCTCGTTGGTCATGGTGCGAATGTGCGCGTGGTTGACCCGCAAGCCTTTCGCGAAGCCAATGCGTTGCTGCCCAATGTAACCTGGTTTGATGACCCTTATGCTGCTGTCCAAGGGGCGCATGCAGTCATTATGCTGACCGAATGGAACGAATTTCGTGCCCTTGATCTGCGCGAAATGGCCGGGCGTATGGCCGTTCCCCGCATGGCCGACTTGCGCAACATGTATTCATGTGACTATGCGGTTGAGGCCGGATTTGAAGCCTATGTCAGCATGGGGCGCAAGTCGCAGCTTCCACAAGTTTGAAAAAGGACATCGACATGCAGGAATGGTGGCGCAGCGCGGTGATCTATCAGGTCTATCCCCGCTCTTATCAGGATGATGATGGCGACGGTGTCGGTGATCTCGCAGGCATAACCCGCCGCCTGGATCACATTGCCAGCCTTGGCGTCGATTGCATCTGGCTGTCACCAATCTTTGCTTCTCCACAGGCTGATATGGGATACGACGTATCCGACTATCTGGCCGTCGATCCGCTCTTTGGAGATCTGGCGGCGTTCGATACGCTGATCGCAGAGGCCCATGCCCGTGGATTGAAGGTGGTCGTGGATCAGGTGCTGTCGCATACTTCTGACCAGCATGAATGGTTCAAACAGTCCCGTTTGGCCCAAGAGAACGACAAGGCCGACTGGTATGTCTGGGCGGACCCGCTGCCTGATGGATCACCGCCGACAAACTGGCACAGCCATTTTGGTGGCCCCGCCTGGGAGTTTGATCCACAGCGGGGGCAATACTTTTTGCACAACTTCCTTGCGTCCCAGCCTGACCTGAACTTCCACAATCCTGATGTCGTGGATGCCATTCTGGAGACCTGTAAATTCTGGCTCGACCGTGGGCTTGATGGTTTCCGGCTTGATACGGTGAACTACTATTTCCATGACCAGAAGCTGCGGTCCAACCCGCCTGCGCAGTCCAAACCGCAGGTCATGGCGACCGATCTTTATGGGATGCAGAACAACATTTATAACAAAACGCGGCCCGAAAACCTTGCTTTTCTGAAGCGTTTGCGCGCCCTGACCGATCAATATGATGACATTATGATGGTGGGTGAAGTAGGTGAAATGGGGCACCGCTCCATTGAGATTATGGGTGAATACACGCAAGGCAAAGACCGCCTGCACATGGCCTATAGCTTTGCGATGTTGGGGCCTGACTTCAACGCCGAACACTTTCGTAATTGTATCGAAGGCTTCCAGCATGGTGCGCCGGACGGTCATCCCTATTGGTCCTTCAGCAACCATGATGTGCCCCGCCAAGTGTCGCGCTGGGCGGAGCATTCCGTGTCAGAAGACGCGATGGCGCGGCTTGCCTGTGCGATGCTCATGGCCTTTGAAGGCACCATCGGGATCTATCAGGGCGAAGAGCTGGGTCAGACCGAAACCGAACTGGTGTTCGCGGAATTGACCGACCCGCCCGCGATCCGCTTCTGGCCTGCTGTCAAGGGGCGTGATGGGTGTCGCACGCCGATGGTCTGGGAAAAGGACGCGCCAAACGCGGGGTTTTCAACTGCCAAACCTTGGTTGCCAGTCAAGGCCCCACAAGCTGCGAAAGCCGTGGATCAGCAAGGCGAAGGCAGCATTCTGGCGTACTACCGCGAGATGATCGCCTACCGCAAGAACAGCCCGGCGCTGGCGCGTGGCAAGACCAAGTTCATCAACCTGCCAGAGCCGCTTTTGGCGTTCACGCGCACCGCAGACGAAGAGGCGTTCACCTGCGTCTTTAACCTGTCGGCAGAGCCGCAGACGGTTGCCTTGAAAGCCCCCGCGACGATTGCAAAGGGCAATGCCGCGACAGTGAAAGGCAAAACCTTAACGCTCGATGGCAACGGCTTTGTCTACCTGTCGGGCGAAAGCAAGTCGTTGCTTTAGGTCATCACGTCCGGCGCGCTGCGCCCTGTTTTGGCTGTGAGGTCTGACAGGGTGAGCGCGGCGTTACGCACATCAGCCAGCATCGTCTCAGGTGCTTCCTGCAAGCGGTCTGGGTCTGTCACCAACTGCTCCAGATAGATACGGATGGTCGCCCCCTGCGTGCCTGTGCCTGACAGACGAAAGACCGCGCGCGCGCCGCCTTTGAATGCCAGCCGGATACCTTGGCCGGCAGATTGCGCGCCATCGACCGGATCGAGATAGGCGAATTCATCGGCGTTTTCGACGGTCAGATTGCCGACGGACTTGCCTGTCAGACCGCCAAG
>NZ_JBELFI010000134.1:0-6198 GCF_042093035.1 Yoonia sp. | reverse complement strand
CATCAATCGCCTGATCGATCAGTTGCGGCGGCGTGCCGCCCAGTTGCATAGACGCAAAGCGGTCGATCTTGATGCGTCCGTCGCTGTCAGCCTCGACACGGTCCGCCCAGACATCCAGAATATGTGCGGGCACATTGGCCTGCGCAGGCAGGAATTGGTGCAAACGCAGCGTGACCTCTTGCGCGGTCGCGGCGGTCGATAGAAAGCCGGCGGCGATCAAACCGGTCAATGTGCGGCGGGGAAATGTCATGGCGGGCCTCCAACAGTCGATGACTGGGTTTAGTTAATCAGATTATTTGTGTCTCGACAGGGGCGAAATCGCCAATCGTGCCGCGTAATACGTCACCTTGAACAACCGGGCCAACCCCTGCGGGTGTCCCCGTCATAATCAGATCGCCGGGATGCAAGGTATAGAGCGTCGACAGATCGGCGATGATTTCGGGGATCGACCAGACCATATCGGACAAATGCGCGTCTTGCCGAACCTCACCGTTTACGGTCAGTTTGATCTCCAGATCGGCGATATCTTCGTCGGATGTTTTCCGTGAAATTGGCCCAAGGATTGCCGAATTATCGAAGTCCTTACCTGTATCCCAAGGCCGCCGCTTTGCCTTGGATGCCGCTTGTAGATCGCGGCGTGTCATGTCCAGGCCACACCCGTAGCCGAAGACCACGCTCATCGCAATCGCCGCGGGCACGTCTTTGGCTTGGGTGCCGATGGCCACGACAAGCTCCATCTCATGCTGGAGATCGTTGGTGCGTGGTGGATACGGCATGTTGTGGCCCGAGAGCAGGACAGATTGCGCAGATTTGGTGAAATAGAACGGAGCCTCACGGTCGACAGTATCGCCCATTTCGGCTGCATGGTCGGCATAGTTGCGGCCAACGCAGAAAATCCGGCCTACTGGCAAATCAGCATGTCCCTGCACAGGCAGGCAAACAAATGGGCGGGCGGGCAGAACTGTTTTGGTCATCTCGCATCTCTCATAGTTGAGTTGTCGCCCGGACAGGCTTACCTTATCTATCAGGACGCGATAAACGCGTCACACCAAAGGGGCAAGGCCCCCGACATGCCGGAGCATTTGCCACTTGGCCGCAACCCTACCGCCATTGGACGATTTGATCGCCTGCCCGCAGTGCGACACCTTGCATAGCGCGCAAGACCTGCCCGTTGGGGCACGCGCCCATTGCAGCCGTTGCGGGATTGTATTGATGACGTCGCAACCGGCGGCAATCGCGCATATCCTTAGCCTTGCCGTCGCCGCGTTCATATTGATGATCGCGGCGATCAGCTTTCCATTTCTGACGCTCGATCAAAGTGGTCTGCGCAATGCGACATCCGTGATTGACGCGGTTCTGGCATTTCAGGATGGCTATGGCTTCCCGCTGGCTGTCGCGGTTGCGTTCTTTATCATTGTCTTGCCGATGATGCGGCTTGCCGCCCTGATTTACGCCCTCGGCCCCTTGGCACGCAACAAAACACCGCGCAGTGCCGCACGCACCGCTTTCGGCTTTGCAGAGCGCCTGCGCCCGTGGAGCATGGCTGAAATTTTCATTGTGGGCGTCACCGTGGCACTTATCAAAGTGGCAGGGCTCGCGGCGGTCACGATTGGCCCGGCATTCTGGGCCTTTGCGGGTGTGGTCGTGATAACCGTCCTGAAAGATCAACTTATTTGCAGGTATTCGATTTGGGAAGCGCTGGACACCACCAAGGCCTGATTTCGGCGCGTGATGCAGGATTGGTTGCGTGCCAACGCTGTGGGCAAGTGCATCCGATCAGCGCTGCATTTTGTGACAGATGCCAAGGCCCGTTGCAAAGCCGTGACGCGCAAAGCCTGCAAAAGGTCTGGGCCTGGCTGATAGCGGGTATGATCGCCTACATTCCGGCCAATATTTACCCGATGCTGCTGACCTCAACGCTGATTGAACGCTCAGAGAGCACGATTATCGGCGGTGTGGTCGAACTTTTTGAGTATGGATCATGGGGCATCGCGCTGATTGTTTTTGTGGCCTCCGTGATGATCCCGGTCGGGAAATTCATCGCGATTATTTATTTGGCGATTTCTGTGCAGCGGGGGTCACGCGACAACCAGCACGGGCGGCACAAAGCCTACGAGGTCGTGGAATTCATTGGGCGCTGGTCGATGATCGATGTCTTTGTCGTGGCAATTCTTTCAGCACTGGTACAACTCGAAACAATCGCTACGATCAATCCCGGTATTGCGGCGGTTAGTTTTGCACTATCCGTTGTATTTACGATGCTTTCAGCGCAAGCCTTCGACCCGCGGCTGATTTGGGACACGGACAGGACGCAACGATGAATGACACAGCAACGGGCGGTCCGGCACCGCTCGATATCAGACAGGGAAAGCCACCGGCAGCGCGCCGGGTGTCTCTTGTTTGGCTGGTGCCCATTCTGGCTTTGGCAGTGTCTTTGGGAGCCACATGGCAAAGCTACGCCGATCGCGGCACCTTGATTACGATCAGCTTTGAGAACGCCTCCGGCGTGGCGGCAGGAGAGACGGAAATCAAATACCGCGATGTTGTGGTGGGCGAAGTGGAGGACGTGACCTTCACCGACGGGCTGACAGATGTCTTGGTCGCGGCGCGCATCGACAAGAACGTCGCCCCCTATCTGGACGATGATGCGCAATTTTGGGTCGTGCGACCGGATGTTTCCGTGCGCGGGATCACGGGCCTTGAGACGGTGCTGTCGGGGGTCTTTATCGAAGGTAACTGGGATACGCAGGCCGATGTCGCCCAAACCGCCTTCACCGGCCTTGAAGCCCCCAATCTGACCCGTGCCAGCCAGCGTGGTACAACGGTGGTTCTGCGGGCCGACGACGGCGGCAGCCTGGCTGCGGGCGCGCCGGTTCTGCACAAGGGGATCGAGGTCGGCTATCTGGAAGAGCCGCAGCTCTCTTTCAATGGCCGTCAGGTCATCGTGAATGCTTTCATTGAAAGCCCATATGATCGTCGGATCACCAGCAGCACGCGGTTTTGGGACACCT
This sequence comes from Yoonia sp., assembly GCF_042093035.1. Taxonomy (GTDB): domain Bacteria; phylum Pseudomonadota; class Alphaproteobacteria; order Rhodobacterales; family Rhodobacteraceae; genus Yoonia. The sequence goes on along the minus strand of NZ_JBELFI010000134.1, from coordinate 3,187 downwards.
CCGGTTTCAGCGTTTCGCTTGGGGCGGGTGGCGTGTCGTTGGATGTGGATTCACTGGCCTCCCTGATCGAAGGCGGTGTGGCATTTGATACCGTGGTCTCTGGCGGAGAGCCGATCAATGAAGGCCATCGCTTCGATTTGTTCGACGATGAGCAAACCGCCCGCGATAGCCTGTTTGTTGATCCAAATGCCGAAGTGCTTGAAGTGGCTGTGCTGTTTGAACAATCCGTCACCGGGCTGGTGGTAGGATCAGAGGTGCGGCTGCAAGGTATTCGGGTCGGTGAAGTCAGTGACCTGAACGCGATTGTCGTGGGCGAAGGCGACAACGCCTTGGTGCGTTTGCAGGCGGTTTTGGCGATTGAGCCGTCGCGGTTGGGGATCGGCGACGAGGAAAGCGCGGAAGACGCGCTGACCTTGCTCTCCAGTCTGGTCAATCAGGGACTGCGGGCGCGGATGGTGACGGGCAATATTCTGGCTGGCACGCTGATCGTTGAGCTGGTCACGCTCGAAGATGCGCTGCCTGCGATAATGACCCTCACGTCGGGCGATTATCCGGTGATCCCGACCACGGCGTCCGAGATCTCGGATGTCGCCGCCACGGCAGAGGATTTGTTGGCGCGCATCAATAGCCTGCCGGTCGAAGACTTGATGGATGGCGCGATCAACATGATGGCCAGCATCGAACGGCTGGCCGAAGATGAAGACACCCGCGGCACGCCCGCGGCGCTTGTCGCACTCGCCGATGAAACCCGCGCCTTGATCGCATCTGAGGCAGTACAGTCCGTGCCTGAGGAATTGCAGGCGGTGATTGCAGAGCTGAACCTCTTGATCGGGCAGACCAATGAAACCGGCTTGATCGGCGATATTGATCTGGCCGTGGAAACTGTCACACGCCTGGCCAATAACATTGATGAGGCCACCCGCAATCTGCCGCAGATTACGCAAGACATTGCCGATTTGACAGCGCGCGCCAATACGCTGGAATTCGAAGCCTTGATCGCGGCCACCACGGACACGCTTGTCGCGGTTGAACGCTTTGTTGACAGCGACGACGCACGCGCCCTGCCTGCTTCGCTCAATGGGGCTTTGGATGAAATGCGCGGCTTTCTGGCGGAGGTCAATCAAGGCGGCGCTGTTGCAAATCTCAATGGTGTCCTAGACGCTGCAAGTGAAGCGGCTCGGGCGGTTCAGGAGGCTGTCAGCACCCTGCCCGCTTTGGCAGAGCGCGCGAATGCGCTCGTGGCTCTGTCCGAGGAGGTTGTGGACAGCTATAGCCAACGCTCGCGTTTTGGTGCGGAAACGCTGCAAACACTGCGCGATATTCAGGATGCCGCTGATGCGGTCACAAGCCTTTCGCGCACGATCCAACGCAACCCAAGCTCTGTACTGACAGGACGCTAATGATGCCCCGTATTCTATCCTTCGCTTTGCTTGCCGTTCTCGCGGCCTGTTCCTCGCCCACTGACAGGCTCGCTTTGATGCCGGAGCCCTCGGCGATGGAACTGCGACCGCTCGTCGGCAGCGCGATGGTGCGCACGGTCTCCCTGCCCGCCTATGCCGCCGCCGAAGAGGTTGCCTTTGAACTGCCCAACGGGCTGATCGGCAGCAATGGTGACATCCTGTGGGCGGACGCGCCAGAACGCGCTGTCACGCTTGTGCTGACCAGCACGCTGGATGATATCCTCAACATTGAAGTCGGACCTGAACCATGGCCCTTTGTTGGCCTGCCTGACGCCGCCATCGATGTGCGGGTGACGCAAATGATCGCACGGGCGGACGGCAGGTTTCAACTGGCCGGGCAGTATTTCGTCGGTGGTGACGGGACCGATTTCCGCAACTCGACCGACGGTTTTGAGATCGCGGTGCCAATGCCCGACCAGTCACTGACCAGCATCGCCACGGCACAGGCCACAGCATTGCGGCTTTTGTCCGAAGATATCGCAGGGCGGCTAGGGCGCTAGGGCGTCTACGTTCTTGGCGGTCTCGACGGCGCTCTCCAGACGGATCTTGCGATTGGCGCGGATGAATGCGGCGATGAAGATGACCGTTAAAACCAAAATGATCGTCGGCGCAGGCGCGCTGTCAAGAAAGAAGCTCAGATAGACGCCCAGAAAGCCGGAGATCATCGTCACCGCGACCGCGATGGGCAACATGATTGCAAAGCGCTTGGTCAGCAGAAAGGCTATCGCACCGGGTGCAATCAACAGACCGATGGCCAGGATGATCCCCACAGCAGCCAAAGTCGCAACAATCGTCAGAGAGATGAGCGACAACAACCCGTAGTGCAACCAGCCGACCCGCAACCCGACCGCCTGCGCCTGCACCGGATCAAAGGCGTGCAGCATGAAATCATGACGTTTGGAAATGATGACCACCACCACCAGAAGCGCAATCACCCCCGCGGTCCAAAGCTCGCCCGCGCTGACGCCCAGCATGTTCCCGAAGAGGATGTTGTCGAGGTGAATCTCTGATCTGACTCTTGTGTAAAGCACCAGCCCAAAGCCAAACATGCCCGAAAAGACGATCCCCATGATCGTATCCTGTTTCACACGGCTGTTGGCTGACAAAAATCCGGTTGCGACAGCGCAAAACATGCCCGCCGCGAATGCCCCAATAATAAGCGGGATATTCAGCATATAGGCCAGCACGATCCCCGGGAAAACCGCATGGCTGATTGCATCGCCCATAAGCGACCAGCCCTTGAGCACCAGAAAGCATGACAGCAAGCTGGTCGGCACGGCAATAATGGCCATCATCCAGAACGCATTGTTCATAAAGGCGAATTGGAACGGAAGAAGCAACTCTTGGGTCATGTGCGCTCCAATGCGGCGGCAGCTTTGCGGCGGGCGGCCAGATACCCGTGTTTGGGCGCGAAGACGAAAGCCGCAAGGAAAATAAGCGTTTGCAAGGTGACGATGATGCCGCCCGTCGCACCATCGGCAAAATAGCTGACATAGGCGCCAACAAAGCTTGTACCAGCCCCGATTGAGACACTCAGACCCAACAAGCGCGGGAAGCGGTCGGTCAGCAAATAAGCCGTTGCCCCCGGTGTCACGACCATCGCAATGACAAGAAATGCGCCGACCGTTTGCAGCGCCGCAACAGTGGCCGCTGATAGAAGCGTAAAGAAAATAATCCGCAAGACATCAGGCCGCAACCCGATAGAGCGCGCGTGATTTTCATCAAAG
>NZ_JBELFI010000133.1:0-6207 GCF_042093035.1 Yoonia sp. | reverse complement strand
CATCGGCGTTTTCGACGGTCAGATTGCCGACGGACTTGCCTGTCAGACCGCCAAGCTTGCCGCGCAGGGTGTCGATCATGTCGTTGGCCTTATCGCTCTCGACATCTTCGTAATCGAGGCGGGCGTAATAGCAGCGGCCATGCGCCGTCCAGAGATCGGACATCAGCGCGGAAACGGATTTACCTGTTTCGGCCAAGATGTTCAGCCACAAAAGCACCGCCCAAAGCCCGTCCTTTTCACGGACGTGGTCAGAGCCTGTTCCGGCGCTTTCCTCACCACAAAGCGTGACCTTGCCAGCATCCAAAAGGTTGCCAAAGAACTTCCAACCGGTCGGCGTTTCAAAGCAATCGATACCGAGGCTTGCGGCCACACGATCTACCGCGCGGGACGTAGGCATGGAACGCGCCACGCCGGATAAACCACCGCTGTATGCAGGCGCGAGATGCGCGTGCGCCGTCAGAAGCGCAAGGCTATCTGACGGGGTCACATAGGCCCCGCGCCCCACGATCATGTTCCGGTCGCCGTCGCCATCAGACGCGGCACCGAAATCTGGCGCATCCGCGCCATACATGATGTCCATCAGCTCTTTCGCCCAAATCGGGTTGGGGTCAGGATGCCCGCCACCAAAATCGGGGCTGGGGGTGCCGTTGATGACCGTGCCCGCAGGTGCGCCAAGCGTTCCCTCAAGAACGGCCTTGGCGTAGGGACCGGTGACGGCGTGCATGGCGTCGAAGCACATTGTAAAACCACTTGCAAAGAGGGCACGTATTTTTTCGAAGTCTACAATGGTTTCCATCAAATTGGCATAGTCCGCCACAGGGTCGACAATCTCAACCATCATGTCCTCAAGCGTCTGGGTGCCGATGGTTTCCAGATCAATATCGCTAGCGGCGATGATCCTGTAGAAGTCGATATCCAGCGTCCGCGCAAAGATCTTGTCAGTGACCGCCTCAGATGCGGGGCCGCCATTGGGACCGTTATACTTCAAACCAAAGTCCGCATTTGGGCCGCCGGGGTTATGGCTGGCCGACAAGATTAGCCCGCCCCCTGCTTTGCGCAAGCGGATCAAATGCGACGCGGCAGGCGTAGACAGGATACCACCCTGCCCAACGATGCATTTCGCAGCGCCATTCGCGGCGGCCATGCGCAAGATAATCTGGATCGCCTGATCGTTGAAATAGCGCCCGTCGCCGCCCACAATCAGGCCCTTTCCTTCAACCCCACCGATCCCGTCAAAAATCGCCTGCACGTAGTTTTCCAGAAAATGCGGTCGCTTGAAGACAGCCGTCTTCTTGCGCAACCCGCTGGTGCCCGGCTTTTGCCCCTCGATCGGGGTGGTGCGTACATTTTGCATTGGCATATCTTAGTCCTCCTCCGTCTCATGCGAGAAAACGACCACGCTCTGCGCCGCGACATGCATGCCGGGCGTCACTTTGATCGCATCCTCTTGGCTGGTGTCAAATCTGCGGACCCATGCATCACCTTTGGGCAATGCAGGCGGGACGATATCGACCGCGGCACCTTGGTTGAGGACCACCAACAAGGCCCCCTCTCGTTTCACGTATTCCGGTGATCCTGACGCCATGCGCATTTCCGCAATCAGCGTGTCAAGTTCGGGGTTGTCCCAATCGTCCTGCGTCATCGGTTCGCCATTGGCGCGCCGCCAGAACAGGTCAGGTTCACCGTCAACCAAGCGTTGCCGCGAATGCAGGAACCGCGTCTGCCGCAGCAATGGGTGCATTTTGCGGAAGGCGATGGCCTGTTTGCAGAAATGGAAGAACGGGTCGCCGTTTTCGGGCCAATTGACCCAGCCGATCTCATTGTCCTGGCAATAGGCGTTGTTATTGCCACCCTGCGAATTGCTCAGCTCATCACCCGCCAGCATCATCGGCGTACCTTGCGACAGCATCAGTGTGGCGAACATGTTACGCTTGCGGCGCATCCGGGCGGCGTTGATTTTGGGGTCTTTCGTTGGCCCCTCCACCCCGAGGTTATCGGAGTGGTTGTTCGAATGCCCGTCGCGGTTATCTTCGCCGTTCGCCAGATTGTGCTTGCTGTTGTAGCTGACTGTATCTGCCAGCGTGAAGCCATCATGGGCGGTCAGGAAATTCAGCGATGATGTCGCCGCCCGCCCGTCGTGATCGAAATAGGGTGCTGACCCGACGAGGCGCTCTGCCGTATGCCGCGTCTTGCCTTTGTCACCGCTCCAGAAGCTGCGCACATCATCGCGATACTTGTCGTTCCATTCCGCAAATGGTGCGGGATAAGCGCCCAGTTGATAGCCGCCCGGTCCGATGTCCCAAGGCTCTGCGATGAGTTTGACTTGGTTCAACACCGGGTCCTGCCCGATCGCGCGAAAGAACGGCCCGTCGCGTTCAAACCCGCGTGCCGTGCGCCCAAGCGCTGAACAGAGATCGAAGCGGAAGCCATCCACATGCATGACCTCCACCCAATAGCGCAGACTGTCCATCACCAGCCGGATTACGAACGGATTTTCAAAGTCGAGCGTATTACCGCACCCTGCATCGTCAATGTAGAAGCGCTTATCATCGGCCAGCCTATAATAACTGGCGTTATCCAATCCCCGAAACATCAGCGTCGGCCCTAGATGCGAGCCTTCGGCAGTGTGGTTATAGACAACGTCCAGAATGACCTCGATCCCGGCGGAATGAAACCGCCGGACCATCTGCTGAAATTCAGCGATATCAGCGCCTTGCATATAGCGCGGCTCGGGGGCGAAGAACCCGTAGGTCATATAGCCCCAGTAGTTTGTCAGGCCCCGATCAAGCAGGAATTTCTCGTTCAGGAAGGCCTGCACGGGCAAGAGTTCGACCGCCGTCACGCCCAGATCATTCAAGTGCTCCAAAATCGGGTCAGAGGCCATCGCAAGATAGGTGCCGGGGTTCGGGATATCCTTGCGTTCGGCTGTCAGCCCTTTGACATGAGCCTCATAGATGATCGAGCTTTCCAACGCATGACGCGGCTCTGCGGCGTTCTCCCAGTTGAATGTCGGATCAACGACGATGCTGCGCGGCATATAAGGCGCGCTGTCGGTCTTGTTGAAGCTCAGGTCCTTGTCTTTGTGGCCCGGCGTGTAGCCGAACAACGCGTCGTTCCATTTGGGGTGGCCAGTCAGTTGTTTGGCGTAAGGATCGATCAGCAGCTTGTAAGGGTTGAACCGATGCCCATCCTGCGGCGCATAGGGGCCGTCCATGCGGAAACCATACTGTTGCCCCGCCTTCATCCCCGGAAAATATCCGTGCCAGACGTGGCCTTCGCGTTCAGGCAATGCGATATTCTGGCTCTCGTTGCCCTCTTCATCAAAGAGGCACAACATCACCTTGGTCGCATGGCGTGAAAAGACGGCGAAGTTGACCCCGTCGGGATCAACCGTGGCACCAAGCGGTGAGGGCCGCCCGGGACGTGTCTCAAACGGGCCAACGTTCACTTTTGGCCCTCTGTCAGGCTGTCATAGACGGCCTTATAGTCGGCAGCAGAGGTTTCCCAACCTACGGGCTGCTTCATTGCGTTGCGTTGCATCGACTTCCACATGGGTTTGTCTGCATAAAGGTCGCAAAGCCGCCCAAAGGCATTGGCCAGCGCTTGTGCCTCAATTGGAAAGAATTGTACTCCGGTCGCCACATTTTGCGCCAGTGCGGCCGGCGATGCGTTTATCACCGTATCCGCCAAACCACCTGTCAGCGCAACGAGTGGCAGCGTGCCATAGCGCAACCCATAAAGCTGGGTCAGACCGCAAGGTTCAAAGCGTGACGGCACAAGGATCACGTCACCTCCGGCCATCATTTTATGGGATAGCGCCTCATCATATCCGATCTTGACCGACAGGTTTTCATGGGCGTCAGCGGCTTCAAGCAGGGCGACCTCAAGCTTGGGATCACCCGAACCGAGCAGGGCTATCTGGCCGCCGCGATCCAGCAGGGCGGGCAGCGTTTCGAGCAAAAGGTCGATGCCCTTTTGTTCAGTCAAACGTGAGACCAGAACGCACGTCGGCCCGTCAGAGGGTCCAAGCCCGAAAGTCTTGCGCAGCGCTTTCTTGTTGGCCGCTTTGCCTGCGGCGGTCTTGTAGGGTTTGATATTCGGGTCGGTCGCCGGGTTCCAGACATCCAGATCAATGCCATTCACGATGCCGATCAGGTCTGCCTGACGTGCGCGCAGTAAGCCATCCATGCCGATCCCGAAAGCGGGTGTCAGCAATTCCTCTGCATAGGTTTGCGAGACGGTTGTGATCTTGGCGGCGCCGACCAGCCCCGCTTTCAACGCAGAGATTTGGCCCCAAAACTCAAAATGGTCGGCATTGAACCGCGCAGGATCGAGGCCAAGCCGTCCCAGCTTCTCTGCGTCGGTATTTCCGTGGAACGCGATGTTGTGGACGGTAAAGACGAAGGGTACCTCGCATTGCAAATTGTTCAGGTATTCTGGCGTCAGGCCTGCCTGCCAGTCGTGGCCGTGGACAATGTCAGGGGTCCAGTCGCCCAAACCAGCGTCCGCAATCTTTGCTGCAACCTGACAAAGGGCCGCAAAGCGTTCGGCGTTGTCTGACCAGTCTTTGCCCGTGGCATCGCCGTAAATCGCCCCGTCGCGGTCATAAAGATGCGGGGCGTCAAGGATCAGCAGATCAAGACCTGCGACGTTGCAGGCCAGCAATTTGGCGGGCCCTCCAAGGAGGTCCTTGTATGCCGCGACTTTCTTCGTCTTGCCAAGCTGCGCCAGCACCGTTCTGTAGCCGGGCAGCAGCGTGCGCACGGCAATCCCGTGTTCGGCCAATGCGCCGGGCAAAGCGCCCGCCACATCGGCCAGCCCACCGGTTTTCACCAGTGGGGCGCATTCAGACACAACAAAAAGCGCCTTGGTCATGTGGCAGCGGCCCTCTTGTCCAGCATGTCTTGTGTGATGAGTGTCGTACCGCGCTCTGTCACACGGAACCACTTTGCGTCCTCGGACGGGTCTTCGCCGACGACGAGGCCTTCGGGAATGACGACCCCGCTATCAACAACCACCTGCCGCAAGCGGGCTGACCGATGGACCACGACATTCGGCAAAACTACTGCATTATCCAGCACCGCGTATGAATTGGTATGCACATTCGTGAACAGCACAGAATTGCGCACCTCCGTCCCTGAAATAATGCACCCGCCCGAGATCATCGAAGAGATCGCCATGCCGCGCCTGTCGCGTTCATCATGGATGAACTTGGCAGGCGGGACGCTTTCGTTATACGTCCAGATTGGCCAGTCCTTGTCCCACAGGTCCAGCTCTGGCGTGAAACTTGTCAAGTCGATGTGCGCCTGCCAAAAGGCATCAACGGTACCCACATCCTTCCAATAGGCAGGGGCGCCATCCGCCCGCACACAGCTTTCATCAAACCGGTGCGCCATGGCTTTGCCGCTGGCGACAATACCGGGGATCAGGTCATTGCCGAAATCATTGGTCGAATTGGGGTCCTCGGCATCTTTCAACAAAAGTTCGCGCAGGAACTCCCAGTTGAAGACATAAATCCCCATCGACGCCAGCGCCTTGTCGGGATTATCCGGCATCCCCGGCGGATCAGCCGGCTTTTCCAGAAAGCTGGTGATGCGCCCGTCTTTGTCGGTGTCCATGACGCCAAAGGCGGTGGCTTCCATGCGTGGTACAGTCAGACAGCCGACGGTCACATCCGCCTGTGTTTCGACGTGCTGGCGCAGCATGATTTCGTAGTCCATTTTGTAGATGTGATCGCCGGCAAGGATAATCACGTAGTCCACTTTGTAGCTGTCAACGATATCAATGTTCTGGGTCACTGCATCTGCCGTGCCCTTGTACCAGCTTTCATTGCCGCCGCGTTGCGAGGCAGGCAGCACGTCCAGAAATTCGTTGCGTTCGGAGCGGAAGAAGTTCCAGCCGCGTTGTGTGTGGCGGATCAGACTGTGCGCTTTGTACTGGGTCGCAACGGCCAGTTTACGGATACCGGAATTCACCGCGTTGGATAGTGCAAAATCGATGATCCGTGCTTTGCCACCGAATGGCACGGCAGGTTTCACGCGCCGGTCTGTCAGTTCTTTCAGGCGGCTCCCCCGGCCCCCTGCAAGTACGAATGCCATTGACCGTTGTGTAATACGTTTTGTCGGCATGATTTCTCCTCCCCCTTTATGTCTTGTCTTTCTTAACGCTATTGCGTTTTTGTAGCACGACCACCGACAGTGGCGGCAG
>NZ_JBELFI010000132.1:0-6278 GCF_042093035.1 Yoonia sp. | reverse complement strand
GTGATTGAGGCGGGTGGCGTCATGGTCCTCGATCTGCCGCGCGTTCTGGCAGTCTTGGACGCGGCGGGGATGTTCTTTTGGGTGCGCCCGAAGGGGGGCATATGAGGGTTTTCATCATCGCAGGTGAAGCCTCTGGCGACAAGCTCGGGGGTGCGTTGATGACCGGGCTCAACAGTTTGCGCGACGACGTGGACTATGATGGCGTCGGCGGTCCGCTGATGCAGGCGCAAGGCTTGCAGAGCCGCTTTGCGATGGATGAGTTGAGCGTGATGGGGTTGGCCGAAATTCTGCCGAAATACCGCAGCCTAAAGGCGCGGATCCGCGAAATGGCTGAGGCTGTCATCACGACGAAACCGGACGTGCTGATTACCATCGATAGCCCCGATTTCTGCTTGCGCGTGGCGCGGCTCGTGAAGGCTGCAAGTGATATTCACACGGTGCATTATGTGGCACCAACCGTCTGGGCGTGGCGGCCCGGCCGGGCTGCGAAAATGGCGGGGCATATCGATCATGTTCTGGCACTTTTCCCGTTTGAGCCGCCCCTGATGCAAGCCGCTGGCATGGCGTGTGATTTTGTGGGCCATCCTGTCGTGGCCGAGCCGGTTGCCAGTCAAGAGGACGCTGACGCGTTGGGTGGGGGGCGGGTTGTCCTGATCCTGCCGGGCAGCAGGCGGGGGGAGGTGTCGCGCCTGATCGATCGCTTTGGTGCGGCGGCAGCGCGGATCGTGCAAGATGTGCCAAACGCGCGGTTTGTGATCCCAACAACGGCGAACGTACATGAATTGGTGACAACGCGTACGGCGGCGTGGTCCGTGCCAGTCACCGTATTGCCGGCCGGATCAGCCCAGAAAGCGGCGTGGTTCAAACGCGCTGATGTCGCGCTGGCGGCCTCCGGGACCGTCTCTTTGGAGCTGGCCGCCAGTGGCACCCCAATGGTGATTGCCTATGATATGGCATGGCTCAGCCGGATCGTGATTGGCCGGATGCTCTTGGTTGATACGGTAACACTGGTCAATCTGGTCAGCGATACGCGCACGGTGCCAGAGTTCATTGGCGCAAACTGCCAAGCCGGTCCGATCGCCGAGGCCGTCTTGCAGGTCATGGCTGACCCAACGGCGCAAAGGGCGGCGATGGCGTTGACGATGAAACGGCTGGGGCAGGGCGGCGACCCACCGGGTTTACGGGCGGCCCGCGCGGTGCTTGCGCGTTTGCCATAAGCGCCCGTCGAGGATCACAAGCCCAAGCGCAAGCAGTACAAAACCGGCGTAGGCTTGCATGGGCAGTGCCTCTGCCAGCACGATGGCGCCCAGAATGATGGCTGTGGGTGCCACCAGCAAGGTGGACAGCATCAGATGACCGCTGCCCGCCATGGCCAGGATCCGGTAGTAGAGTATGTAGGCGATTGCAGTGGCAACAACAGCGTAATAGCCGATGGCTGCCCATGTGCGCGGCTGCAAACTAAGGCTCAGCGGCCCTTCGAAAACGTAAGCCATTGGAATGGTGATGATACTGGCTCCTGTCAGCATCCCTGCCGCAGCAACCGCCGGATTGAGATGGCCAAGCGTTTTGCGCGCCCAAACACCAGCCATGGCATAGCTGATCGTCCCGCCGATTATCGCCAACTGACCAAGTGAACGGATATCGAAACCTTTGACTGCCTCGATGCCGCTCACGACCGACACACCAACAAAGCCGACCGTGACACCGACTGCCTTTCGCCCCGTGAGCCTCTCATCTGCAAGAAAGATCGCAGCAGCAAGGACGCCAAATATAGCAGTGGAGGCATTCAGGATCGCGGTCAGGCCGCTTTCGATATGCAGTTGGCCCCAGGCCATCAGGCTGAAAGGGATGACATTATTCAAAAGCCCCATCACCAGAAAGGCCAGCCAGACGCGCCAGCCCCTTGGCCACGCCAACCGGCGGATCAAAACGAAGCCCCAAAGGATCAGCATTGCCCAGCCCGTGCGATGTGCGACTGTGGTGAGCGGGCCGATTTCGTCCAGCGCAATGCGAATTGACAGGAATGATGCCCCCCAAATGAAAGAGAGCGTCACCAGGGCGAACCAGGCGCGCGGGGAGATGGTTTTTTGCAGCGGTGCCATGGGCCGGAGATGATCTTTTCGCGGTAGGTTCGGCAACCCGTTTCATGCGCATGGCTGGAAAAAACCCCGCCTGAAGAAGCGGGGCTTTTGTTTTCGGGTTTCGTGCATGTTGGGTTAGAAGCTGAAGCCGACGTTCATGCCAAAGCCAAGAGCGGAGTTGTCAGAGAAAACCACATTGGTGCTGTCTTTTGCATCGCCCAATAGCGCATATTCGACCCCGGCCGTGATTTTCATGTTGTCAACAGTGTAACTGCCGCCCACCCCGTAGCTGACGGAGCCGTCCGTCGGTGACAAACGTGATGAGACGCCGCCGTCGCTTTTTTCATATGTGACGCGACCGAAGGCAGAAAATGCGTCGTTGATGCGGCGACCGACACCGATGCGGTAGGTCATGACATCATTGTCGATCCCGGTGACCTCTTGTCCGGTCAGCGCTAAGTATTCAGCGGGGCGCACTTCCCAAACAGACCATTCCGTCCATTTGATGGTGCCAAAGACCAGCGTGTCTGCCGCGACACCGGATTGAAAATCCAGAGCGATGGATTGTGGTAGCTGAATATCGGTTGTGCTTTGCGCGTCATTGACGCCAATCCCAACGAGTGTTTCGCTCGTGTCGAAATCATGGGTAACACCGCTTTCATAGGTCAGTGCGACCCGCAGTGCGATTTCAGGGCGTTCATAAGCTGCGCCAATAACATAGCCCACCTGCATATTGCTTTCAGTTTCGGCGTTGTATTCCAACCCGGACGTTGGATTGTTCGCCAATATGGTACCGGCTGCGGTGGACCCAGCCAAAGCAGCACCCTGAAGACGAAGCCGCACCAGACTATCCGGGAGGGTGATTTTCGCCTGCGATTGAATTCCCCGAAGTCCGCCGTAAACAGATATCCCAGGTGCTGCCTGATATTTTGCTAACGCGGTGATTTGCGTCGTGTCCCACGTGGCCTGCAGCCCGTCGTAGAAGCCAGCCCCATATAAGGCGTCCGCGCCGAAGGGGCTGTTGTAGAAAAGTGCAAGGTCAAGCTTGTCGTTGACCGCGTATTTCAGTGCAATCCCGGCTGAGGCATAGCTTTCAGCCATATTCCCGGTGGAGCCTGTTCCAAGCGATGGCACGCTTTCGTCATAGGAGCCGCTGACGTCCGGCTTTGCTGCCGAGAATGACAACTGCACGTAGTTGCCGTCTTCAAATAAAACGGAATACGGGTTTCCCGATCGATCCAAACCGCCCGCCTGCGCGAGCGACGATGTCAGCAGGAGCGCTGCTCCTGCCGTGATTGCATTTTTCATGTCTCGTCCCTGTCATGATGAAATAGTGTGCGCGGACCCTAGTTACTGCCTAACCATTGGGTCAATTAATGACGCCACGTCATAATTCTTGGCGCGTCGTAGCGTCACAAAAATGCAATAGAATTTCACGGACGCCGTTAACGCGCGCTTTGGCGCCGCATCGCACAAGTGATGTTGAGGTAGTTCGCCGCAAAAATGAGACCGGCACCGACAAAGACCAAAAGCTCCAGTGGTTCATTGTACAAGAACATGCCGACCAAAGCGATTGTCGGTAGTCGTACAAAATCTATTGGCATCACGACGCTTGCAGGGGCGATGCGCAGCGCATTGGTCAGGCAGAAATGCGCCAGCAATCCTGCGCAACCAATTGCAATTACCCAAGGGAGGGCCGCTAGGGATGGCACGGCGATATCACCATCAAATCCCGCAAACACAAGCCCAAAGACCGCCTGCATGGTGGTGAGGTAGAACAAGATCGTCGTAATCGTTTCTGTCTGTGTCAATTTGCGTGTCAAGATCGCGGTGAGCGCAAAAAAGACAGCACAGGCCGCAGCCGCCAATAGCCCCACGCTGATATTCGCCGGATCAGGGCGCGCGACGATCAGAATACCGAGAAATCCGATGCCTGCACTCAAGAGCCCGATACCCGTAAGACGCTCTTTGAGGATCAGCGGCGACAGAAGGATGACCCAAACCGGGGTTGTGAATTCAAGCGCAAAGACCTGTGCCAGAGGGATCAGGGTGATGGCGTAAAACCACAGGTTCTGTCCGGCAAAGTGGAAAATATTGCGGGTGGCATGCAATCCCAGACGATCACGCCCGATCTGCCGCCACGTGCCTGCGTAATAGGCAACACCAACCACAATGACGATCCCGGTGAGACTGCGAAACAACATGATCTCGAATGTATCAAGTTCATTGCTCACAGTGCGACCGGCGACCGCCATCAAGGTAAAGGAGGTGATCGCACCAATCATCCAGAAGGCGGCTTTGACTGTCGGGCTCATCGGGCCAGTTGCGACGCAGTCGCGCCGCTTTGCAAGCCCCATTGCCCCAGGTCTGCGCCTATTCCCACTCAATCGTTCCCGGCGGCTTGCTGGTGATATCATAGGTCACGCGATTGATGCCGGGGATTTCGTTGATGATCCGCGTGGCGGTCTCACCCAGAAATTCATGGCTGAAAGGATAATAATCCGCTGTCATGCCATCGACGGATGTGACCGCGCGTAAGGCACAGGCGAAGTCATATGTCCGGCCATCGCCCATCACGCCAACAGTACGCACCGGCAGGATCGCAACGAAGGCCTGCCAGATATCATCGTAGAGCCCGTGCTTGCGGATTTGGTCGATATAGACCGCATCGGCCTTGCGCAAAATCTCAAGCTTCTCACGGGTGATTTCGCCGGGGCAGCGGATTGCCAGTCCTGGACCGGGGAAGGGGTGGCGGCCAATGAAGGATTTTGGCAGGCCGAGCTCGACGCCTAGGGCGCGCACTTCGTCCTTGAACAATTCGCGCAGCGGCTCCACCAGTTTCAGACCCATCTTCTCAGGCAGGCCGCCAACATTGTGGTGCGACTTGATCGTGACGGACGGCCCGCCTGAAAAGCTCACACTTTCAATGACGTCAGGATAAAGCGTGCCTTGCGCAAGGAAAGCCGCACCCTCAATGCCATTGGCGTATTTCTGGAACACATCGATGAACAAGCGGCCGATGATCTTGCGCTTGGTTTCAGGGTCGCTGACACCGTCAAGTTCGCCCAAGAACAATTCGCTCTCATCTGCGTGGATCACGTGCAGGTTCATATTGTCGCGGAACATGCCCACGACTTCTTCGGCCTCTTTCAACCGCAACAGGCCGTGATCGACGAAAACGCAGGTGAGCTGGTCACCAATCGCTTCATGGAGCAGCGCGGCGGCCACAGACGAATCAACACCGCCCGACAGCGCGCAAATGACATGGGCATCGCCAACTTGATCCTTGATTGCGGAAATTGCCTGTTCGCGGTAGGCACCCATGGTCCAATCGCCTGAAAAACCGGCGAGGCGCACGAAGTTTTCATACAGTTTGGAGCCGTTGGGTGTGTGATGGACTTCGGGGTGGAATTGCACGGCATAAAAGTTGCGCGCAACATCTGCGGTGATCGCAAACGGTGCATTTGGCGAGGTGCCATAAACCGCAAATCCCGGTGCGATTTCAGAGACATGGTCGCCATGGCTCATCCAGACTTGTTCTTTGTCTGCGGCAAACCAACCATCGAGCAGAGACAGCTTTCCTTCCGGTGTTACATAGGCGCGGCCAAACTCGGATGTGCCTTCGCCGCTGACGACTTTGCCGCCAAGCTGCGTCATCATGGTTTGCTGGCCGTAGCAGATGCCCAAAACCGGAACGCCCATGTCAAAAAGCGACTGTGGCGCGCGGGGCGATCCTTCGCGGGTCACACTGTCGGGGCCGCCTGACAAAATGACCGCCTTTGGCGCAAATTCGGTCAAAAAGTCATCGTTGACGTTCTGATAGGGGTGGATCTCGCAGTAGACACTCAATTCGCGCAGCCGGCGCGCGATCAATTGGGTCACTTGAGAGCCGAAATCGATAATAAGCAGGCGTTCGTGTGTCGTGTTTTCCATGGCGCTTCGGTACTGCGACTGTCGGTCCAACGCAAGTCTTTGCGCGTGCTATGTCGTTTTCCAATCTCAGGGGCCGCAAAACCACTCACGTGGGTTGGACGGGCAGGGTATCCATGCGCTCAACACGCAGCCTTTGATGGAGACGTTTGATGTCAGATGCACAAGCCAGAACAGGACGCAGAGGTCGCGGTGGCGGCGGTGCTGCGCCAAATGGTGGTGGTGTTGAAGCTGCGGCGAATTCTGCTGGCTGTGGTGATGGATGTT
>NZ_JBELFI010000131.1:0-6354 GCF_042093035.1 Yoonia sp. | reverse complement strand
CGCGTACCCTCGCCCAGATAGGTGACATCATCTTCGTGGTCATATGCCCCAGCATGGCCAAAGGCGAACAATGTCGACGCTTCGCGGATAGCCCGCGGACCAAACCGTGCGCCTGGGCGCCACTGCGTACCGAAATCAAAGGGGGCGCCAACCACGGCCACATCTGCATCAATCGCTGACCAATCCGGTTGGTACTCGTATTTGCCAAACGTCGCGATGCCAACAAATGGCAGGTTCAACCGCCCTGTTTCATAATCGTGCGCCATGTTGCCTCCGTTATCTCATGCCGTTGCCGCCATGCGTTTTCTGTAAGTAATCTTGTCTCCGAAAGCATGGTCTGAGATTGACGAAACGGCAATATGGCTTATGCCACGCTCAAGCGGTTGTTGGAATGGCAGACAGTTTGTTGGCGGAATGCTAGCATTCCAGCGGCTATTTCTATTAAAGTTTAAAATTCGCCCGCCAAACCTCACAGGTCAGTCCGCGATCACAAGACTTGAAATTCGTTTGCCAATGGACAGGCCAAGCATAGTTTTCCTTGCACAAACCGCGACTTTTGAGCAATTACTGACATAGGGCAGGCGATGGCGTCGCCAGTGCGAAAAACGCGCGCCCATTCATCCATCCTGAACGCCGGGTTTTGCTTTTCAGTTTTCACGATAGTGGCGATTAATCCCCCCTGTTGTGACGGCGCCAAGAGAAGGAATGTTCCGTTGAACCGTCCCGAATTCTATCGTTTTCACCAAGGCGACCGCGTGTTGCCATTCGACGCATCCGAATATGACGCACGCCTGGCGGCGCTTCGCTCCCGCATGTCAAACGCAGGTGTTGAGGCCTGCGTGTTCACGTCGATGCACAACATCGCCTACTATTCGGGTTTCTTGTATTGTTCATTTGGCCGACCTTATGGCCTTGTCGTGACGTCTACCGAAAGCGTTACGATCAGCGCAGGGATCGATGCCGCACAGCCGTGGCGTCGGTGTCATGGCGATAATATCACCTACACAGATTGGCAGCGGAACAACTATTGGCGCGCCATTCGCAGCGTAACTGGTACCGGCAAGGTCATTGGGTATGAAGGTGATCATATCTCGCTGGCCCAACATGCCCTGATGAATGAATTCTTGATACCATCAGAGGCCAAGGATGTCGCGCCAGCCATGATGCAGCAGCGAATGCACAAATCCGTGGCTGAACTGGCCATGATACGGCACGGAGCAAATGTGGCCGATGTTGGTGGTTACGCTATCAAGGATGCCGTCAAGGCAGGCGCGCGCGAGATCGACATCGCCATAGCCGGGCGTGACGCGATGGAACTTGAGATTGCCAAACAGTTTCCCGATGCAGAGTACCGCGATACATGGGTCTGGTTTCAGTCGGGCATCAACACCGACGGCGCCCATAATCCCGTAACAGCACGTGAACTGCAGCACGGTGATATTCTATCGCTCAACACTTTTCCGATGATTTCAGGGTACTACACGGCGTTAGAACGCACGATGTTTGTGGCCGATGTTGACTCCGCATCACTCAAGTTCTGGGAAGCCAACGTCGCGGCACATGAATACGGGATGAGCCTGCTCAAGCCCGGTGTGAGCTGCGCAGAGGTCACCCATAAAATCAACGACTTCTTCGCCCAGCACGACCTGCTGCAATATCGGACATTTGGGTATGGGCACTCGTTTGGTGTGTTGTCGCATTATTACGGCCGCGAGGCTGGTCTGGAACTACGTGAGGACATCGATACGGTTCTTGAACCCGGTATGGTGATCTCGATGGAACCGATGCTTACCATCCCGCACGGCCAGCCTGGTGCCGGCGGGTACCGCGAGCATGATATTTTGATCGTGACAGAAGATGGCAATGAGAACATTACTGGATACCCGTATGGGCCGGAGTTCAACGTCGTGGCATAACTCGGCGCACCGACGTACGACATAAAAAATGCCAGGTCTTGTAACCTGGCATTTTTCGTTTCTGTTGTCTGTCGTGTCAGGTTGCGATCAACCCGGGCTCAACCCTCGTAAGCGCTCGGAGCGCCGACGCAGAAGCTCGACTGTGGTAAGCAGCAAGATCGAGAAGGTCACAAGGACCGTTGCAGCCGCGAGAATGGTTGGGCTGATCTGCTCGCGCAGACCTGTAAACATCTGCCACGGCAACGTCTGCTGTTGGGCGGAGCCCACGAAAAGCACTACGACAACTTCATCAAAAGACGTGATGAAGGCAAAAAGACCGCCCGAAATGACACCGGGTAGGATCAACGGCATCTGCACGCGAAAGAAGGTCGTTACAGGGTTCGCTCCCATATTTGCCGCGGCCCGTGTGAGCGAGTTGTCAAATCCGACCAGTGTTGCGGTCACTGTGATAATCACAAACGGTACGCCTAATACCGCATGGGCCAAAATGACCTTCACATAGCCAACGAATGATTGGTTCCACCCAAGCGTTGCTTCAAGCCAGTTGCCCAGAGGCGCGTAGAAAAAGAACATCCCAGTCGCCGATATGATCAGCGGCACAATCATAGGCGAAATCATGGTCGCCATAATCCACTGCCGGAAAGGCACATGCGATTGCGATAGGCCGATGGCGGCCAAGGTTCCCAACGTAACCGAAATGATCGTCGCAATCGGCGCGATGATCAGCGAATTCTTCAGCGGGACCATCCATTCGTCTGTCCCAAGGAAGTCGCGGTAGTGCTTTAGCGAATAACCTGCTGGATCAAATGACAGCATCTCGGGCGTAAACGTAAAAAAGTCTTCTGCGTTGAACGACAACCACATGACCGGCACCAGCGGCGCGACCAAGAAAAAGAAAACCAAACCGCAGATGAACAGGAATGCGTTATACCACAGCGTCTGCAGTGACGTGTAATAGATGGGAACGTTCTTGCGATAGGCTCCTGTAGATAACCAGTACACAAACCAGCTGAGCACGCCACCGATCAACGCGCCAGCGATAGCACCGCCCACATTGGTCAACACAAGGCCAAGGATGGCAAAGACGGCGATAACGGCCCAGCGACCTGCGGTGCGCGGCACATCGAACCGGCACAGCAGAAATGCCAGACCAAACCCCAAGGCCGCGCCGATCAGCGCACCAATCCAAGGGTTGCCAAAGGCATTCCCGACAACAAAACCGAATGTTGCGCCAAGTGCCGCTGTGCAAGGACCTGTGAAGGTCATCAGATCAGGGCGTGTCACGGGACCAACATATGCCATGGATCAGCCTCCTAGTTTCACGTTGTCGATGCCGACAATCCGGTCGTAGCACCAGTACAGCACAAGAACGACAGACAGAAGTATCGTGCCCAATGCAGCCGCCAGACCCCAATTCAATGAGCTGGAGATGTGGTAGGCGATCCGGTTTGAGATAAAGACACCGCTTGTTCCACCCACAATTTCAGGGGTGATATAATAGCCGATGGACAGGATGAAAACGAGGATCGACCCAGCGCCGATGCCTGGCACCGACTGCGGAAAATAGACCCGCCAGAATGCGGTCCAGTTTGTTGCGCCAAGACTTTTGGCCGCACGCAGATAGGTAGGCGGAACAGTTTTCATCACGGAATACAGCGGTAGGATCATGAACGGCAACAGGATGTGCGTCATCGCGATCACAGTACCGGTTGCGTTGTTCATCAAGATAAGGCGGTTGGCGTCATCGACAAATCCCAACCAAACGAGGATCTCGTTGATGACCCCCTGCTGCTGCAACAGCACCTTCCAGGCGGATGTTCGCACCAGTAGCGAGGTCCAGAAGGGTAAGAGCACAAGGATCATCAGCACGTTGGCCGAGCGTAACGGCAGGTTCGCCAAAAGCCACGCCACCGGGTACCCCAGCACAATGCAGCTACCAGTTATCAGAAGCGACATCCACAAAGTGCGGATGAAAAGCTTGATATAGAGTTGCTGGTTCTCTGGTCGCATCTGCGCACCATCAACCCCCTTTTCCATATCAATCGAATTGAGGAAGTAACCTGATGTGTAATCAGGGCTGTAAATCTTGATTGTTTGCCAGACTTCAGGATCAAGCCAGTCTTCGTCCAATTCAGCAAACGCGTCACGGAACATGACGTCGGGCAGTTGATCCAAGTTAGCGGCAACCAATTGCAGGTCTTGGGCACGTGGGCCCGTGTAAGCATTGACCGCGTCAACCACTTCGGGATTGCGCAAATCAAGACCAAGTGCGGCATAGACAGCCTCCCAAGGGTCGCGTGTGGCGACGTCGCGCTCTTCTTCCAGCGCTTCAAAAATGGCCCAGTCGGCGTAGGCCGCAGCGGTCAGTGGCAACATTTCGGCCACTTCCCCCGATAAGGTCAGGCCGACTTCGCCAACGAATTCACCAGGGACCATTTGGGTCCATAGGGCGCGTCTTTCGTCAAAAAGCGCATTGCCGCCCGTGCCGGACATCATAGCGTACCATGTTTCGCCATCCTTGAGGGCGGGGGCGATATCTTCGATAGGGTCCTGCCAAAGTTCACCTACATCGTCGAGGTTCCTGCCCGTTGTACGGAACAACGATGACGTGCCGGTTTGCTCATAGTTCAGCCGCGTGCCGAGCTTGGTGTGTTCTTTCGCTTCGGCTGCGCGGAAAAGGTCAAAAAAGAGGGCCTGAAAGACGTCTTCTCCCGGGGCCTCGCCCGAACTCTCGTCCCATGCCTCTAGGGCAATTGTCGCCTCTGGCATTGTGTTCGAAACAATCTGATTTTCAACAGATCGGAACAACATGGTCGCAATCGGGATAATAAAGGTGATTACCACAAACAACAAAAGCGGCGCTATCAGTGCCAGTGCGCGGATCTTCTGGCGGCGTAGGGCTCGCGAAAGGCTGGTTTTTAGCGGTGTGCCATCAGCGGCGAGCATTGGGCCGGAGGATGTACTGTCACTCATATCAACTCCGTCTGTGCAGTCTTGTTTGTCATGCCCGGCATGTTGGTAGAGCCAGGTTTTTGGTCATGAAGGTTGAAGGGGGCCAGATCGCGGCCCCCTTCGGATGATATGTACTTACTGTGCAAGCCAAGCTTGGAATTTCGCGTCGATGTCGTCGCGGTAGTCAGCCCAGAACTCGTAGTTGTACAAGAAGGTGTTCGCTGCGTTCGCCGGGTCTGTTGGCATGTGCTGTGCCATATCGATGCCCAAAGTGGCGTGCTGGCCAACAAGTGGCGCAGAGGACAGGCGCGCAGGACCGTAAGAGATGTACTTGGCCTGATCCGCCAGACGCTGTGTGTCTGTGCCGAAGTAGACGAAGTCCAATGCACGTGCCTTACGCTCGTCGGACAGACCTTCTGGGATGATCCAACCATCAAGGTCAAACACCTGAGCGTCCCACATCATACCGATGGGCTGGCCCTGCTCTTCGATGGCAGCAAACAAACGGCCGTTGTAGGTGGAGCCCATAAAGACTTCGCCGTCAGCCAGCAGCTGTGGCGTGTCTGCACCTGCGGACCACCAGATCACGCTGTCTTTGATGGTCCCGAGCTTAGCAAGCGCCTGCTCTTGACCTTCTTCGGTCGCCAGAACGTCGTAGACGTCGTCTTTGGCAACGCCGTCACACAGCAGGGCCCACTCAACGTTGTTGATCGGGCGCTTTTCCAGCGCGCGCATGCCTGGATATGTGGCGAGGTCAAACACGTCACAGATGTCGTTTGGTGCTTCGGTACCCGCTGGAACCATATCTGTCCGGTAGCCGAATGTTGTCGAGTAAACGATCTGTGGAATGAAGCAATCGCCGACCAGAAGATCACCAAAGTCATCTTCGGCAGATGTGCCGTCAGGTGCTGGCGCCAACTGTTCGTCAGCATCGATTTCCATCGCAAGACCTTCGTCGCATAGGCGCAGCGCGTCAGCTGCGACAACGTCAACCACGTCCCATGTGATGTTGCCAGCTTCGTTCATAGCGCGCAGCTTTGCGACGGCCTCGGCAGAACTTTCGTCCCACGTAACCGTAACACCGGCGTTCATTTCTGTGTACGGGTTTGTATAGGCATTGATCTGGCTGTCTTGATACGCGCCACCCCAGCTTACGATTGTCATATCGTTGGCCATGTGGCCGTCTGCGGATACCATGCCGGCCGTAAGGCCGAGCACAGAAACAGCAGAGACAATTTTATTCATTTTCATGATATTTTCCCTAGTTGTGTCTCGTGATTTTCAGTGGGTCACGAGTTAGCCCTTCTACTTGCGTGCGCGCCAGTATCAGCGCGCCTCAAGAATTCTTTTCATGCGTCCAGCGCACGGCAGTCCTGTGGCATCCAGCCAATTTCGATTTGCTCGCCCGGCTTCAACCTAGGTTGATCAGGCGCGTTTCGTGTCTTTACGACGAACTCTTCGCTTCCTGCTACGCGCAGGCGGGTCC
>NZ_JBELFI010000130.1:0-6374 GCF_042093035.1 Yoonia sp. | reverse complement strand
TGTCTATCCGATTGGCCAGTTTACACTTTCTGGATCATGGGGGCAGATGCAATCATCCGGATCCGGCCTGAGCGGAAGCTATACGGGCAATCGTGCAGTGAGCACGGGCTCGCAGACCGCTACCGCCACTGTCACGGTCAGCCGTGAAACCGCCTATGACCTTTGGGTACACTACACGGCCCGCACGAGCGGTGGATATGTCAAAGTCGAGATTGACGGGTCTCAGGCGTTGGTAAACGAGATTGGTGATCCGGCGAGCCTGGGGTTCAAGGCGTTCTCTTCCTATGGCGCCGTTGACTTGCAGCGTCGCCAGACCATGAAAGTGGCGAGTGGTCTGACGGGGCCTCATGCGGTAACGCTGTCTTTCGGCGGTGTCGCAACACCGGGGGGCAATGCCATCATGGTTGAGGCTGTCTCGACCA
Source organism: Yoonia sp. (assembly GCF_042093035.1). Taxonomy (GTDB): domain Bacteria; phylum Pseudomonadota; class Alphaproteobacteria; order Rhodobacterales; family Rhodobacteraceae; genus Yoonia. The sequence goes on along the minus strand of NZ_JBELFI010000130.1, from coordinate 5,952 downwards.
GTGCTGATTTGTCGGATACTCAAATCGTCCCCCCGTATTGGCAACCAAACACCGCCTATCAGATGGGCGATGAGGTGCAGATGGGCGGTCTGTATTATGCGGCTCGCGCCAATGGTACAAGTGGCACGCTAGGACCGCTGCACAGTAACGGAATTGCCTCTGACGGTGCGTTGGACTGGCGGGCGGATTTCAGGCCGACCTATCCTGAGTTTGTCGCGATCGACTATGCTTCTGAGCGCGAGTATGCGTTGCGCTTCACTGTCGCTGGAGCGGCGACAGAAGTGGGTGGCCAGACACATGGCAATGACCTGTTGTCGCAACGTGACATATTGCTCGACGGTGAAACCTGGGTGCCTGTTGCAACAGGAACAGGTTTGTCTGTTGGCAGTCATGTGACTGTGCACGAAGAGACGGTTTGGCAGACGCAGGCGGGGGCGCTTGTGGCGAATTGCCGGATTGATCGCACGATCAGCGCGGGTGCTATTACCCACAATGTTGCAGCTATTTGGACGGGGGCTGATGCGCAGCTTGAGTGGTTTTATGCTGGCATGTTGCCGATGGTCCATTGGGACGGCGAAAGCCAGAGTACTGTGGTCGATACGGTCAGCCATCCGGATGGTTCTCCTGTTTCATTGGCAACTTATGCAGGGGTGAACCCGCCGAATGTCGTGTTTCCGGGCGTTTCGTCCCTGGGGCTTACAGGCGCCGTCCTTGACGAAACCCTGTCCTACGGTTGCCGTGCCGCAGCGACGATTGTGCCGGGCAATCGTGTCGATCAATTCGCAGCATTCTTGCGACCAAATCTTGATGCCCGCACTGCGAGCGGGGGGTTGGACTGGGGGGGCAAGGCCTACGTTACCGCCGCATTATCAGGCAACCAGACCTGCGTTGCGGGGGATCTGCTGGCGTTTTCGAACCTTCATCGTATCAAGATGGGCTAGCATTCCACAGGCAGTATCAGGGGCCGCATCCGTGCGGCCCCTTTTTTCATGTTGCGCTCATTTCCGCTGCGGGCAGCCCTGAAATGGCAGCCATCCTGCGCATTTTTCGCACTTTCGTTTGTGTCAGAACCAGTCCAATCGGTTTATCGCTGGTCACAGCAAGCGATCTGATGCCTTTTTGGATCGTGCCAATTGGTCTTGTCGCCCAGCGCACGGCATAGATAATCGTGTCAGCGGTTCGCGCGCAAAGGAGCGTTTCCGGCCCGTTTATGACCGGTGGCGCGAGTATCACAATGTGTGAAGACGTTTCGCGCAACCTGCGTATGTCCGTGCTGAAACCGTCGGTGATGAGATATTCAACTTCGTTGAGATACACGACCTTAAACGCGGGCTGGCCGGTCAGCGGTTCGCCCTTTGCATTTGCGCGCCCCAATGGCGCAAAGTGTTTCGGAACATCACTATCTGAAGGGTCCGCAATGACCAATGTGCATTGCCCCTCGAACTTACCCAATTCATGCGCCAACCCGAATGCGAGTGGCGCTGCACCCTCATCCTTGGTGCTCGCAGTGACGAGGATCACTTGTGGCAAAGCCCATGCGTTTTGCAGGAGCAGCCCGGTGCGAATTTTTCGCAAGACGGTAGTGAGTTCCGAAGAAGTCACGTCTTGCAGTTGCTTGAGAAATACTGATGGCCGACGTGTCAATCGCGCAGGAATTTGGCCCAAAACGGTGCCGCCGGTCTCCTGCGCCAGCTGCAATGGATGATAAACCCCTGTGCGCATCATCTGCTGTATGGCTACTGCCAGAAGCCCGACAAGAAACCCGACGATTGCCGAGATATTCACAATCAGCGTTTTGCGCGCACCGACGTAGGTGCCGATTGCCGCGGGGGTCAGCATCCGGCTTTCAGGTTGGCTCAGCGCATTTTGGATTTTCGCCTCTTGGAGACGTGCAAGGAATGATTGATGCAAGACGCGCGTTGCGTCTGCTTCGCGCTGCATTTGTTGCAAGGCGAGAAGGCCAGCCGACTGCGTGCTTAACTGCTGCTGAAGCCGGTCACGACGGGCCTGGGTATCCGCAATGCGGGTTTTCAACTGCTGCACCTCAGCGGTTCGACGGGGGGTTTGCGGCGCACTGTCCGCCTCAAGTCGTGCAAGTGTGCTTTGCAATGCGGATTGCTCTTGTTCCAAGACCAGAACCGCAGTGCCGAGCCTGTCCAATGCAGTGTCCTCCTGCACTTGCACGGTCTGGATCAGGTCGATTACCGCGCGGTCCTGACGCGACACCTGCGCGCGAAGACTTGCCACGCGATTGCTGAGCCAATCTACCGTAGCCGACGCTTCGGCGCTTTTTGTTTGTTGTTGTGCGTCCACGAACGCCTGACCGGTCACATTTGCGATGCGCATTGCTTTGCCTGCATCCTGGCTGCGGGCGGTAATCTGAAACAGGTATGTATCATCAGGCCGTTCAGTGCTGAGCCTGCCGCGCAGGTTCTCAATTGTCTTTTGGAGTATTTCCTGGCGTGTGGGGGCCTGCGCATAGGTGCCCGCCAATAGATTGCGCAAAGTGGTGCGCATTTGGTTTGGTGAAAACGGTGAAGCAGACGTCAGGTGGCGGTTGAATTCCGGGTCCTGCAAAAGGTTGAGATCACGAATAACAGCCCGCAGGATCGCGTCTGATGTCAAACTGGAAACCTGTGTATTAAGACTGACAAGATCGGTTCTGGATTGACCGGTCGTGCCAGAGATCGCAGCGGGCTGGCTTTCCACCTGCAATGTTGCGGTCGCGGCGTAGAGCGGACCGGTCATGTGGAACGCATAGTAAGTCCCCAACCCGACCATCACCGCTGTCGTCAAAGCAATCACCCACTTCCCATACCAGACGATTTTTGCCATTCCCAATAGGTCCAAAGGGGGGAGTTTGTCATATCCATCCGGGGCATATACAGCGGTCATTTCACGTCCGTCCTGTCACCTTCATCCTTGCGGGGATTAATAAATCAGAAAGGAGTTAACCCTTAATTAATCACCATGAAGGATATCTGAATGGGTTCCGCAAAGCGCGGAATGCTGTTTGGGTGTGGGCTTTTTGTGATGTTGATGCACGTTCTGCAAAGGTTGGGAGGCCGCTCTGCCACGACCGCGCTTCTATCGCGTGCAGGCATGGTTGGCGCAAATTTCGCAGTGATGCTGAGCCTCACATCCACTTTGGGAATGGCCGTTTTCGGAGAGCTTGTTTTTCTTTGGGGTCAGGCGCTGGTGATAAGCACTGTTGTGTCTTGTGGCGGGCCATTGCTGGTGTTGCGCAATTTGTCCGACGGGCGCGGATTGCGCGCAGCCCGAATCGCCTGGCTGGCGGTGGTTCTCCCTGCAATCATGGGTCTTGTGATTTGGCTTGGAGCGACTGCGGTCTGGCCCCAACCGCAATGGCTTGCTGTCATAATTGCCGCATTCAACATCAATTTCCTGAACTGTTTGGCCAGCATCATGCGCGCGCTTGGCAGCGTCCAGATATCCATGATTTTGCGGGATGCGGGTCCGTTTGTGGCGCTGGGAATAGCCGGTGTGGCAGCGGCCACGGCTGAGGTTGCGACCATCATCATCTGGGCAGCGCTTGTGATGGCGCTGATGGCATGTGCAGCGCTTGTCTGGTGCTACCAGCGCCATATCCCGCAGACCGGAATTGACGCGGGCGACCAGATTGGTTGGACGTGGTCGCTATGGGGCACGCAGGTCTTAGGAATGGTCCTGGCGCAGATCGACCTGATCCTCGGAGGTCTGCTGCTGCCTGCGCAGGACTTGGGGCTTTACGCCGTCTTGCGGCGTGTGGCGAATGTCGTTGCATTGCCGGTGAGTGTTGCCACCTGGATCAGCGCAAAGCCCGTCGCCGCAGCATGCGGAGCGCATGACCCGGTGGCGATGCAGGCGGCGAGTGCACATGGCAGCCAAGTTGCCTGGTATACCGGTCTGGGGCTTGCGGTGGGCTGTTTCGCGGGGCTGGCTCTTGCGGCAGCATGGCCGCAGAGCATGGTGACCGGGATTGCCGCCCAAAGCTTTTCTGTTTTGGTGTTAGGTGCCTTGGCACAGGCGTTTTTTGCGTCTGGCCTGACGGTCGCAACGCTTGGAAATCAGGCCCGCTTGTCCGCGGTCGCGCGCGGTTTGAGCATTCTGCTTTACCTGAGCGCCGCAGCCGTCATCGGCAGCACGCTCACACCACTGAGCAACGCGCTTAGCTACGTCAGCGCGATCACTGCGGGCAGCGTCTTGGTATGGTGGGGCGTGTGGCGTCGGTTTGGCATTGATACCTCTGCCTATGTGCTGTGGACATCGGAGGCAGTCAGATGGCGGACCTCTTGATGATTGCACTGGCAGCAATTTCAACGGTGGTCCCGCTGTGGATGGGCCGGCAGTACGGGTTAGTGCGCCCCGTCTCACCGATGCATTTTCTCGCGTATTTCAGCGCTGCGGGCTTCTTGGTCAAGGTGGTCGTCTACGCGCGCAATCCGGATTGGGCTTTCTACGCACGTTATGTCGAAACACCGGGAGCTGACCTGATTGGGGCGGCTTATTTGGCAGGCTTTATCCTGATGATGTGTCTTGGCTACCGCTGCGCTGTGCGCGTCACACATCAGACCGATACCTTGCCGCAACGACGGGCAATGGTGGCCGGACTTGAACGCGGGCATTTGCTTTTCATCGCAGCCTTCGTGATAGCCGCCCTGACGCTGGCTTTGATCTTGCGCGCGAGGGGCTTGTCAGGTCTGACGCCTGATTTGCTGGAAACACTGAACCGCGACAAACAGGTGAATGTGAATGCAGCAGGCAACGGGGCGACGTTGGCGGGGATCAAGTCTCTGTTCATCGTGCCGAAGGCGGCCTTTGTTTTGCTATTGGCGGCCGGATTGGTGAATGAAAACCGGGTCTTTCTGATGCAGGCAGGTCTTATCGCGGTGCTGCTCATTTGCGTGGGTCTGGTCACGGGTGACCGCTTTGAACTGCTGGAGCTTTTTGCCTATGGCACGATTACCTTTCTTTTGGTCGGTGGGCAGGTCAGGCTGCGTTCTGTGCTGGTGGCAGGCGCCGGTGCGGGCGCGGTGCTTTTGACATCGGCCTATATGACAGCTCTGCGGGGCAGCGACGCGGGCTTGCTGCACCAGATTGTGGGGTCGACGTACTTCCTCGATATCAATGCGGCCGTGATGATCGGTGACCGCATGTCGCCCGCGCTCTATCTTTATGGCGACAGCTACACCTGGTGGAGCTTTGGCTGGTTTCCGCGCGCCTTTTGGCCTGACAAGCCGGCAATCGACATGGGCGTTTATTTCAAAAGGATCGTCATGGACTTGTCCGAAGGCGGCGCATTCAATGTCACGGGTCCGGGTGAAGCCTATATCAATTTCGGGATGACAGGGGTCTTTGTCGGTTTCGTTCTGGGGTGGATTTATCGCAGGTTAGAAGCAGGCTTGCTGGCTCTGCGGCCCACATTGCAGTTTGCCGCATTCATCTATTATCCGCTTTTATTCTATCCGTTCCTTCAGGGTACCCTGCAATCGTCGTTCAGCGCCTTTGTCATTGGTGCCGCGGCGCAAGGCGTGCTGATTTTCTTTGTCATCAATCTGTGTTTGCCCCGCTATCGCAAGCACGCGCCACTGACAGGCGTTGTCTATGCGGGTTAGCGTGGCATACACGGCTTCTCATGCGCTGGCTGCGGGATTGCGCAGATTGCGTGTCTGGCTGGCCACCCGGTTTCACCGCGCCACATTGGCAAAGGTCGGGTATGGTTGCGTCTTTCACGCGCAGGTGGGGTTCCATCCACCCGTTAACGTGCGCTTCGGGAACAACTGCTTTGTGGCGCGCGGCGCTGCGGCCTCAACGGAAGTGGCGTCAGGCCATCTCAGGGTTGGAAACAACGTCCATATCAACCGGGATGTTCATCTGGACATGACAGGCGGCCTGACCATCGGCGACAACGTCCTGATTTCGGAAAAAGCGGTGCTATACACCCACGATCAC
>NZ_JBELFI010000129.1:0-6562 GCF_042093035.1 Yoonia sp. | reverse complement strand
CACCCGCATCCATGCGTTGTCACAAAAAGGGCGGATGGACAGTGTCTATAAACCAGCCCCGCCCGGATTACTCTATCTTGATGATGCCACATGGGAGGTCGCGATGGCCGATCGCCGCGTGATGCATTTCTCTGCGCACAAGCAGGCGACAGGCATTGGCGTGATTGACGCAGGCGGCAAGATAGGACGTAATTTTGCACCTGAAAGACAGCAGGAACATATAAACCTTTTCAATGCTTTGGCGGGTCATATCAAAGTAAAAAAGGCGGATGGACCCGTCGTGATTGCGTCTTACTCGGAAGGTGCGCGTGAACGTCTGGACGGCTTGATTGCGGATGAGGGGATCGGTGACGCAATCGCCGTGACCGATTTCACGCGGGTGGGAAAATCAGGCGTGCATCTGGCGATTTGGCCGCTGGATCATGGCTTTGAAACACCCGAACTGACGGTAATCTCTGAGCAAGACGTATTGGGGGATCGGCTGATCCGCCAAACCAAACGCAAGCGCAAGGCCGAGAATTTCCTGACAGAGGCCAATAGTCTGTCGCCGGGTGATCTGGTGGTACATGTTGACCACGGCGTCGGGCGCTATACCGGCATGGAAGTCGTCACGGCGCTGGGTGCGGCACATGAATGCCTCCTGCTGGAATATGCCGAAAATTCAAAGCTTTATCTGCCCGTTGAAAACATCGAACTGCTTTCCAAATACGGGCATGAAACTGGATTGCTGGATAAGTTGGGCGGTGGTGCATGGCAAGCCAAGAAGGCCAAACTCAAAGAGCGGATCCGCCAGATTGCAGAGCGTTTGATTCGTGTCGCCGCAGAGCGGGAATTGCGCACAGCACCGGCGTTTGATCCGCCGGATGGTCTTTGGGATCAGTTTCTGGCGCGTTTTCCTTATGTCGAAACCGACGATCAGCTTGCCGCGATCGAAGATGTCCTGAACGACCTTGCATCGGGGCGCCCGATGGATCGGTTGATCTGCGGCGATGTGGGGTTTGGCAAAACCGAAGTGGCTATTCGCGCGGCTTTCATCGCGGCACTTTCAGGCGTGCAGGTGGCGATCATCGCGCCGACAACTTTGCTGGCGCGGCAACACTATCAAAATTTCGCCGAACGCTTTCGTGGCTTCCCGGTCAACGTGCGTCCATTGTCGCGCTTTGTCTCTGCCCGCGATGCGAACCTGACCCGCGAGGGTTTGGCGGACGGGACCGTTGACATTGTTGTGGGGACACACGCGTTGTTGGCGAAAGGCGTGAAGTTCAGGAACCTGGGCTTGCTTGTCATTGATGAGGAACAGAAATTCGGCGTGCAGCACAAGGAGCGGCTGAAGCAATTGCGGGGTGATGTGCATGTGCTGACACTGACCGCGACCCCGATTCCGCGCACTTTGCAGCTTTCGCTTTCAGGCGTGCGTGATCTGTCAATCATTGGCACACCGCCCATCGACCGGCTGGCGATCCGCACCTATGTGAGCGAATTTGACACAATCACGGTGCGCGAGGCCCTGCTGCGCGAGCATTATCGCGGTGGGCAGTCCTTTATTGTCGTGCCGCGAATTTCTGACATGGCCGAAATGGAAGACTTCCTCAGGCGCGAAGTGCCGGAGATCAGCTATATCAGTGCCACTGGCCAGATGGCAGCGGGTACGCTCGATGATCGGATGAATGCGTTTTACGACGGCAAATTTGACGTCCTGCTTGCGACCACGATTGTCGAAAGCGGGCTGGATATTCCGACCGCCAACACAATGATCGTTTGGCGGGCAGACATGTTCGGGCTGAGCCAGCTCTACCAGATCCGTGGGCGTGTCGGACGCGCGAAGACACGCGCCTATGCCTATCTGACGACGAAACCGCGCCAGAAATTGACTACGCCTGCGCAAAAGCGTCTGCGGGTCTTGGGCTCCATCGATACGTTGGGGGCAGGATTTACGCTGGCCAGTCAGGATCTCGACATTCGCGGCGCGGGCAACCTTCTGGGCGAAGAACAATCAGGGCAGATGCGCGAAGTGGGTTATGAACTTTACCAGCAAATGCTCGAGGATCAGATAGCCGCGATCAAATCCGGTCAGGCGGAGGGGATCATTGATGATGGCCAATGGGCGCCGCAAATCAACCTTGGTGTGCCGGTGTTGATCCCCGATGACTATGTGCCTGATCTGGACGTGCGGTTGGGGCTATATCGGCGCCTGTCTGACCTGACGACGAAGGTCGAACTGGAAGGCTTCGCAGCTGAGTTGATTGATCGATTTGGTAAATTACCGCGTGAGGTCAATACTTTGATGCTGGTTGTGCGGATCAAGGCCATGTGCAAGCGGGCCGGGATAGCGAAGCTTGATGCGGGTCCCAAGGGGGCGACTTTGCAATTTCATAATGACAAGTTTGCCTCACCCCAAGGGCTGGTCGAATTTGTCCATGCGCAAAACGGGCAAGCTAAGATCAAGGACAACAAAATCGTTGTCCGTCGTGACTGGGCCCGTGAGCGCGACAAGATCCAGGGTGCCTTCAATATCGCCCGCGATCTTGCCCAGAAGCTGTCTGATGCGACACAAAAGAAGGCCGGCACGCCCGCCTGACATGGATGCCTCCGGCGGGAGTTTTTGGGCCAAGATGAAGGGGTTTCAAATCTCTCCGGGGCGTTTAATCAAGGTGGTTAACCACAACGCAAGGCTCGCGCAAACCAGCGTGCCGATGGCCATAGGCATTGGTGTGCCGTCAAATTGCAGCGCAATCGGCGCCGCGATCAAGACCGCCCCAACCGTTGAGACGGCTGAAATGACAGATGCCGCAAGCCCGGCGATATGCCCCATATCTTCCATACCCAGCGCATTCAGGTTGCCGATTGTCAGCCCGGCCTGAAAGAAGTTTGACAAGACCCAGATCACATAGCCTCCGAATGCCAACCAATAGGGTGCGTCGGCTGCTGTGATTGCGATCATTGTCAGTGTCAGAAGTATTTGTGCAGTAAACATGGCCTTGATGATCGCCCGCATTCCCAATTTGACGACAAGACGTGCGTTCAGAAAGCTCGATGATGCCGCCACAATCGCAATGCCGCCGAACCACAAATGAAAAACGTCACCCTGTCCGAAGGTCTGATCGAAGACCTGCTGGGTGGATGATAACATGCTGAACAGGATCCCGAATGAGAGTGTCTGGACCAGGATCGACAGGCGAGCTGTGCGATGGGCAAACATCTCGATAATGGCGGACCAAAGCGCGCGAATACTCAGTGGGCGGCGGTTCTCGGGGGTGAGGGTCTCGGGTTGCCGCAAAAGCAGCCAGAGTGTCGTTATCAATGAAAAGACAATGAAGGACAAGAAGATCGCAGGCCAGTCAAAAAACACCACGATATAATGGCCGATCGTTGGTGCCAGCGCGGGAATCAAGGCGAAGACAATCATCACAAAAGACAGAATCCGCGCCATTTGAGGCCCAGCGTAGAGGTCGCGGATCAGCGCCATTGCCACGACACGCGGGCCAGCCGCGCCCAAACCTTGGATGACGCGGGCTGCCAGCATCACCTCAAGCGATTGTGCCTGCCAAGCCGCGATGCAAGCCGCGATATAGACCACGGCGCCACCAATCATTACCGGTTTGCGCCCATATGCGTCAGACAGCGGCCCTGTAAAGAGCGTGCCAACCCCCATGCCGAGCACAAAGCTCGTTATGATGAGCTGGGCGTTGTTGAGATTGCCCGGCGAAAGTGCAGCGCCCATTTCCGGCAGCGCTGGCAGCATCCCGTCAATCGAGAAAGCAACGGTTGCGGCCACCATTGCCATCAGGGCAACAAATTCGGTCTGCGGCAGGGGCTTGATGCGCGCCTTCATTCGGGCGATGCGATCTGGTCCATGATGTCTTTGATGATTTTGACCCACATTTCGGGCGGCTGTGCGCCCGGCACCGCGTGTTGCTGGGCCACAATGAAGGTCGGCACAGAGTTTACGCCCATTTCGCGGCTATGTTTGTCGCGCGCGCGGATGTCTGCGATGTCGTTATCGGTCCCCAGCAGCTTTGTCACCAGGGCCGCATCCATTTCAGCGGTATCGGCAATGTCGGCCAGGACCTCTTGGTTGCCAATGTCGCGTCCTTCGACAAAGTAGGCTTTGAACAACAGATCAACGACAAAACCTTGGCGTTGTTCAATCCCTGCCCAATGGATCAACCGATGCGCGTCGATTGTATTCGGCGTCTTTTCGATGGCGTCGAAATTGATTGTCGCGCCGGAGCGCGCAGCATGGTCTACGACGGGCGCATAGGCTTTGATCGCCCCTTGCTTGCCGCCAAATTTACCCTCCAGATAGGCGCGCCGATCCATGCCGTCTGCCGGCATATCGGGGTTGAGCTGGAACGGATGCCATTCAATGGTAAAAGGATGATCGGGGAATTGCACCAACGCCTTGTCGAGGTTGGTTTTGCCAATATAACACCATGGGCAGATCGGGTCTGAGATGATATCAAGTTTGACCATATGCAGTCTCCCATTCGCGGCGCGGCTTGCGGCGCAAGAGTTTGTTGTGGGCCCCGCGCGACAGGCGATGATGCCCAGCAAGATCAGAAAGGTCCGATAGGTTGCCAGATGCGCGACGGTGAAAGCCTGTTCGTCATATCCCTCTATCATGTCTTGGCGCGTCGAAAACCCCGCATTGCAAAAACATCCCGTCTGGTCTGCCAGACAGTTGCCCCCGTTTCCGGATATTACTCAAAGGTGCCCGCACCCCGTCACTGCGCCAATCAGGTGGGCAGCGTATTGCAAGCCGCCACAGCGCCGCTTATGAACACTTATGACCCCGAAAGACCCAAAGAACCTGATCCGCATCGCCAAAGACAATGGCGAGACAGGCGTTGCCCAACCGCTTGATCTGGGTGCGCGTGTGCGTGAGCTGCGCAAAGCCCGTGACTGGACCTTGGAACAGGCCGCCCAGCAGGCTGGCCTTGCCCGTTCGACCCTGTCCAAGATTGAAAACGGGCAGATGTCACCGACTTATGACGCGCTCAAGAAGCTGGCCGTTGGGCTTGAGATTTCGGTCCCACAACTTTTCACGCCTCCCTCAAAGGATCAGGTGAACGGGCGCATGGCAGTCACCCGCAATGGTGAAGAAACCGCCCTTGTGACGACCACCTATGAACATGCGCTTCTGGCAGAGGCGCTGACGACCAAAAAGATGTTGCCTTACCGCACTCGCATCCGCGCGCGCAATCCTGAGGATTTCGACGGCTGGGTGCGCCATGACGGTGAGGAATTTCTCTATGTGCTGACCGGGCAGATCAGGCTCTATACCGAATTTTATGAACCCGTTGAACTGAAGCGTGGCGACAGTGCATATTATGACGCTGCAATGGGGCACAATGTCGTGTCGGTCAGTGCAGAGGATGCGACGATCCTATGGGTGACCTCGCTTCACTAAGTGCTGCTAGCGGGTCGGCGGCGACTTCACCGGGTTTGTCATTTGATAAGATGAGATGCGCACCGATCCACACCAAATAGGCAACGCCCAGCCATTTGATCCACAAAAACGCAGTGGCAGAGGTCTCGATGATCGCGGCAAGCCCAAAGGATGCGCCAATCATTTGCAGGCTGTTGGCCGTCAAATCACCGGCAATTGTATAGACGCTCCGGCGCAATCCATGGCGAACGCTATTGGAGATAATCAGCAATTGACTGGTACCTGGCGGTGTTGCAAAGAAGACAGCGACTGCGGCCAGGTAGAGCATGTAGGTTTCAATGGTCATTGGCTTGAGCCCCGTGTGCTGGTTGGGGCCAATCTGACGGCGATGATGCGTTCAATGTCAACTTGGGGCTGCGGCATTAATCACGCTTAAAGAGGCGCGGCAAGACGGCTGCGGCCACGAACACAGCCACGATTTGCATCGCAATGAACATCGGGACATGCGCCGGATTGATCCCTGCGAAAGTATCGCTAAATCCGCGCGCGATGGTGACGGCGGGATTGGCGAAACTTGTGGAGGCGGTAAACCAATAGGCGCCTGTAATATAAATCGCGACCAAACTCGGCACCGCGTCGGGGCGACTGTGTAGGGCGCCGAAAATTGCAAAAAGCAGCCCGAAAGTGGCCAGGATTTCCGAAAACCACTGCGACACACCCGTGCGATCAGTGGTGGCGGCTTGCAGGATTGACAGATCAAACATCATATGTGCCGCCCAGACGCCCAAGATTGCGCCGATGATCTGGATCAGTACGTAGGCCCCCGCCTCTCGGGTTTGGATTTGTCCGCGCAGCCAGAAGGCCAATGTCACGGCAGGATTGAAATGCGCGCCTGAGACTGGCCCCAAAGTCGTGATGATTACATATAGGATGCAGCCCGTCGCAATGGCGTTTGCAAGCAACGCGACGGCCGTATTGCCGCCCGCAAGCGCTTCCCCCATGATCCCTGATCCGACGACGCCGATCAGCAAGAATGCGGTGCCAAGACCCTCTGCCAGTAGTCGCTGCATGTTATCGGCCGATCCGGTTGAGGATGGCTTGCAGGTCGTCTTTGCTCATTTCCTCAAAAGGCAAATCCAGCAGACGCGCGGCTTTATTCGACAACAAACGGTA
>NZ_JBELFI010000128.1:626-6591 GCF_042093035.1 Yoonia sp. | reverse complement strand
GATATTGCCTGAAGCTGTAGCCAAATCTGCGCTCGCTCGCTTTGGATTGGAAATCCCAAAGTCAAAACGCGTTGATGCTTTGGGCGACGTCGCAGAGGCCGGCAGGAGCGTAGGTTATCCCTTGGTCCTGAAAGGGGAAGGTATTGCCCATAAGACAGAGGCAGGAGCGGTTGCCATCGGGTTGCGAAACGAGGACGCGCTCATTGCGGCGGCGGCAAGCATGCCGACAGAGCATTTCCTCCTTGAAGAAATGATTACAGGTACGGTGGTCGAACTGCTTATTGGCGTCGTCCTTGACCCGGCACATGGCTATGTTCTCACCCTCGCGGCGGGTGGGACATTCACTGAGGTTTTGGCAGATCGCAGCAACCTGCTGCTGCCTGTAACCTCAGAAGATATTACCGCAGCCTTGTATGACCTGCGCATCGCCCCGCTCATTGACGGCTATCGTGGCGCAGCGGCAGCGGATCGTCAGGCGATCATTGATGCGGTGCTGGCCTTGCAGAATTACGTTTTGGATGCGCACCCTTTTGAAATCGAAATCAATCCGCTGATGTGCGGCCCCACGCGCGCGGTCGCCGCAGACGCCCTTATCACCACAGGAGACCCAGATGACTGACAGCCCCATCAAGACCAAGCGCAACGGGCATATTCTTGAGGTCACGCTGGACCGCCCCAAGGCCAATGCCATTGATCTGGTCACCAGCCGGATCATGGGTGACGTTTTTGCCAGTTTCCGCGACGACCCTGATTTGCACGTCGCTTTGGTCACCGGAGCTGGCGACAAGTTCTTTTGCCCTGGTTGGGATCTCAAGGCCGCGGCAGAGGGTGATGCCGTGGATGGTGATTATGGCAAAGGCGGTTTTGGCGGATTGCAGGAGCTCCCGCGTCTGAACAAACCGGTGATTATGGCGATCAACGGTATCTGCTGTGGCGGCGGGCTGGAGCTGGCTCTGTCGGGAGACATTCTTTTTGCTGCCGAACATGCAAGCTTTGCTTTGCCGGAAATCCGCTCTGGTACGGTTGCCGATGCCGCCTCTGTGAAACTGCCCAAGCGGATACCCTACCATATCGCGATGGAGATGCTCTTGACGGGTCGCTGGCTCGATGCACAAGAGGCCGCGCGCTGGGGGTTGATAAACCACGTCGTCCCGGCGGACCTATTGATGTCGGAAGCGCGCAAGATGGCTGAGCTGATCGCGTCCGGCCCGCCTTTGGTCTATGCTGCATTGAAGGAAATCGTGCGGGAAGCGGAAGATATGAAGTTTCAAGACGCGATGAACAAAATCACCAGAAGTCAATTCGGAACGGTTGAAACGCTCTATACGTCGCAAGACCAGCTTGAGGGCGCGCGGGCATTCGCCGAGAAGCGCGACCCGGTCTGGAAAGGCCGCTAGGCGCGTCCGCTCCCGATCCGGCGGCACAGCAAGATCACGGGGATCAGCCCGATGGCAGCGATCACAAGGCTTGGCACTGCCGCGCCCTCCAACCGTTCATCAGAGGCGAGCCTGTAGGCTTGCACCGCCAGCGTGTCATAGTTGAACGGACGCATAATTAAGGTCGCCGGCAGCTCTTTCATCACGTCAACGAACACAATCAAACCCGCAGTCAGCAAACTTGTGCGCAGCAACGGCATATGCACCCGCCGCACGAGGCCGGGCATGTCTTGGCCCAAGGTCCGCGCTGCGGCGTCCATATTGGGACCAACGGTCGCGATACCGCCCTCGTAGGCGCCAATTGCAGCCGCCAAGAAACGGATCAAATAGGCGAAGATCAGCAGCCAGATCGACCCAGTGAACAAGAGCCCGGTCGAGATATCAAATGTCGCGCGCATCCATGCGTCCAGCGTGTTGTCAAAGGCCGCAAAAGGCACCAGCAGGCCGACCGCGATTACGCCCCCCGGCACCGCATACCCAATACGCGCCAGATAGAGCGACGCGGCGGTCAAGCGGTTGGCCTGAACGCGGTGGAAGGTCCCCAGTACCAAAGCGGCGATCACGGTGACAAAGGCCGCGATACTCGCCAACGTCAGAGAGTTCCGGATAAAGCCAAGATAGCGCGGGCTGAGCAGGTCTTGTTCTGAACCCACGGCCATCGTGCCCAACGCCGCAACCGGCAATATCACGCCCAACATCACGGGGATCAGGCAAAAGACGCACGCCACAATGCGCTGAGTCGGCGTCAGAGTGATCCGTTTCATCGGGGCATTGCGTCTGCCGTTGGCGTATTTGGCACCACCGCGGCTGAGGCGTTCCAGCATCGCCAGCAAAAGCGCGAAGCTCAGAAGTCCCAGCGCTAATTGTGCTGCCGCTGCGCGGTCGGCCATCGTGAACCAGCTTGTGTAGATACCCACGGCAAAAGTCTGGACACCAAAGTAGGCGACGGTGCCAAAATCCGCGATGGTCTCCATCGCGACGAGCATCACACCAGAGGCAATCGCCGGACGCGCCATTGGCAGCGAAACGGAGAAGAACGCCTGAAACGGTGTGCGGCCCAGTACGCGCGCGGCCAGAAACGTGCTCGCCCCTTGCGCGGTGAATGCTGCCCGCGCCAGCAGATAAACGTAAGGGTAAAGCACCAGCGTCAGCATCATTGCCGCTCCGCCGATGGAACGGATTTCGGGGAACCAGTAGTCACGTGGACCCCAACCTGTGACATCACGTAACGTGCTTTGCACGATACCGGGATGGTCCAGTACTTGCGTATATCCATAGGCCAAAACATAGGCTGGAAATGCAAGTGGCAGTGCCAGCGCGATTTCAAGCCAGCGCCGTCCGGGGAAATCTGTCATTGTGACAAGCCACGCGGCGCCCGTGCCAATCATGGCGCTGCCGCCCATGACCAGAACAACCAGGATCAACGTCGTGGCGACATAGCGCCCCAAGACCGTCTCTGCCAACATGTCCAAGGTGTCGAAAGACCCTGATCCAGCGGCAATGACAACGCCCACGTAAGGGATGACGCAGATCAACGTGACAATCACCGCGATTGCGGCGTAGCCCTTGCGCATGAAGCGGCGACTGATTGGCATTTCAGTTTCCATAGTCGCCAATTACGCGGATGGCGGGCTTCCGGCAAGCGTGCTTTGAGCGATGGCGGCGTTTCCTCGCTGGGGGGCGGCTGAAACTGACGCAGATGTGGCTTGTGGCTGACAAACGGTCATGTTTCCAATCGCCGGCCTCATTTCGCTTGACCGATCCTCAGTTCATTTTCTTGTCAAATGTGGCCGCTGTGCCAATGGCCTGTTCGTTTTCAGTTTTCAGCATCAGCTTCCGGCACATTCAGCGTTGACCATGTGTCATCCTTTGCAGGGTCGGGCGGGGTCTCACAGGCGCGTCGGTGGATGTTCACTTTGGCAATGAAATTCGCGGTAATCGGGGCCGTCACAAAGAGGAATGCCATGATAAGCACCTCATGCAGGGAGGGCTCTCCGTTATGGAAGGAATGTATGATCGACGCGATCAGCAGCATACCTATCCCGACCGTGCCGACCTTTGTTGGCGCATGAAGCCGAGTCATGGGGTCGTTGAACTTCAAAAGGCCGATGGCGCCGACCAGCGCGAAGCCGGACCCTATCAAGAGCGACAGGCTCACCACATATGTTCCAATGATCTGCGCGGTCATTCGATGATGTCCCCCCGCAGAATAAACTTGGCCATGGCCACTGTGGACACAAAGCCGAGCATGGCGATCAAAAGGGCGACTTCAAAATAGATTTGCACCCCTTGGTGAATGCCCAGCACAATGACCAGACCAAGCGCGTTGATGACCATCGTGTCAAGCGCAAGCACCCTGTCGCCGGATGTCGGCCCCAGCACCAGCCGCACCATCGACATCACTTGCCCAAGTGCCAGCGCCACAAATGTGATCGCCAGTGCGATATTGAGAAATTGCATTGCCAGTATCATGTAAAAATCTCCAATAGGCGGCCCTCATAGCGGGTGATGATCTCTTCACGCACCGCATCCGGGTCGTCGGTATGCAAGACATGCACCAGAAGGCTGTGCCCTTCGTCGGATAAATCAGCCGAAACCGTGCCCGGTGTCAGCGTGATGGTGCCCGCCAGCAGCGTGATGGCCTCAGGTTCGCGCAGCCGCAACGGGATCACGATCCAGGCAGGTTTGAGTTTGGACGTGGGCACCGTCAAAACGATCCACGCCACTTCGATGTTCGCCACGATGATGTCCCAGATCACTATCAGACTGTAGGAAACCATCTTGAACGGGTGAAAGCCCTTCGGCGTGTCAGGCCACCAGATCGAGGTACTCCAAGGGATAATTACCCCGAGGATAAAACCGAACACGACCATCCCGGCAGACAATTCATTCTGCAAGAACATCCAGACAATTGTCAGCATCAAGGTCAGAAGCGGATGTGGGATCAACCAATTGAACGCGCGAGCCATATCAACGATCCTCCGATTTTGGGTCGCTCAGTTTGCCGGGAGTTTCTATCACTTTTGCAATATAAGGCCCCGGATCAAAGAGCTGTGCCGCGACGGCCGTGGTGTAACGATGAACTTGACCTGCAAAGACAGTGTGCAGCGCCAAGAGCAGGATGAGCCCGCCTACCGCTGCATAAGACAGAACCGCAGGTTCACGCCGCGGTTGCGCATCCTGCGCGGGGCGGATGCTCTGGGCTTTCCAGAACAGGACGCTGCCGGCGCGGACAAACCCGACGATGCTGACCAAGCTGGACCCCAGCACAACCGTCCAGATCCAGACCATCAAATTGGTGTCATAGGCTGCATCAAGGATCAGAAGCTTGCCCAAGAAACCCGACAGGGGGGGCAGACCCGCCATGGCGATTGCTCCGACAAAGAACAGGCTCGCGATCATCGTTGCACCTGCAACGGGTGGTTGCGGCGTTAACGCTAGGTCGTTGCGGCTGCATCGCACCAGATCAACGATCAGGAACAGGGCCGCACCCGCCAATGTCGAATGGATGATATAGTAAAGTGCCGCCGCAATGCCTTCAGGTGTAAACAGCGCAATTGAGACCATCACCATGCCCATTGAGCCAATGATCGAGAAGGCGACCAAACGGTCCAATTGCTTTGCGGCCAAAACCCCGACCATGCCGATAATCAATGAAATCAACGCAGCTGGCAAAAGCCATGTGTCTTGCAGCCCTGCCGTGATCTCCAGATCGGATGGGAAAATCATTGTGTAGACACGGATGATCGCATAAGCGCCCACCTTGGTCATGATGGCGAAGAGAGCCGCGACTGGTGCGGGGGCCTCGGCGTAGCTTGACGGTAGCCAGAAATGCAGCGGTACAAGGGCCGCCTTGATCGCAAAAACCAGCAGCAGCAAGACCGCCGCCACGCGAATACCGACAGTTTCTTCGGGGCTAATCATCGCGACCCGCAGCGCCAGATCAGCCATGTTCAGTGTGCCCGTCTCGGCGTAGATCGAGCCCAGTGCAAACAGGAACAATGTCGATCCGATCAGATTGAACAGCACATATTGCACGCCCGCTCTTAGCCGCTTCGTACCGCCGGCATGGATCATCAAGCCATAAGAGGCGATCAGCAGGACCTCAAAGAAAACAAAGAGATTGAAGAGGTCACCCGTCAGGAAAGCCCCAAGGATGCCCATCAGTTGGAATTGGAACAGCGCGTGGAAGTGATTACCACGATTGTCCCAGCCAGAGCTTATCGCATAGACCAGCACAAAAAGCGCAAGCATATTGGTCAGCAGGACCATCATCGTCGAAAGCTTGTCTCCGACCAGGACAATGCCGTAAGGCGCCGCCCAATCACCAAGCTGATAGAGCAATATTGTGCCGTCCGACGCCGCCCAAGCCAGTGACGCCGAAATAATGACAAGCGTCATGACGCCAACCAAAGAGAACACCCGTTGGATGCCGATGTGATAGCGCGCCGCGAGGACGATGAAGGGGGCCAGCATCGCTGGCAATACAACAGGAGCGATCAGCCAATGGTTCATGCTGAACCCTCCGG
>NZ_JBELFI010000128.1:0-616 GCF_042093035.1 Yoonia sp. | reverse complement strand
CGGCAGCGGATCATCTACGTGGTCATCGTCAGACCCCAAGAATGCACCAAGTCCGATCATGACCACTACGGCTGTCATACCAAAGGAGATCACGATGGCGGTCAAGACCAGCGCTTGTGGAAGCGGGTCCGTGTATCGGGCGACATCATCGCGCAGCACCGGCGACGCACCGACGGCGACCCGACCGGAGGTGAACAAAAACACGTTTACTGCATAGGTCAGCAGCGAAATACCCAGGATGACCGGGAAGGTCCGCAACCGCAGCACCAGATAGATACCTGCCGCTGTCATGATCCCGATGGCGGACGCGAGCAAGAATTCCATTTTACACGCCCTCCTGTTTTGGTTCTGGATTGGCGGGATCATCCCGTGAAGGATCAATGTCCATGGGATACTCGCTTTCGACCGTTTCGTTGCGGCGCGCAAGGCGTGAGAAACTCTCAAGCGACAGCATCACCGCGCCAACCACGGAAAGGAAAACGCCAAGATCAAACAGGGTGGCTGTTGCCAGCTCAAACTTTTCGAAAGGTGGGATGCGCACGTAGGTGAAGTCGGAGGTCAGGAATGGCTTGTCCACAAACCAAGAGCCGATCCCCGTAAAGCCTGCCACCAGGAC
>NZ_JBELFI010000127.1:0-6661 GCF_042093035.1 Yoonia sp. | reverse complement strand
TGGGTCAAGCCCGATGGCGGGTGCCGCCGCGGCGTCGCCATCTTCCGTTTCTGCCACAGGCAGTGTTTCGCGCAGCAATACGGCAACATGAACACCGTTTATGCGTGTCATCGGGCTGTTTTCCGACGTCACGGTCCGGCTCACCTCGTAATTGCGCAAGGTGCTGTCTGATGATCGCAGGCGCGGCTGCCCCGGCCCAGTGTTCCTGTCGACTGGTGCGTATATTTCTGCGACGGTGTTCGCGCCGGCTTCGGCGTTTGCGTCCGCCTCGGCAGGCGCCGGCCCGTCAGCTGCGCCCGCAGGCTGTTCCAGTTCCGGTCGTGGCGGAGGAGTATTTCCAACAGTGCCCGGAATACCCTGCGACGCTTCTGCGACCTCCTCTTCCACCGCTAGCTGCTCACTCAAAAGGGCCGATTGATCGGGGATCACCATGTCTTCGGTGCGCTCGGTGCGGGTAAAGTCGATATCAAGCGAAACCTGTGCGGAAACATTCCCCGGCCCCACAATTGGTGTCAGCAAGCTTTCGATACGCGTGCGGTAAATGTTTTCCAGACGCAGCTGATATTCGAGCTGCCGATCAGCCAGATCAGTCGCGGGGTCATTGACGGTGTCAGACAAAAGCTGCCCGTTTTGGTTAACGACTGTCACGCTGGTCTTTGGCAGGTTTGCAACAGAGGACGACACAAGATTAACGATCGCCATCACTTGCTGCTCGCTCAAGCTGCGACCGGGCATGACCTGCACGAAAACCGAGGCAGTCGGATTTTGGGCATTCCGCGCAAAGGCGGAACGCTCTGGTATTGCCAGATGCACGCGAGACGCTGACACAACATCAATCTCGTTGATGGACCGTGCGAGTTCAACCTCCTGGCTTTGCTTCAGGCGCATACTCTCGACTGAACGGCTGGTTCCCATCGGCATATCGGTCAATACGCTGTAGCCATCTGGCATTGATTGGGGCAAACCCTGCGCGGCCAATGACATGCGCGAGTTATAGAATTCGCCGGTCGGCACAGTGATATCGCCTGTGACCGGATCAATTTGCACATCGGTGCCGTTATTGCGCAGCGCGTCCATCACTGCTGCTTTCTCAGCCTCGGGGAGCGCCGCGAAAAGCGTCGTGCGCTGCGGGGCCTGCAAGATGAGATATAAAATGAGGCCAAGAACAACAAGCAAAGCCGCAGCAATAACAGGAAAAGCGCGCTGCACGGCCGGCTGCATGTAAAACGTCCGCAGCTCCCCCATAGCATAGGAGGTCCGTTGCATCACCCCGGTACGCGAGGATGCCGTGCTCAAATTGGTCGAGCTATCGGTCATGTCTTGATCTCATTAAGCACTGAATTTCCTATACCAGACAATACCTTAGACAGGCATGTTCATAATGTCCTTGTAGGCGCTAAGCGCTTTGTTTCTGACGTTCAACGCCATTTGGAAGCTCAGAGAAGACACCTGTTGGGCCACCATCACCTTGGTCAGATCAGTTTCCTTGCCGGTTTCATAATCTTTGACCAGCTGCGCAGCGTCGTTTTGCGATCGTGCAACGTTATCAAGGCTGTCGCTCATAAGATCAGCAAAGCTTGAGGCATCATTCGACCGGCCTACCATGCCACCGCCGGCAGCCCTTTCTGCCATATCTGCAGCCCGATTCAGGGCGGCATTCACGGTTGTCGATGAGACATTACTGATCTGTTCCAAGGCTTTCATTTCACACTCCTGTGGCGCGCGGTCAATTTACTGCCTGCGCCGTTGCTGTCTGAGATTGAATATCCATGATCGAAGACTGGTCGATCATGATGGCATCGGCCGTGATCACTGGACCGTCTTTTAGAACCAACGCGCGCTGGATCACATTTTCCAGCTCGCGGACATTGCCGGGCCAATGATGCGCCATGAGCAGATCAAGCGCATCGGGTGACAGCAATGGTGCTTCTGTCACATCTTTGACATGTCGCATGACCAATTCATACGCAATCGCGCCGATATCTTCGGGTCGCTCGCGCAGGGCCTGCGTTTGGATGGGGAACACATTGAGGCGGTAGAATAAATCCTCGCGAAACCGGCCCATACGACATTCATCGCTCATGTTCCTGTTTGTCGTCGCAAAGATCCGCACGTCTACCTTGATCGCCTTTGTGCCGCCAACCGGCGTGACGGTCAGCTCCTGGATCGCCCGCAAAAGCTTGGCCTGAAGCTGCAGCGACATTTCCGAAATCTCGTCCAGCAAAAGCGTACCGCCATCCGCCGCCCTAATCACACCGACATTGGATGTCGACGCACCGGTGAAAGCACCCTTTTCATGGCCAAACATCATCGCTTCCAGCATGTTATCAGGGATTGCTGCACAATTGATCGCGATAAATTCCTTATCTTTGCGGGCAGATTGGTGGTGCATGAAGCGTGCCATCACCTCTTTGCCGCTGCCACTAGGGCCGTTGATAAAGACGCTGACGTCAGATTTTGCAACGCGTCTAGCCAGGTCATACAACCGACGAGACCCATCAGACCTTACCAGCGCGCGCCCCGTGCCGTGCAATAGCGTGACAATGAACTGCCTTGCATCATCCCGCGCCATATCTTTCGGCAGTGACAGGTTCACGATCCGACCACCCAAGGATGTCGTAATGCCATAGGCAGAAGCGCGGGTGTCTGCGATCAGGACAGACTTGGCCCCGACTGATTTTGCAAGCTCGATAACCCCCGGTTGACCACCCAGTTCGGCAGATCTTTGCGCCGACAGGATCAAAAAGTCGGTGCTGCATTTACCGTCATGATCACAGCCCATGACCGACACAGCATCAACCTCATGCAAAATGAGATACTCCAATATTTCGGAGCCCAGGTCGAAAGCGACCTGATCAATAACTGCCCTGTGTGCGATCTTCATCATGCAATGAGAAAGGCAAGCGCCATGCCAACCCTGACCAGCCGTTGAGATTCAACATGATATTATTTATTATTTTCCGCCGGCTGTTGCGCGGCCATCATTATCTGATGTTTGCGCCTACGGTTTAGCCGCCACATGCCCGTGCAGATCACCCCACAACCGGATTTCAGGCGGCGAAACCTGTAATTCGTCTGATAAGGTCCCATTTGCCAAGCCGTCGAAAGAGACAAAACTTAGGCACTGAATGTTTCAGTTGCTGGATTATAGTTTGAGCCAGCGTCAACATGGTTGTGCATACGCTCGGTTTCTTGCTAGTACAGAAGTCAACAAATATTACCAGTAAATGAACGTGACAAGAAACGTATCGGCATAAACAGGCGGTAACAGGACATGATGATATCTGGATCATCTGAACCGATTAAAACACTCTTGGCTGATATAAAAAATGCTGCGCCGTACAATGTAAATGTGCTTGTGGTTGGCCCAACCGGTTGCGGCAAAGAGCTTGTCGTGCAAACGCTTCACAAATTGTCAGGCCGCAAGGGAAAACTTGTCAGTGTGAACTGCGCCGCCATTCCCCGCGACTTGTTAGAAGCCGAGCTGTTCGGTCATGAAAAAGGTTCATTCACCGGTGCAGCGACGCGGAGGATCGGAAGATTCGAGGAAGCCGCCGGCGGCACCCTATTTCTGGACGAGATCGGTGACATGCCGCTTGAGCTTCAGAGCAAGCTTTTGCGGGCAATCGAGGCCCGCGCCGTAAGCCGCATCGGTTCGAATAGCGAACAGTCCATCGACTTTCGGTTGGTATGCGCCACGCATCAGAATATCGGACACAAAGTCGACAAAGGTGAGTTTCGCCAAGACTTGATGTATCGGATCTCGGTGGTCATGCTGCAAGTCCCGTCATTACAAGACCGCATAAGTGACCTTCCTGAATTAGCGCGCTCGATTTCGCACGGGCTTGAAACTGACGGCTCTGGGCTCGTCCCGCCCAAAGTCAGCAATGATGGTCTGGCAGAGATGATGGCCTATTCCTGGCCCGGCAATATTCGTGAGTTGCGGAATTTTCTACAGCGCGCTGCAGTTTTATCAACAGACGTTCCTATTGATAAAAACGTAGTGCGAAGACTTCTTCACCTTCCACAGGATCGATTAGCAGAACAAACGGCCCTTTGGACGGCAATCGACCATATGCCAGATGATGACGAATTCATAATTTCAGATTCTGTCACGGCTTCTTTTGAAAATGCAGATCAGTCGATGATTAGGATGCTGAACGGTGATGATCAGTTCGATCTGCAGGGTCATCTGAGTGCACAGGAAGCAAAGTTCATCGAATTAGCGCTGGAGCTTTCCAACTATAATACAGCAAAAGCCGCTAAGCGACTTTCGCTCAAACGTACGACGCTTATTGCGAAAATGCGGAAATATGGCATTTCATCTGACCTGCCCTCAGAAAATTCCTACAACCTGACCTAAGATATGCAGCGTTCTTGCAATAGCTCCAGCGATTGGTGAGATCGGTTGGTCATTTCTCGAACAATCACTCGCGGCTTGCAGCTTTATAGGATTGGAATGCTCCATGAAAGGTCGGATATGAACTTGCGATCTTGCCCGTCAGCATCCAGATAACCGTCAGGGGTCAGCGTCAGGCTGTCCTGCAAAGCGAGGATAAGCGTCACTGGTCGCGGCGGTATATGTTGCAAGCAATTCAAAACCAGATTGAATTGCGCAACAGATATAGAAGCCCGCGCCAGCATTACAGGTCGGTTCCTTTCGATCTCGACAACGCCGATGGCACCAACTTTATCTACGTCGGTGGGCTTCAATGTCAGGACCATATTGCCCCGTGCGATGTTCATAAGACTGCAGTTGGCTATAAGAGCAGGAATAGCGTCATGCCCGATCAGAGTAACCTCGGCCGATTGAACGGAAACCTGGATGACGTTAATTATCTCTTTCATGCAATGATAACCGTTCCACGCATATCACGCGCCCCCCATCCCTTCGGCAAAGTCCCGAAGGAGTGGTTGCATTTTCTTGAATGCCATTGATTTAAGTTGCGAAACGCGGCCTGGCGTTACCTCAAGTATGGCAGCAATTTCGTATATATTCAGCTCTTCTACATAATAGAGCTGCAGGACCAGAGCTTCTCGTTGGGGCAAAGATTTAAGTGCAACCAACAACGCATCTTTCAACCTGCCACGGTCCAAAAGCTGCTCTGCTGGCGGCTCTTCTGCGGAAAACCACATGGAATATTCGTCATACTCGTCCTGAAGCGAATTCTGGTAACTGCTGTTCAGGCTTTGCTCCCAAGCACTTAATTCGCCGATAGTCATTGATACGGCCTCGGCCAGTTCCATACGCGTCGGAGCCCGGCCG
Source organism: Yoonia sp. (assembly GCF_042093035.1). Taxonomy (GTDB): domain Bacteria; phylum Pseudomonadota; class Alphaproteobacteria; order Rhodobacterales; family Rhodobacteraceae; genus Yoonia. The sequence goes on along the minus strand of NZ_JBELFI010000127.1, from coordinate 1,395 downwards.
AGTTTCTGAGACAGCTCGGCCTGTGCAAATTTGACGACCTTGGTTGTCGCAATCGTCTTGCGGCCAAGATTGGAATTCTTTCGAAGGTAATCGTAAATCGCGCCTCGCACGCGCAACACCGCATAATTTTCGAAAGACACGCCCTCGCGCCGAGTATAGCGTTGCGCTGCTTCGATTAAGCCAATCAAGCCAACCTGCAAAAGGTCATCGAACTCGACAATCGAACGTACCCGGGAATGAATATGGTGCGACACGCGCCGGACCAAAGCCTCATGCTCTCTGACAAGTTTCTCGACATTCAACTTGGCCGATGGATACTCCTGCATGCGCCACTGTTACCTACGGAGCGGGGCTATGAAACGTAACAGCGTCCGGTCCGGTATAGCCCGCGTCCTCTGCGAACAGCGCGGCAAGAATAGAGTCGATCTTTGGATAAATGCGTGCCTTCATCACATCGCGGTCAATCGACCTGCCATGGACCGAGCTTGCGTTGATTTCGCTCATCTTTGGCATGTAGCCAGCATAAACCAATTTTACGGGCAGAAAGCTCAAGACAGTCCGCTCAAAGTTATCGAAGATCATTTTTGCTTGCTCGGCTGATTTAGCCATGTTCACGACAGCCGAAAAGGACGTTACATTCTTTTCGAAATATGCGTTCTTGATCAGAGCATATGCATCTACAAAACTTGTCGCTTGGCCTAATAGGACGACCATGGTGTGGTCGGCAACTGACACAGTGTTCATGACACCTGTTCCCGACCCAGCCGGTACGTCAACAATTATATAGGCAAAATCATGCGCGGTGGTTTTGAGCCCGTGCAGCAAATCTTTCAGTCGCTCAGCATCGCTTTCCACCAAGACGTTCGCTGCGGTACGACCTGGCAGCAATGACAAGCCATTTGGCAATTTTTGGACAGCTTCGCGCCAATCGCAACGACCCTCGAGAACATCAATTAAATCGACCGTCGGCCGTGTGTTCAGCAAAACATGGGAGTTTGCCATCAACAGATCAGAATCGACAAGAAGCGTAGGCCCATAACCATCCTGCAGCCGTGTAGACATATTAACGGCTAACGATGATTTACCGACGCCGCCTTTTCCACTCGCAACAGAAATGATCGTAGGCATGACACCAGACTCCCTTTGGAACACATATGCACAAACAAGGCCAAGTTAACAATCTGTCATTAAACACACAGAAGCAATAAAAAGCGGCCAGAGATCAGGCGCTCCAATGTCGATTTCTACCGCTATCGATATGGACAAAATTACTATAAGTACCAACGCCTCCACGACATATTGCATTGGCGGTGGCGCCAAGTTGGCGCTGTGAAACTTTTGGCAAGGCAAAATCAATAGCCCTGCCTTCCATGTGAAGCGAGTTGATGGCAACAT
>NZ_JBELFI010000126.1:0-6726 GCF_042093035.1 Yoonia sp. | reverse complement strand
ACCGGTTGAAAGCGCAAGAGGCGTCTTCAAATGACCCCGCGAATTCCCAACAGCCCGATATGGCGGAGGCCGCAGCCGATGGCGATAGCGGCCTTGTCGAAACACCCGAGGAAAAGCCAAAGCGGCCACGCAGACCGCGCAAGCCGCGCCCGTCCTCTGATGAGGATAGCGCGCCAGAGGCTGCTGAATAATTGAAGGCCCCTCGGACATCCTCCGAAGGGCTTTTTACTTTGCGTCCAGACTGCGGGCCAATGCACAATACGCTTCCAGACCAACCTGTTCGGCACGCTCGGTCGGCTTGATCCCGGCATCCAGCAGATGCGCCTCAATAGCAGGGCTGAGCGACTTGAGCGCGGAACGCAGCATCTTGCGGCGTTGGTTAAAGGCTGTGGCGACGACTTTGTTCAACGTGCGCGGATCGGCGGGATAACGTGGCGTCGGCAGGGCGGTCAGATGCACCACCGCAGAATTGACTTTGGGCGGCGGGCTGAACGCTTCGGGCGGCAAGTCCATGACAATGCGGGGATCGCTGCGCCATTGGGCGAGCAGCGCCAGACGACCATAGGCTTTGCTACCGGGAGCAGCAACAATGCGCTGAGCAACCTCGCGCTGGAACATCAGTGTCAGGCTTTGCCAAAAGGGCGGCCACTCTGGCGGGGTCAACCAACGTACCAAAAGCTCTGTGCCGACGTTGTAGGGCAGGTTCGCGGCCACTTTGATTGGCGGTGTCAGATGGGCCAGCGGATCAAGATCCAAAGCGTCGGCGTTGATAACCTCAAGACGCCCCGGATAGGCGGCAGATATCTGCGCCAAGGCGGGCATACAGCGGGGATCTTTTTCAATGGCAAGCACACGGCGCGCGCCCTCGGCCAGCAAACCGCGCGTCAGCCCACCCGGACCGGGGCCAACCTCCAACACATCCGCTTCTGAGACATCCCCCGCCAGCCGCGCAATCTTGGCGGTCAAATTCAGATCGAGCAAGAAATTCTGCCCCAGCGACTTCTTCGCCGCCAACGCATGGGCGGCGATCACATCCCGCAGTGGTGGCAGATCATCAATCGCGCTCATGATTTCTTAATCCCCATATAAACTTCCGCCGGAGGCTCCAGCCTGTTCAAACCGCACGTGCATCGGCCATTTTCGCGGCCATGCGAATGGCGGCAATCATCGACGTTGGATCGGCTACACCGCGTCCTGCGATATCAAAGGCCGTGCCATGATCCGGCGATGTCCGAACGAAGGGCAAGCCGAGTGTCACATTCACGCCACCCGAAAAATCCAGCGTCTTGATCGGGATCAGCGCTTGATCGTGGTACATGCAAACGGCAACATCATAGCGCGCGCGCGCGGCTGCATGAAACATTGTATCGGCTGATAGTGGCCCCGCAATATCCATGCCCTGCGCGCGCAAGGCATCAAGCACCGGTGTCAGCAGCCCGATTTCTTCGCGGCCCATCTTGCCATCTTCGCCCGCATGAGGGTTCAGCCCGGCCACAGCGATCCGTGGCCGCGCAATCCCGAAATCGCAACGCAGGCCCGCGTGGGTCGTCAACAGCGTGTTCGTCAGCAGCGCTGCCGTCAGTTTTTGGGGCACATCGGCGAACGGAATGTGGATTGTCACCGGGACCACACGCAGATCATCGCAAGCCAGCATCATCACCACCTGATCGGTCCCTGCCAGGGCAGCCAGATATTCGGTATGGCCGGGGTAGGAAAAGTCTGCGCCGTCGATCAGCGCCGCCTTATGGATAGGCGCCGTGCATAGCGCGCACGCGGCCCCCGATTGCACCAGATCAACCCCGTCAGAGATAGCGCTGATGACGCCAGCCGCATGGGTCGGGTTCGGTTGGCCCGCAACCGCAGGCGCGCCAAATTCGCGTGCGAGCACGGTGAATTTCAAAGGATGAATATCGGTGGGGTCAGTGGCAACGTGAAAGCTGGTGCCCTGGGGCAAATGGCCGGGGTCACCTATCCACAAAAGAGGCACTTCGGCTTTCAGCTGATGCCAAGCGGACACTGCAATCTCAGGACCGATCCCTGCCGGTTCACCACAGCTTATTGCGACCGGCTGCATCAGCGGCGGATATCAGCCGAAGCCTGCAGGTCAGCCAGCAATGCATCAGCGAGTGCTGCCAATCGCTGGCTGCGGATCTGGTTGCGCACCGCGTCACGGTCCTGCGGACCGACATCTGTCTGGTTGCGCGCGCAAAGCATGACAAAGGCCAATTGCGTGCCGCCGTTCACCAAAAGGGTGGCGGCCTCACCGGGATCAAGCCGTGCCAATTCAAGGGCGACGTCGGCAGGGATATCGGCCGGAGCAAGGGTTTCGCGCGTTAGCATCTCAGGGGCTTCATCGCGCGCTATCCCATAAAGATCATCACAGGTATCGGCCGCAATTGCCACATCAGCGGCTCTGCGTTGTGCAGCTTGGGAGGTTCCGCCTGCGATAAGGTAGGTTGCATATTCAATGCTTGCCGGCGTTGTTGTTGCACGCCGCCCTTCGCGCAATCCCCGCTTTTGGAACAAGGCCACGGCATTTGGAATTTCGATCGGCTCGGTAACTTCGCCAGTGGAAAGTTCCAGCAAGAGGGTTTGGATTTGCGGCGGGTAGTTTGTGATTGGCACCCAATCCAACCGTCCGCCATTTTCACGGGTCGGCAGGGCTGAGACCTGCCGCGCGGCGTTCTCGAATTCCTCATATGAGCGCAACGCGGCAATCTGGCCTGCCACTTCACGCACCCTTGCGGCACGCTCTGGGGGGGCGGGGATGATGATCTCGCTGAGCAGAACTTCAAGCTGGGTCGGTGCGTTGCCCTGTCGCGCCAATGCGCGATCCACATCTGCCTCCGTCACGGTAATTTCGCGGTTGTAGCGGGCCCGAATAAAGTCGCGCCACATGACGCCGATACTGACGTATTCGATGAAACTGCGCAGCTCGACCCCGTTGGAAGCCAACATTTGAACGAATTCATCCAGGCTCAGGCCGCCGCGCGCGGCGAATTGCTGCAATTCCTGCTGGACTTCCGCTTGTGACAGACTGCGGTTGAAACGCTCCATTTCCTGCAGCTTGAGCCGGTCATCGATCAGTCCGGTGCGTGCGATCTCGGCGATGTTTCCCGCAGTGTTGATCGCGGCAAGAAAGCGTTCACGCTGGCTGAGTTCAAACTGCGTGATGACCCGGTCGTTCACGTTGATCGCGGTTGCAAGCTGGCCTTGGGCGATGGCCTGTGTTGTCAGACCGGTCATCAATGTGCAGGCAATCAGACCTGCTGCGATATTGCGAAAACGCATCTTCAAAAGTTCCATTCGTCTTAAGTCCCGCACCCTGTTGTGATGCCGCCCGCTGCCCGTCCGGCCGAAAACCCGCCGATTGTGCCGCTGAGGCCGAAGGTTGTTGTCGGCTCGATAGTAGTCGAAGACGTGTAGCGGCGCGAGACCGAAACGTCGATGCTCACGCATTCGTTGCGCCATCTCAGCCCGGCCCCTGCCTCAACCGGGCGATCACCTGCGATGTCATAGCGCGCATCCATCCGCAGCCGCCAGGCGTCATTCACATCATAGGCCGCATCCACGGACCACTCCGACACGCTGCTGTTGCGCCCCTCATCCACATCCGGACTCTGCCAATTGTAATTGGCACTGAGGTTCACCAGATCATTGCGCCAGAACAGACGCCCGTCCGCACTGGTCAGATCCCCGTCGTCGGCCCAAAGCCCGCGTGCATCAATAAGTAAACCATTGGCCGATGTCATCTGCGCCGCCACCAACCAGTCAGAGCGCCTGCCCGATAGCCCGGAACTCAGCGAGAAGGCTGCATTTGCATCCTGCGCGATCACGCGCCCAAGCGAAAGCGTGCTGTCAAACCCTGCCGCACCAAAGCGCGTCCAGGCCAGACCTGCCGCTACTTGCGGCCCGGCTTGCAGCGCGTCGTCACCGGCAAAGCGCGAGACGTCAAAAAGATTGCCCTGATCCAGAGTGCTGCGGGTGCTGTCCTCATTGGGTGGTGTGCTGCCATCGCTGTCAGACCACGCCAATGACACCACGGGCGCAATGACATGTGTCGCGCCGCTGCCCATCCGCCGCGCCAAGGGCCAGCGCAGCGTTAGCCGTGCGTCTGGTGCAACGCGCAAATCCGCCTGTGGATAGTCCGGGTCGTCGCCAACCAGATATAAATCGGCCCGCGCGCCGGTTTCGACCTCCGCCACCATGCCATTTTGTGTCACCCAGCTTTGTTGCCAGCTTGCGGCTGCACCGGCACGGGTCACGTCGCGGCCTGCGTCGCCGGCGGTGTTGCTGGGCCGGTATTCGGTATCGATATTGAGCTGATAGCCCAGAAGCCCGCCTTGTTGGGTGGGCTGGCGGCGCTCAAAATCGATATCGGCAATGAGCGGCGGCAATGAGGCGTTCACCTCATCGTCGCGCAGGGTCTGGTAATAGGTCAATCGGCTTCGGAACATGGTTTCATCGGTCACCTTCACCAGCCCAACGGCGCTATCAAGCCGATCCTTGCCGGAATACCCATAGTCCAGAAGGTAGGCCGGATCGCTTGTGGTCTCGATATCGAAGCTGAATTGAGCGCCGGTACCGAGCGCGAATTCGCCCTGAGCAAAAAGATAACCCCGATTTTCGGCAAGCAGCGTATCATCGCTGGCTGCGGCCTCAATCCGCAAATCGCCGCTGACAAACGCCTGCCTGTAGACCAGCTCCAGTGTGCGGGTTTGAGACGACAAATAGGGGGTCACGGTGATATCGCGGTCGTCCCCCAAGGTAATGAAATAGGGCAATTTAAATCCAAAACCCAATTGCGTGGTATTGCGCTGCTCCGGCACCAAAAGACCCGTCGAACGGGACAAGGCCGGGTCTGGCAAGCGCATACGTGGCAGCCACAGCACAGGCACGCCGCGCACAAGAAAGACTGCATTCTCAAAGTAAAGCTGCAATTCCTCGGCGTCGCGAATGACTTTCTCCGCGCGGATTTCCCATAGCGGAGGTCCGGCGCCGCAAACCCGACAAGAGGTCGCCGCCGTTTTGTAAAGCTGCGTATAGCGCCCGTCTTGTTGATCTATTTGATTGGCAACAAGCTGAAGTTGCTGATCCAGCACGATCCGCGCGCTTTGCAGGATGCCATTCTCAAGCCGTGGATCAAGCGTGGCGCGCTCTGCTGTCAAGAGTGTCCCGTCGGCACCGCGGATGAAGATCGGGCCGATGATCTGCAATGTGTCGCTGGGGCGATCAAAAACGATCTCGGTTGCGGACAGGCGGTTGCCCTCAAACAGCACTTCCACGTTGCCGCTGGCAATGAGCTGGTCATCGCCGTTGAGCTTGACACTATCGGCCAAAAGAGTCGCTGCATTCTGGGCAACCAGCAGATTTGGCAGCAGCAGGAACAGGACCAGCAAGATGCGCATCAGCCATCCTCATTGTGCAAAAGGGCACCAAGAGACAGTGCAATCGCCGCAAGCGGTGGTGTCCAGGCGGCAAGCACTGCTGGCAGATCGCCGTTTTCGCCAAGCACTTGCGCGAAGTTGCGGACAAAGTAGACGAAAAATGCCAAAAGCACCGCAAAGAGAACCATCAAGCCGGTTCTGCTGCCGCGTTGATGGCGCATCGTGAAAGTCGCGCCGATCAAAACCATGGCAATCAGGAAAGCGGGCAGGGCAATCTGAGAATGAAGCCAGACCTGGTGGCGCTGCGCGGAAAACCCGGCCGCGCGCAGGCGTTCAATAAAGGCGGGCAATTGCCAGATCGGTATCGAGGAGGGCGTGCCGAAACTGTTGCGGATCTGATCTGCGGTCAGGGTCGATGCGATAGACGTCTGCGGCATCGTGCGTGCCGCGGCTTCGGCGATGGTGTCCGCGCGCAATGGCCATGATTTCACATCGCGCAGCAGCCAAGCGCCAGCCTCCAGTTGCGCGCTCGTTGCATTGATACGCAGTGCTGGGGTCCCATCGGGGCTGAAAGTCATGAATGTGACCTGCTCGAGCCGCGTTCCATCAAGATTGGTGGCTTGCGCACGGATCACGGTTTGTCCGGCAGCATCGCCCTGCCGCAGCCAAAGCCCTGAGGAGCCCAGCGACAGGACCGAGTTCTGCCCTCTCAGCGCGTCACTGCGGTTTTCGAATGCTTTCGACGTTGCCGCCACAATCGGGTTGAGAACTGCAATCGACAAGACGCCGATCGCCAGCGTCACCGCAAGCGGCGCCAAAAGCGCGCGCATCGCAGACCGCCCGGCGGCGCGCGTCACCACCATCTCCGATGAACGCGCCATGCCCAGAAAGAACGCGATTGCCGCAAGGATCATTATCAGCGGCAGCATCGCGGCGAATGTCGTGGGCGTGTTCAGAAGTGTCAGGGCCATGATATCGGGAAAAGTGGCATCTGCGCCGGCGAAACGGCGTAGTTGTTCGACAAGGTCGATCGAACTGATAATCAGCAAAAATACCCCTGCCATACCAAGAAATGTCATAAAGAAGCGTCGCGCAAAATAAACGTGCAGGATCATGCTGCCAGCCCCTTTGTGGCGCGCCGTTTGAACAGATACGGACGGCCCGCCCAGAACAGCAGGAACCACACGATGGCAAAGCCCACCGCGTTTTGCAGGTAGGTCGCGAACCAGAGCTCAGGAGTGGTGCGTGCGAGGTTCAGGCCGACGGTCTCGATTGCCTTGACGAGGACAATCAGCAGGATGGCCAATACAATCTGGCGCCACACCCCAAAGCGGCTGTA